>WFWZ01000273.1 GCA_015490875.1 Planctomycetaceae bacterium
AAGGCACGCCGATTCCCGAGCTCTTCGGCTAACGAAGTTTGAAGTTTGAAGTTTGAAGTTTGAAGTTTGAAGTTTGAAGTTTGAAGTTTGAAGTTTGAAGTTTGAAGTTTGAAGTTTGAAGTTTGAGAGGCGCGGGGTGGTTAAGGGAGGAAGGACTGCTACCATCTACCGAGCCCCGAACCAGGAACTACCGCTGCGGCGAGTCTTCGATTACGAGTACGAGCACCGCTGCGCTGAGCACGAGCACGACCAGTGATTGCAACTCTGAACCAGGAACCCTAAACCCTATGCCTCGTGTTTCCCTTACCGTTTTCTCGATCGTCGTTGCCGTCTTCTTGAGCAGCGCTCGTCCGGTGGTCAGTCAGGTTGGTTTTCGTCAGTTGACGATCGTCCATCCGGCGGCGGTGCAGCGAGGGACGCAGGTTGAGCTCGAGATTCGCAGCAACTTCACGCTGGATGAGACGCTTGCGGTCTTTTCCGATCCGCCGGGGCTGAAGTTCACGTTCCTCGAGGAGAAACCCAAGCCGGCGCCGCGGCGCGGCCGGGCTTCGAAGGGGACGCCGTTTCGGTTCCGGTGCGAGGTTCCTTCGGACCAGCCGGCGGGCGAGCACGAGTTGCGAGTGGCGACGGCACAGGCGGTCTCGAGTGTCACGCAGGTGCACGTGACCGATTTTCCCGTGGTGCTCGAAGAGACCAAGGCCAACGACACGCGCGAGCAGGCGCAGGACGTGGAGTTGCCGGTGACGGTGGCGGGGATTTGCGAGCGGATGGAAGACGTCGACTGTTACGCAGTGGAGTTAAAACAGGGGCAGCGTTTCGTAGCCGAAGTCTTCGCTCAGCGGGTGACGCACAAGATCCACGGCATGGTGGTGCGCGGCCCGAGGATCTATCTCATGGATCCACTCTTGTCGCTGTACGATGCCGAGGGACGCTTGTTGGCTGCGTGCGACAACCGCTTCGGCCCCGATCCCATCTTAGAGTTCGAGGTTCCGGCGGACGGAACGTACTATCTGGAACTGCGAGACGCTCGGTACGCCGGGGATCCTCGTTACGCCTATTGCATCGAGCTCTCGACGCGGCCGCATCGCCTGGCCACGTTTCCCTTGGCGGTGCAGGAGGGTCAAACGGTTTCGGCTCGCGCGATCGACCTGAAAGGCCGGCTCCGGGAGGAAGTGTCGCTCGTGGGCGATCCGTGGCCCAAGGGGCAGCGACGGCGTCGAGCGGACGAGCCGCTACGGGCACGCGTGCGAGCACAGGCCGAGGGGCAGGCGACCAACGAACTGGCTTATTTGGTTTCGCCGCTGCCTCAGGCGGTCGAGCCCGAGGGGGATCACGGCGGTTGGGAAAAGGCCGCGGCGCTTGAATGGCCTCGAGGCATCAGTGGACGTTTGAGTCGGGCAGACGAAGTCGACTTTTATGCGTTCGAAGCGAAGAAGGGACAGGCGTACGCGTTCGAGGTCTATGCCAAGCGACTCGGCTTTCCGCTGGATGCGGTGTTAGAGATCTATGATGCCAAGGGTCGGCTCATCGTTGAGGCCGATGACCATCCGATTGAGAAGACGAAAGACAGTCGGCTCTATTGGACAGCTCCGGCCGACGGCCGCTACTGCGTCGCCGTGCGCGATTTGCATGATCGTGGCGGCGAGGATTTCTATTACTATCTGGAAGGGAGACCGGCGGAGCCGGACTTCGAGGTTCGGGGCGAGTACTATTATGCGATGCTTGCGCCGGGAACGCGCATGATCTGGTTTGTTGACATCGCGAGATACCATGGCTTTGACGGTCCCGTAACGATCGAAGTGGACGGGTTGCCTGAGGGAGTGACGCAGACGCCGATCACCGTGCCGCCGACGATGAAGCGAGCGGCTGTGATTTTGTCGGCGGACAAGAGTGCGCCGCTGGGTGCGGCGTTGGTCACGGTGCGCGGCCGAGCGACGATTGGGGAAGGGGAGGCAGCGCGGGAAGTTGTCCGTGACGGGTATGTGACGTGTGAACAGCAGGGGAGTGGGGGTGGTCAGGCGCGTTGGCCGATTCGGACGCAGATCGTGGGCGTTGTGAAGCCGATGGATCTCGTCGAGGTGGTGGCCGAACCGCAGGAGTTGAAGTTGGCTCCTGGGGAGAAAGCGGAGCTTCGGGTGCGGATCCGGCGTCGGGAGGGATTCAAGGACGGCGTGACGCTAGCGATGAGTTTCGATTATTTCTCGACCAAGTTCGGCGAGCAGTTGCCGCCGGGCGTGACGGTGGCTCCGGGGAGCACGGCGAGGCTGACTGGGGACCAGCTCGAAGGTAAGATCATCTTGCAGGCGGCCAAGAATGCGACGCCTGTGGAACGTCTTCCGATCGCCGTGTTGGCTCGAGTCGCCATCACGTTTTCGATCACGACGAACTACTGCTCGAATCCGGTTTATCTAACGGTCAAGAAGAAATGACCGGGGGGGCGTGAGGGGGTTCCGTTGGATACCGATGTTGCGATCGGTGCCGTGTATTCGGGAGCCTAAGCGTCAGCTTGTGATTTTTCCACGATGACGCCATAATGGGGAAGACCGCGGGCGGGAGAATGAGCTTTTCTTTGCTACCCGCCGACGGAGGACTCCCTGGAGTATCGCGCCCCTTCGAATTTCCCGATGAGCAGGCCTCTTGAAATCGTGGACACGGCGGCTCAGGTCGTGACGCCGGAGAACATTGCGTTCGAGTACCGTGTGGCGGGGCCCTTTCTTCGGCTAGCAGCATTGTTGCTCGATTGGCTCATCATCGGTGTGCTCTTGATCCTTGTCAGGATCGCCTCAGCGTTTCTCCTTTCTTTTGCCATCGCCAATGCTGTTCTCCTTTTGTCTGTGTTCATTTTGATGTGGTTTTATGGGGCCTTATTCGAGGCCTACTGGAATGGTGTGACTCCGGGTAAGGCCGCGTTGCGTTTGCGCGTGATTTCCACCGACGGGCGAGCCGTCAGTGGCTTACAGGCGTTCGGACGCAATGTTTTTCGGTTTGTCGACTTGATGCCGTGGGTGCCGCTGACCGTCTTTTGGGGAATTCGTGCGGAGACGTCTGGATTCAGTGGAGCTCCGTTGTTTCTGGTGGCTTTGCTCAGCGCCACGCTCACGCGCAACTACCGCAGGGTGGGTGATCTGGTTTGCGGGACGATGGTGATCGTGGAAGAACGCGAGTGGCGCCCCCAGATCATGCATGTGGCGACTCCCACGGTCGTCTCCCTGGCGAGGCAGATTCCTGACACGTTTCGAGTGAGTCGCACGCTGCGGCGCGCCGTGGCTCGCTACGTCGAACGTCGTTCTCATCTCTCCCCGGAACGGCGTGCGGAGATGGCCAGATGGCTGCTGGAAGCTTTCCGCGGCCGCTATCCCCAATTCCCCAGTGTTGCTCCCGACCTTTTCCTTCTGGCACTTTATTACCGTATCTTCATTGCCGACCGGGATCGGGACGAAGCCATTTTGGACCAGCATCGGGTGCAACAGGGGGCTCAAGTGACGCCTTTGCCGGGAGCGCCCAAGGTGGCCGTTTAGGAGTCGGAGAGTGGACGGGTTCGGAGTGGAGACGTTGGGAGTGAGGTATCTCCGGGGAGTTCACGAGGAGAAAACGGACCGACCATGAAAGCGGTGGAACGCCTGGCCAAACGCCAGCAGAATTGGGCGAAACTCGATCAGATGGTCGAAAAGTTCTCGACGTCGTTACGGTTCAGTCCGTTACAGGTCGTGCAGTTCGCTGCGCTTTATCGGGCCGTTTGTGCCGACCTCGCGTTGGCCGATGCTTACCAATTACCACCGGGAACGATTTCCTATCTCCACCGCCTGGTAGCTCGCGCCCATCATCAACTCTACCGGGCCAAAGGGCTCGCGTTCCGCACCTGGTCGCGCATGTTCTTCAACGACGTTCCTCGCCAGGTGTTGCACGACCGGTGCGTCCAATTCGCTTTTGTTTTCTTCTGGGGGCTTTTTGCCCTGGCCGCGTTCATGGCGTACCGTGATGACCTTTTTCCGAAATTCGCCGACGATACGCTCGGGGAAGCCGTGATGGCGCAAATGGAGGAAATGTACGGTACGCCGCTGAAGGATCGGGAAGTCAGCGAACGAGTGATGATGGCGGCGTTTTACATCCAGCACAACACGGGCATCGGCCTGCAGTGTTTTGCATCTTGTCTGCTCTTGGTACCCGGTCTTCTCGTCGTGAAATTCAACGCTCTTCAGATCGGCGCGGTCTTTGGCTACATGGCTCGTCCCGAGACGGCCGGGACAGAGAATTTTTTCGAATTCGTTACGGCGCATGGACCATTCGAGTTGACAGCGGTCGTCTTGTCGGCTGGAGCCGGGTTGCGGTTGGGCGTCAGTTGGATGTGGACGCGGGGGTATTCGCGACGGGATGCTATCCGTCGTGCGCTGAAAGACACATTGCCGGTGATGGGAGCGGCGATGGTGCTTTTTTTCGGTGCCGCGTTCATCGAGGGGTTCATTTCACCGAGTCTCTTGCCGTATCCGATCAAGGGTGCCGTGGCGATCCTCAGCAGTATGATCTTGGTCGCGTACTTCGTCGTCTTGGGGCTGAGGGCGGAGGCGAGTGATGCAGTTTGATCGAACGGCGATCCGCATTCGAGAACGTGGGGCGCACGAGACGCTTGACTTGGCCCTCCATGTAATGGCGCGCTGGTGGTGGCCGCTATGGTGGAGTTTCTTCAAGGCGGCCCTGCCGCTTATGGTCATCAACGCCGTTGTGATGGAATGGGTCTTTGCTCGAGTCGACATGGACACGCTGAGTTCTCTGGAGATTCTTGGGGTCTGCTACCGTTACGGGATGAACATGGGACTTCTGGTTTTGCTGGAGGCTCCGCTGGCATCGCTGTTTATGGTTCCCCTCTTGGGTAAACTCGTGTTCGAGCCCGACGCTGACCGCCGGACGGTGATGCGTGGATTGGGGGCGCCGGTCGGCCGTTTAATCGGTATTTACCTGATTCCGCGCGGGGTCGCTCTAGGCATCTTGTGGATGGGGTTGGCGTGGCTACCGATTTCCGACTATTACTCCGGACGCGAGTTCGGACTTCTTGTGACCGCGGGAGTCGCCTGGCTGGTTCGCCTGGGGCGTCCGTACGTTCCTGAGGTCGTTTTGCTGGAGCGACTGGGGTGGCAGCGGGGGTCACGCGACCGCACGAATCTGAGGCAGCGTCTCAAGTCGCTCCACCGATGGTCGACCGGCGAGAATATCGCCCGAGGGCTACTTCTGGGAGTCATCTCGGTGGGGCTCGTCATCGCCTTCATGGGATTGACACTTTGGGTGAGCGACTTGCTGTTCCTTTCCGGGGTGGTCGATCCTGCGGTCGTGCGTTGGGGTTGGCCGCTAGCGCTTTGGCTGACCGTTTTCTTCACGACCATCGTTCGGTTCCTCAACTACCTCGACCTTCGCGTTCGGAGCGAGGGTTGGGAGATCGAGTTGGAGCTGCGTGCAGAAGCGGCGCGATTGCAGCAGGAGGTGCTCTGATGCGGAAGTGGTGTCTCCTGGTGTCGCTGCTGCCGGTTCTCGCTGCCGACGCGATGGGGTCCTCCCCGCTTCGTGCTGACGACTTGTTGGAAAAGACGCTCCACGAGCAGGGCCGGGCACCGTGGTTCGATGGTGAATCGAATGAAGTCGTGCCCATCGAACTGGCTCCTCGTGAGCCTCGAGCCGATTACCGGTCCACGGACTGGCAGTGGCCGGAGTGGGAATCGAGTTGGGAGTGGCCTGAGCTTCCGTGGCTGGGACCGGCCGTGTGGTACACGATCTGGACCTTGATCATTGTGGGGCTCGTGGGACTGCTCTACTTCATCATGCGTGCGATCTTGCAAACGAGCCGAAGGGGGGCCAGCGGAGCGTCCGCAGCGGAGTGGAACCCGGCGAGGATCGAGGAGTTGCCGTTCGAATTGGCAAGTCGGCCGGACGATTTGGTCGAGGCCGCACGACAAGCCCGCGCTCGGGGAGATCTCCGGCTGTCGATCATTCTCCTTTTCAGCGAGCAGTTGCTGAAGCTCGATCGCACCAACCGAATTCGACTCGCCAAAGGCAAGACCAACCGGCAATACTTGCGTGAGCTGGCCTGGGATCCGCCTCTTCGGCAACTTCTGCGGACGTCGGTCCACATTTTCGAACGTGTCTATTTTGGCGGATGGGAGCCGACGCGTGAGGAAGCCGACGCGATGTGGAAGATCACTGAGGAACTCCAGGCTCGCTGCCAAACTCCTGCGTCTTTGGCCATGGCGCATTGAGGTGACACGAACATGGCACATTTGCTTCCGAGGATGACGATCGCGGTGGGGATCGGCGCTGGCACACCAATGCGGTGGGGCATCGGTCTCGGGCAAGAATGGAACGGCGGTCTGAGGCGCTGTGCCGGTGGCACGCGATGCTGTTGGAACACGACGGTCTCGATCGTGTGCGCGGCGATCTTGTTGCTGGGAAGTGGATGCGCATGGAGAAATCCCAGGTCGATGGAGTCCCATTACGGGGAACTCCAGGGACCAGGCGCCGTTCGGTGGCCCGACGGACTCGACGTCCTGGCTGAGATGTTTCGAGATCACGGGTTTACGGTTCGCCGCTGGCACCGCCTTTCCCCGAAGCTCATGGGCAAGCAGCGTCGAGCCGACGAGGCGGATCCGGAGAAAGCCTATCGCGTCATCGTGTGGGCTCCCGAGTCCCTGTCCGAATTGTCGGTTGAACAATATGATTTTCTGGGGGAGTTCGTCGAAGAGGGAGGAACGCTGATTCTGATCGGCCGGGATTTTGACCCGGTTCGCGAGTATTGGCGCAAGACCCTGACTCGGTACGACAGCGATCCATTCCCATTCGCGTTGCGACAAGCCATGCTCCATGAAGCCCTTCTGCAGCAGCTTTTTGCTGATGAGTTTCCCTGTCAAACGCCCTGGTGCACGATCGAGTGGCAACCTGGGGATCCACAGATTGGACGAATTGACGGTCCTTGGGCGGTGGGACTGGAATTCGACCGGCCCGACCTGCGAGCGGCAACGCGAATGATCCCGCTCCACCTCGCGGAAGAGGCAGACGATGGTGATCAGTCTTCGGAATCGGGGCCAGACGACGAGCGTCCGAAGCCGGATACCGGAAAAGCTGAAGAGGCCGAAGCGGATGACGAAGTCATGGCCATCCAGCACTGGCCGGCGGATGCCCCGTCCGTCCTCTCTCACCCTCAGTCCGAAGTGCTGCTCGACAGCGACCGTGGTCCTTTAGTATTGCGAGTTGTGGGAGACCGGTCGTCCTTTTCCGAATTGGCTGACGTATTCGAGACGTCGGATTGGAAGCAACTCGTGGAGGAATTGCAGGGACAGGTCCTGTTTTGCCTCAACGGCAGCTTTCTGCTCAATCTGGGGATGGTTCCCGAAGGGAACCGCGAACTGGCGCGGGTGTTGGTCGAGCAGTGTGGCGAGTCGGGACACGTCGCCGTCATCGACCCGGATCCGTGGCGCGTTCGAGTTTGGAACACCGAGCCGGAGGGGCGCCATATTCCGCCTCGCAGCGAGCCGATCTCGACGATTCTGGACCATGTCGCCGTCCTCGGGGTGGCCATTTGCTTTGCCTTCTTTCCGATCTTCGGCCGGCCGAGGCGGCACGTGCAGCCTCCCGCGAGCGACTTCGGCGAGCATATCGACGCGGTCGCTATTCTGATGGCGAAAACTCAAGACACCGAGTATGCTAGGCGACAAGTCGATGCCTACCAGCAGCTCGTGCAGCGCAGCGTCGTCCGGCAGCCGGCGCCTCCGTAGAGCCGACGGTCACGTCCGACTGAGCTGATTCGCCATCCACTTGTTTGACACCGAGACGACAGTGATCTGATGAGTTCCCCGTTTTCCGATGCCATTCGTTTCGCCTGCCATCAGTGCGGCGAAGTTTTGGAAGTCCCCCGCAGCATCGCCGGCAAGAAGGCGCAGTGCCCCAAGTGCCAGGCGGTCCAGCAAGTGCCGGCGGGACCGGAGGGAGCCGGTACGGCTGGAGCTCCGACGGCTCCCCATGCTGCCTCGAATCCCGTGCCGCCCAGCCATCCCGATCCTTCCTCTTTTGCAACGCCGTCGGCCCCGGTAGCTCCCCGCGAGGTGCCCGGCGCGCCGCCGGCCGTCGCGCCGGCGCCTTCGGCGGCAACTCCCGGTGCCCAACCGGCCCCCGTGCGCACCGGCACACTCCCGACGCTCACTTTCGAGGAGTTAGCGGACGAGTCGGGAACGACGCCGGCGCGACAGTTGTTTCAACGCGTCATCGAGCAGGTGGCGCGCGTCTACGTGGGACAGGACGAGTTGGTCGTTGGAACGCTCGTTGCCCTCTTCTCTGGCGGGCACGTGCTGATCGAAAGTGTCCCTGGCCTCGGAAAGACGCTCTTCGTCCGTACCCTCGGCCGCATTCTGGGCTGTCGCTTTGGTCGGATCCAGTTCACCGCCGACTTGATGCCTTCGGACGTCACCGGTGCTCCCATCTTCAATATGAAGACTCAGGAGTTCGAGTTCCGGCCCGGTCCCGTCTTCACGCAACTGCTCTTGGCCGATGAAATCAACCGGGCTCCTGCGAAAACGCATGCCGCCCTGCTCGAGATCATGCAGGAGTATCGTGTGACCATCGATGGGAAGGCGCATCCGATCGAGCGTCCCTTTCTCGTCATGGCGACGCAGAACCCGATCGAATCGGAAGGGACCTACAACCTGCCCGAAGCGCAACTCGATCGGTTCATGTTCAAGTTGATCGTCGATTATCCCGGCGAGTCGGAAGAGGCAGCGGTGCTGGAGATGCACGGTGGTCAGCGTGACGTGAATCGAGTCCTGACAGAGTCGCTCGAGTGCGTCACGGGCCCTGAAGAAATCATGGCGACCACGCAGGCGACCGGCGCCGTGAAGGTCGAAAAGCCACTCATCCAGTACATCAACCAACTCGTGCGGTTGACCCGTCGATGGCCCCATTTTCACATGGGAGCTTCGCCGCGAGCCGGGATCGCGCTGATGCAAGCTTCCCGGACGCTCGCAACGTTCTGTGGACGCGACTACGCCGTTCCCGACGACGTGATTCGCTTGGCGCTTCCGGTGCTTCGGCACCGCGTGATCCTGACGGCCGAAGCGGAAGTCGAGGGGCATTCCGTTGACGACCTCCTCACGCAGCTCATTCGGTCGGTGGAGGTGCCTCGGCTGTGAGCGAGTGGCCGGACTGGTTCGAATGGCTGTTGCGAGCGGTCGGGGCCGCCTATTGGCTTCCACCATTGGCAGCCGCACTCTTCTTTGGATTCCTGGCCCGTTGGCGCATCTTTCCGACTCGCCGATTCCTCGCGTTCATGGCGATTCCGTTCGCTGCGCTCTTAGTTATCGGCTTCTTCAGCCTCACTTGGGCTCTCATTCTGGATGCCGTCTTCTTGGCCGTCGCGGTAATCGACCTGCTCCGTTTGAGACGGTTTTCCGGACTGCAGGTAGTGCGCGAGCTGCCGCGAGCGGCTTCGATTAAGCAGCGCCATACGGCAACGCTGTACTTCGTTTGGACCGGGCAATCGCCGCTGGAGATCGAAATCAAGGATGACGTTCCCAGCGAAATCACGGCTCATCCCGAGTCGATCCTTCTGCGACTCCAGCCGCATCGGCAGACTTTGTTCGAGTATCAGTTTCGACCCGAGCGCCGCGGGGCCTATCAGTGGCGTTGGGTCTATGGCAAGACGCGCAGTCCCTTCGGCTTGTGGCAGCGCTTCGTCCGGGTTCCCGCGGAATCGACAGTGCACGTTTACCCGGATATGAAGCAGATTTCTGAATACGCGCTTCTGGCACGCACCAACCGCTTGAGTCTCATCGGGGTGCGTCGCACACGCCGTACCGGGCAGGACAATGAATTCGAACAACTCCGCGACTATACGCTTGATGACAATTACAAGTTCATCGATTGGCGAGCGACGGCGCGCCGCAACAAGTTGACGGTCCGCGACTATCAAGTCAACCAGAGCCAGCGGCTCATGTTCCTGCTCGATTGCGGGCGGATGATGGTGAACGAAGTCGAGGGTCTGTCGCTACTCGACCACGCACTCAATTCCCTGTTGATGCTCGGCTACGTGGCCCTCACGCAAGGCGACTCCGTCGGGATGCTTTGCTTTTCCGACCGAATCCATGCGTACGTGCCGCCTCGAGGCGGACCGGCTCAGATGAACCGGCTGTTGCACGCGTCCTTCGACCGTTTTCCTCAATTGGTCGAGTCTCGGTATGACGAGGCCTTCTTGCATTTGAATACGCACTGCCGCAAACGGACACTCGTCATCCTGGTGACGAACGTGATCGACGAGGTCAATGCCGACCAGATCAAGCAGTATCTCCAAGCGGCGACCGGCCGCCATCTCACCGTCGGCGTGCTCCTGCGGGACCACCGGCTCTTCGATCCATTGGCGAAAAGCCCCACGAGTGAAGAGGAGCTCTTCCGGCAGGCAGCCGCAGCACAGATCGCCGCGTGGCGCCATCAGGTGCTCACCGACCTGTGGCACCAAGGCGTCCGAGCGCTCGATCTGTTTCCCGAACAGATGACGGCTCCTTTGATCAACGAATACCTTGAGGTCAAAGCGCGACATTTGCTTTGAGCCTTGCGTGAGGCATATTGGAGGGGGGGTGCGCGGGGATTATACTTCGAGGCTGCCATGCCGTGATGGTTGCGGCAACGGGATCCGGGGCCGGGTGCCGCCCCGATACGAACACGACTTGCCTCTCCAAAGGAGAATCGACGGATGACAACGGCGACTTCGGCGTGTGCGGGAAACAAGGCTCCGGACGAACGGCTGCCGTTTCGAGTGCGAGCCTACGATTTGCTGGCCAGCGGGGATCGCGAAGCGGCGGAAGCCCTGGTGGCTTTGGGACGCAAGCAAATCCGTTTGGCCGAAGACGAAATGCCCGGATTGATGGCGGTGCGACAGAAGTACGCGCCCGATCGGCCGCTCGCGGGCGTCCGCATCATGGGCTCGCTCCATATGACGATCCAAACCGCTGTTCTGATCGAAACGTTGATGGACCTGGGAGCCGACATCCGGTGGGTGAGCTGCAATATCTTTTCGACGCAGGACGAGGCGGCGGCCGCGGTCGTGGTTGGCCGCGAAGGTACACTCGACGCCCCCAAGGGAGCGGCCGTTTTCGCGTGGAAAGGCGAGACGCTCGAAGAATACTGGTGGTGCACCAATGAAGCCCTCGTCTGGCCCGACGGCGAGGGCCCTGATCTGATCGTCGACGACGGCGGAGACGCGACCCTCCTGGTCCACAAGGGCGTGGAGTTCGAGAAGGCGGGTGAGGTGCCGGCGTTCGATCCGGAGAATGATCCGGAGGAATGGGGAGTCATCCTGGATCTGTTGCGCCGGGAACTCGAGGCGCATCCGGGCAAGTGGCAGCGCATCGCCGGGCGCATTCGCGGGGTCAGCGAGGAGACGACGACCGGCGTCCATCGCCTCTACCAAATGGCTCAAGAAGGGACGCTGCTATTCCCGGCCATCAATGTCAATGACTCGGTGACCAAGAGCAAGTTTGACAACATCTATGGTTGCCGCCACTCCCTGCTCGACGGCCTCAACCGCGCTACCGATGTGATGATCGGTGGCAAGGTGGCTGTCGTCTGCGGATACGGCGAAGTCGGCAAGGGATGTTGTCAGGCGCTGCGAGGCCAAGGGTGCCGCGTGATTGTGACGGAAATCGATCCGATCTGTGCACTCCAGGCAGCCATGGAGGGATACGAGGTCCGGCAACTCGAGGAAGTGCTCGACGAAGCCGACATCTTCATCACCGCCACCGGCAACAAAGATATCATCACGGTCGACCATATGCGGAAGATGAAGGACAAAGCGATCGTCGGCAACATCGGACATTTCGATAACGAGATCGATATGGCGGGCCTGCACCGACTCGAGGCCGAAGGAAAAGTCGAGCGGCTTAACATCAAGCCCCAGTACGACCAGTGGACATTTCAGGAGACCGGGCGCAGCGTGATGATTCTGGCCGAAGGACGCTTGCTCAATCTGGGCTGCGCCACCGGCCATCCCAGTTTCGTCATGTCGGCGAGCTTCACCAACCAGGTGCTCGCGCAGCTCGAGCTGTGGCAAAAGCGCGACAGCGGCGAGTACGAAAACCGCGTTTACATGCTGCCGAAGAAACTCGACGAAGAGGTGGCTCGCTTGCACCTGGACAAGTTGGGTGTCCATCTGACCCGGCTTCGCCCCGACCAGGCTGAATACATCGGCGTACCCGTTGAGGGACCCTATAAGCCGGATCACTACCGGTACTGAGGCGCGAGATGCCGGGTCGTCCCGTCTCTCACTGCACGGTGGGCAGTCGCTTGGGAGACGCTTTGGAGCTCGTGGCGGGAGCATCTGGAGCGACCGACGTGGGGAGGCGCAGCGACGCAGGCGTGGCCGTTGGTGCCGGCGCCGCAGCACGATTCTGGCTGACGAGGCTTGCGGGGGGCGCGGCGGCGACGTGCGCGGCCGGGCGGCGAGACTCCGCTGGCAGCTTGGCCAGCAAGCGCCGAGCCGGCTTGAGGTTCGGATCGAGCGCCAAAGCCTGTTCGAGGTGGTGCCGAGCTTCTTCCATCTTCCCGTCTTGTCGGAGGAGGTAGGCAAGATTGTAATGGGCGGCGGCCGGGGCGAGGGCTTCCTGAAGTGCCGTCAAAGCTTCATCGATTTTGCCGGAACCGACGAGGGCTCGAGCCAGGTTGTTGCGGTACCTCGCGTCCTTGGGAGCTCGCTCCACCGCCCGGCGAAATGCAGCTTCAGCGGCCTCCCATTGACGACGGCGCAGGAGGCTCAGGCCTACGTCGTTGTAGGGAGTTGGGGAATTGGGATGGAGCCGCATGGCTTCCTGATAGACTCGAGCCGCTTCCTCGCGCTTCCCCAGACGCTCGAGCAACCGGGCGGACGCGATCAGAGCGGGCAGATACTTGGGATCCTTTTCTAGCGATTTGGCGTACTGGCGAAGGGCTTCTTCCGTATTCTGACGCTCCTCGGCCATCTGCCCGGCATGGAAATAGACATCCGGTCCGAGTTCTGGGATGCCGGAGGCGAGACTCACCGGATCCGCGGCTGGCGTGACCTTCGGTTTGGGCTTGAGCGCCGTGACGATGCTGCTGCCCGTCTTTTTCAGGGCATCGGTCCACGACTCTTCTTCCAGGGCCCGCGTCTTCTTTTCGAACTCGTCACCAGAGCCGTTGAACTGTTCGACGAGCTGCCCATACTTTGGATCATTCAGCGGCGCACTGGCTGCTGATGCCGCAGGGGACTCGGAGGGGACTGTCTGGCTCTTGTTCCACCAGCAGCCACTTAGCAGCGTCGATCCAATCAGCAGCGTTCCGACGGTCCAGTGATAGCAGCGCAACGGCCTGTCCTCCTTGACGGTCCCTCGTCGCGGAATATCGGCCTCGCATCCCAACATGCAGCAAAGCCAGGGACGGCCGATTCTTTTCCGACTCTTCTTTTGTTCGACCCGAAGAACCGCCAAACTAGAGAGAATCCGTAATCGAGTCTGTGCGGAAACACGGTTGCGAGGAGACGATCCCATGAAGGCAGCTTACATCGAGCAGACGGGGCCTCCCGAGGTCATCCAATATGGCGAACTCCCGGATCCCCAGCCCGGGCCAGGGCAAGTCCTTGTGAGGGTACGGGCCGTGGCCGTCAATCCAGTCGATACCTATATTCGGGGGGGGGCGGACTATTGGGAACTTCCCAAACCGTTCATCATCGGGTGCGATCTGGCTGGTGTCGTGGAAGAGGTGGGCGAGGGAGTCGACACGTTTGCTGTGGGCGATCGGGTG
>WFWZ01000274.1 GCA_015490875.1 Planctomycetaceae bacterium
CGGGCCGGAATCCGATATGCCCGTCACCGGATGAGGCGTGGCATGTGTGCAACGGGCTTTCGCCAACGCACGTCTTGTATGCTGGACGAACCCGCCATCGTCCGTCCTGACACCAGGTCATATACGACTTGCGGATCTGTGTCTGCGATGCCGTTGTGGCTCTCTTGCGGCTCGGCGGGAGCCTCGCCCTCCCAACTCGGGAAACGTCCTTCTTGAATACTTATGATTGGCTGCTTTCACGGCCACGCCACCCCGAAAGGCATCCCCAAAGCTCCTTTCGTTCCAGAATCGCGCACGGGGATTTAGCCATGGACCAGGAGAGAGAACGTTGCCCCTCATTGACAGTAGATCGAGCCATCGACCATACTGAATAGTGCCGGTTTACTTTTCCGGTCCCGCCCGATATGTGGCCCACCTCAATGTAAGGAGACCGTGCTATGTCTCGCTCCATTGCTGGTTCCGATCTGCTCAAGACTCGAGATCGCCGCAATTTTCTCAAAGGGGGAAGTGTGCTGGCTGCCGGAACTGTGCTGGGGCAGTTGGCAGTGCCCCACGTCCACGCGGCGCCGCACGACGACACGATTCGATTGGCACTCATCGGCACCGGGGGCCGAGGCAGCGGGGCGGTGGCCAATGCGATTGCCGTGGGTGGCCGGTCCGTGAAACTTTACGCGATGGCCGACCTCTTCCAAGACCGACTCGACCGCTCCTATACCGAACTCAAGAAACGATTCGGCCAGCAGATCGACGTTCCATCGGATCGCCGATTTATCGGCTTCGATGCATTCAAACATGCGATCGACTCGCTGCGACCGGGCTCGGGCGACATCGCCATGCTCACGGCCTACTCCTACATTCGGCCGACTCATCTGGAATACGCGGTGCAACGCGGCGTTCATGTCTTCATGGAAAAACCGTTCGCGCCCGATCCGGGCGGACTTCATCGCATGCTCAAGGCGGGAAAGGAAGCAGACCGGAAGAATCTGAAGATCGCGGCCGGATTGATGTGTCGCCATTCGACGGCTCGCCAGGCGCTCATCGACAAGATTCGCGGAGGAGAACTGGGAGAGATTCCTCTGATCCGAGCCTACCGGATGGGGCGAGGAGGCAGGTTGCGTCCCAAACCGGCGGATCGCGATGAACTCGAGTGGCAGATCCGGCATCGCGTCTTTTTCCATTGGGCCGGCTCGGGGCGGTTCATCGAGTTGCTGATTCACCAAGTCGATGAATGTTGTTGGATCAAGGACTCCTGGCCGGTCGCGGCCCACGGTCTTGGCGGTCGGTCGCCCAACAACGACAGTTGCGGCCAGAACCTGGACACGTACGCAATCGAATACACGTTTGCCGATGGCACCAAAGCAATCGTCAACTACCGCGACATCCCCGGATGCTTCAACGATTTCGCGACGTATGTCCATGGAACGCGCCGTGCGGCTCAGTTTTCGGGCAATGTCCACGCACCGACGGTCCGCACCTTCCGCGATCAACGGATCGGCAAGGACTACGTCGACTGGAAGGCCCCCAAGGAAGCACGAATCCCGTGGGAAGCCGAGTGGGTGGTGCTGCTCGACCGGATTCGTCGCGATGAACCGCACAACGAGACCGAGCGAGCCGTCTATGCGGACTTCGCGTCGATTATGGGACGGGCGGCCGTGCACAGCGGCCAAATCGTGACATGGGATCAGATCACGTCTTCCAACTTTCAGTTCTGCCCAAACGTCGACGAACTCGATTTCGGCAAGAAGCCACCGGTCACCGCCGGCCCCGAGGGTCACTATCCGGTTCCCATTCCGGGCGAGTGGTCGGAGATCTGAAGCGAGACGCACCGCGTCTACCTCGAGCCACCTCCCGCTGGTAAAATCGGCCCTTCACGGTGAGATGTTGCCAACGGGGAGCTTCGCACTACATGTTGCGTTACTGGACCGCAGGAGAGTCGCACGGCAAGACGCTGCTGGCGCTGGTCGACGGCTTTCCTGCCGGTGTCGAAATCGATACGGACCGAATCGACGGCGAGTTGGCTCGACGGCAAGGAGGGTATGGCCGCGGTGGACGGCAGCGCATCGAGACCGATCGCGTCGAAATCCTGACCGGTATCTGGAAGGGACGGACACTCGGCAGCCCGGTCACGCTGCAGGTGGTCAATCGAGACTACAAACTCGAACGCCTGCAAGATCTCCAGCGTCCCCGTCCGGGACATGGTGACTTGACGGGAGCCCTCAAGTATTTAGGGCCGATGCGGGATATCCTCGAGCGGGCCAGTGCGAGAGAAACGGCGGTCCGTGTCGCCGCCGGTGCGTTGGTTCGTCAATTGCTCGAACTCTTTCAAATCCGCATCCTGGGATACGTGGTCGAGCTGGGTGGGCTGAAACTTCCGCCGCCCGAACCGGAATCTCCGGATGCGGACGTCTATGAAGAACGGCTGCGGCTGCGCGAGGCGAGTTGCATCTACTCGCTGACCCCCGAGCGGGATGGCGAAGCCCGCCAGCTCATCGACGACACCGGGCAAGCCGGCGACACGTTGGGAGGAATCGTGGAGGTCGTCGCGTGGGGCGTCCCATTCGGACTCGGAACGCACGCGCAGTGGGAC
>WFWZ01000275.1 GCA_015490875.1 Planctomycetaceae bacterium
CCGCGAAGCGGCGACAGGCAATAGCTGCGGGCGTCAGCCCGCAGAAGGTGTCAGCCCGCAGAACGCGTCAGCCCCCATGGGGGCGTTTCCGCGAGGCTCCAGCCGAGGCGCCACGTCCCTGCCGGATGGTTCGTCTCCTATAGGTTCCATACCTTGGATTCGGCATCCGCGACGTGGAAATATCGGGAAAACCGGACAGAGCGGCAAGAGAAGATGGGGAAAGAGGGAAGTTTGAAGTTTGAAGTTTGAAGTGTGAAGGGCGTAACGTAGGTCAGGCTTTCTAGCCTGACGGAAGCTCGTGTCAATGTTCCATCGCTGGTGGGCTGCTCCTGGATGAAGTTTGAAGTGTGAAGTTCGAAGTGTGAAGGATTTCTGGTTCGGGGGTATCTGGTTCGGGGCTTAGCCGCGAAGCGGCGTCATGAACTAGCTGCGGGCGTGAGCCCGCAGATTGGGAAATCGCCCAATCCACCCGAGCCGCGAAGCGGCGACATTCAATAGCTGCGGGCGTGAGCCCGCAGATTGGGGGAATCTCCTCGCAAAGACGCAGGGAACGCAGAGAGAAGGCCGCGTTCAAACCTCAAACAGCTCACGGTTTTCCGACACGCCTTCAGGGAGCTCCTCCTGGATTGTTTCGACGGTTTCCGGGGTGAGGCCCAGTTTGCCGAGGAGCTCGGGTTCGAGGTCTTCCGACTCCACGGTGCGGGCGTAGCCGATACCGCTTCGAGCGGCCAGGACGTCGGCGACGTGGACGATTCCCACGAGGATTCGGTGGCTGTCCGAACCATCTTCCGGGCGATGGTGGGATGCGGCGACCGCTTCCAAGTGTTCCGGCAACTTCCAGACTCGGCAAAGCGCCGCACCGAACTCCTCGTGACTTCCCCCGAAATAGCGAGCTTCAAGCTCCCGAAACGGAGTGTCAGGCTCATCGGCGGCCATTCTCAGCAGCGTCATGAATTTCGGTCCGTCCCACTGCAATTCGGCGATCATCCCGACGTCGTGGATCAGGCCGGCCAGGAAAGCGGTTTCCGGTTCCGGGAAGCCGGCGTGTACGGCGATGCGGCGTGAGGCGGTGGCGACGGCGACCGAATGAGTCCACAGCGACTGGGGATCGAAGCACATGCCTGGGCGTTGAGCGCAAAACACCTTGTGCATGCTGCTGGCCACGGCGATGTTTCTCACGGCATTGGGGCCGAGCAGCACGATGGCCTGCCGGATCGAGTCGATCTGGCGCGACAAGCCGTAGAACGACGAGTTCACCACTTTCAGGACACGCATGCTGAGGGCCGGATCGACCGAGATCAATTGGTAATAGTCGTCGGCAACTGCGTCGGGGTTTTTCGCGAGCGCAAGGATCTCCAACGCCGTTTGGGGCAGCGTGGGAAGTCCCGGCAGTTTGGCGAGTGCCTCGTCGAGGGATTCGCCATTCTGTTCCACCATGGTCCCGTCGGTAACGAGTTGGTCATGAGTCGTGTGGGGCATCGCTGGTACCTCGAATCAGGTCCGTCCACGTAACGTTGGCCAGGTCCAGTGTCTCAGCAGTGTGCATCAAGTCGGATGTCTCCTTCGCGTAGTGCTTCCGAACGAACGTCACCAGCTCATCGGGCGGCAGAGGCCGGGAGAAGAGATACCCTTGCCCATACTTGCATCCCAGTGCCTGCAACGTGGCCAGTTGCTCCACATCCTCAATGCCTTCGGTAATCACCTCCAAGCCGAGGTTGTCGGCAAGTGTGAGAACGGCGTGCAAGAGTGCGACGAACTCGTAGATCTTTTTCGGTGTCACGATGAAGGAACGATCGATTTTGAGCACGTCGATGGGGAAGGCATGCAGGCAGGAGAGAGACGAATGTCCGGTGCCGAAGTCATCCATGTCGATCTTCACACCGATTTCTCGCAGATCGTTGAGAACCCGCAGTGCCGTTTTCTGATCGTGCATGATCATGCTTTCGGTGACTTCAAGATGGAGCGACTGCGGTGGCACGCCATGGTGGTTCAAGCGATCTGCGACATAGTCGACGAGCGTCGGTGTCAGCAATTGCCGTCGGGAAACATTGACGTGCACGCTGGGAGTCTCCTCACCCAACACGCTTTGCCACTCGACGTACTGCCGGAGTGCTTCGTCGAGCGCCCATTCGCCCATTGGCACGACCAGACCGGTTTCTTCGGCCACGGATACGAATTCGGCCGGGCTGACGATGCCTCGCGTGGGGTGTTTCCACCGGATGAGCGCCTCCACGGCATGAAGTTGTCGGGAGTCGAGCGCGACAATGGGTTGGTAATACAGCACGAGCTCACGATGCTCGAGCGCCCGGCGCAATTCTCCTTCGATGCTCAACCGTCGTTGTGCATCGTTGCGCATCGCTTCGTCAAAGACGGCATAACGTCCCTTTCCCGCGTTCTTGGCGGCATACATGGCCAGGTCGGCATCGCGAAGCATGTCGCCGGCCGATTCATAGCCATGTTCGCTGGTGACGACGCCGATACTGACGGTCGAGTAGACCGTGTGCGGCCCAAGCTGGTATTGGCCCGAGAGTTCCCGAACCAGCCGCCCGGCGATACTGGCCGCATTGTCGGGAGACTGTAGATCCTTGAGTACAACGATGAACTCGTCACCCCCCAACCTTGCCGGCATCACGTGGTCACTCGGGCGCAAAGCAGCTCGTAGCCGCTTGGCGATTTCCCTGAGCAGCTCATCGCCGACGTCGTGCCCAAGGCTGTCGTTGATGAGCTTGAACCGGTCGAAATCAAGGAACAGGACCGCTACATAACCGCGGCATTCCTCCACTGCTTTCTGCACGGCATCTAGAGCGTATGCTCGATTGGGAAGCTTCGTGAGTGGATCGAGGTAGGCCAGTTCATGGAGTCGGTGAAGCATCCTCGTCTGTTCGGTGATATCGAGTGCGGTGACGGCGAGGACGGGGTGTTCGTCAAATGTAGACGGCTCCAGATGGGCTCGTACTGGATATCGACTGCCGTCGTGTCGCCGGTGCACCGTCGTCAACTCGAGGCTGGCGCGACTCCCATCGAGCACCGCAGCTACGATCTTCCGCAGCTCGTCCAGCTCCAACTCGCCGTTGATATCCGCAAGCGTCATTTTCCTGAGTTGATCGAGTGGATAACCGATGTTCTTGCGAGCGCCTCGGTTGACGTGCACGAGGGCCAAGGACTCCTGGTCGGCGATGTAGATTTCGGTGAGCGACTGATCGAGGATATCTCCAAAAGCACTGAGCCGTTGTGCCTCGTGCGCGGCGGCTTCGGCGCGAGCTCGCGCGTCCTCGAGGCGCTGGCGCGTCTCTTCGAGTTCCGAGATGATTTCGGCGGCGTGCACGATGGCATCGGCCTGGGCCTCGGCCAACCGGCGGCTCTCTTCCGTCTGGCGTTCGATGTGCCGGCGCACTTGCTCGAGCGCCGCGCGCACATCGTGATCCGCCGGTACGTCAGGCCGGTCGAGAAAGAAGCGGATCGTGTCGATTTGCCCGTTGACGGATTCCATGAACCTGCCCCGTTATGGTTGTCCGCTGGAACGTGCTTCCCTTGATTTGTCCATCGATTGTCGACTGACGCAGCTCTGTGGAGACCATCTCGCCACTTCTGAATCACCGTGCGCGATGGTGCAACACTTATGCTGCCAGCGACCCTAGTCGTCCGTCATTGCCTATCAGAACCGCGTCTGTGTAGCAATTCGCCGAACTATCCTCTGCATTGGGTGCTCATATGGTCTATGCCTTTGATGTGGTCGGTTCCATCGGTTGGGAGGGCGAGGCTCCTGCCGAGCCGAGACATGTTTACAGTGTTTTGCAGCTAGGTGTCGTCCATGCCGGCGCCGATCGTTGCGGCATGCGGACTCGAGTCCCCGGTGCCGTTGCGTCCTGTTGCGGCTCGGCAGGAGCCTCGCCCTCCCAGCTCGAGAAACGTTTCTTTCCGAATAGTGCGATTGACTGGTTTCACCGACGCGCTGGTCCTGCGAGCGGTCTCAGAGGTCATTTTGTCGTAGCATCGCGTACGACGAGTCAACATCGATCGCCCCCTTTGTGATTCACGCGTACGACGGCCGTGCACATTTGTTCCGACTGTTCCACGCGCACCAGTTCGTGCCCTGTGCGCCGGCACCACGATTCGACGTCGAAACAGAACGCCAAATCGTCTGCCACTATCGTCAACACATCCCCGGGTTGGCGTTCGCCCACGACGCGTGAGAGTTGAACGATCGGCATCGGGCACTGCATGCCTCGGAAGTCGTAGGTAAACTCGTTCGCAATCATGGTCTCACTCGGATCCTCAGATGAACAACGTGGCATGGGAGTCTCCTGCATGGTCGAGCATCCCTGCCACCCCGCAAAACTCCATGTGGGGATAGTCGATCAATTCCTCCCGTCGGATCCCCATGAGCGACAACGACATTTCGCAAACGCGAATCTGGACGCCCAGATCGGCCGCTGTCTCGATCAGTTCAGGCAGATCGGCCACGTTCTTTCGTGCCATCTCGCGGCGCATCATCCGCCGCCCCAGTCCCAGCATGTCGAGTCTGGACAGTTTGCAGCGGCGCAGTCCGCCTCGCAGCATCCATCCGAACACCCGTTCCACCAGCGTCTTGCCTCGGCCCTGCCGCCCCGTCTTCTTCAGAGCCGCAGTTGCCCAGAACGTAAAGAACATGGCGACCTGCGTGCCGAACGCGGCCGCGCCCGTGGCGATCACAAATGCGGCCAACAGACGGTCGAGTTCACCCGAAAAGACGACCAACGTCAGTTGATCTCTGGGAGTACGCTGCTCAAGTCGTGCAAGACGATCTTCAAGGGCCGTGACGCGGTCGACGAGCACGTCCGGTGCGACACGAGCTCCTGCCGATAACTCGCGCCCCGTGGCAATGGTCTGGCCAGCCATTGTAAGTGCGCCCCCTTTTGCTGACACGATATCGGCACCGCGGACATGGGCCGTTGGTAGCCAACGGGTGATGGCACGCCAGTGACCTTTCCGCCGCCATGCCGAAGGACTTCTCGAGCACGGAGGGGAGCGGTGCCGGCGCAAGTATAGGTTGCGATGGAGAGGCGCGCGAAAACGGCAGACCAGGATCACGGAGTGGTCTTGTGTGTGAGGGGCCACGGCTTTTCCTGAAAGATTCTTCCACAAAACTGTTGCAATCGTTTTAGGCAGCAAGCATACTGAAGATGGTTCCTCGGACCGTGAGGGCCGTGAGGACCTGGGTGGCCCAGGAGCTGGAACCTCCCGCTAGCCGCCGCCGGAACAGAGAAAAATCGGAACAGAGAGAAGAGGTGACACCGATGCGTTGGCATTTGGTATGGATCGCTGCGCTCGCAGCGATCGGCGCAGGGGGTATGCCCTGCCAGGCGAGCATTCTCGGGAAGTACCTGACCTTCGATGGTACACCGGATGACCTGACCGGGATCACGCGGTCGTCGCTGTTCGATCCGGGAGCAGATGGCGCAAGTGTCGGTGACGTGATCTACGGATTCGTCTCGATTAGCGACACCGACGTGGGGGATCCGTCACCTGACGAAATCGCCGTACTCTTCGCGGCAGAAATCCTGGACCTCACGACCGGCACAGGCGGAAATCCCGTTTTCCGACTTGGTGCCGTTAACCCGGCAAGCAACGGTGGGGCCAACGCTGCCTACACATTGGGGAACCTCATCAGCACGCCCGCACTCCAGCCTCAAGTTGACCCAGCTCGCGCTCCGGCCGGAGCCACGGCATCCGACGCGATCGGCGTCATCGTTACCATCACCGGCACCAACCCGCTCAGTCCCGAACTCGGAGCACTCTCGGACTTCGGACCGGCCGGTTTCCAGTACGAGGCTACAATCGGCATCGACCCCGCTTCGAACCTCACGTCCGGGGACTTCCTCCATTTCGCCCCCGTCGGATTCGCCGGCATCGTGGGCGGGATGGCAGGAGGCCTTAGCGTCTTTGACGATCCCTTCGGTGGTAGCGTGATCTACCTGCCCGTCACTACGGATCGGCTGGATGACGACAATTCGACACCGCATGACCTGACCATGTTCAATGGGGTCGTCAACGAAAACAACAACACGTCTTCCCCGTGGGACTTTACCGGCTCCGCCAGCTTCCAACTCAACGCCGTCCCCGAACCTGCATCGGTTGCCACATGGGCACTGCTGGGGTTTGGGATGATTGTGGGGTTGATGGTGAAGAGAAGGGTGAAGTTTGAAGTTTGAAGGGCGCAACGTAGGTCAGGCTTTCTAGCCTGACGGAAGCTCACCCCAGCCGCGAAGCGGCGACACACAATAGCTGCGGGCG
>WFWZ01000276.1 GCA_015490875.1 Planctomycetaceae bacterium
GGTAGCGCAGGCGGTATGTCTCCCGCGTGGCCAGGTTCTTGGCGCGCTTGAGTTGCTCGAGCACCGACGAGGAGGAACGCGATTTCGTTCCTTGCGTTGTCGGTTTTTCAGACTGAGGAGGATCCCCGTTGGCTGGCGCGACGAGGAGAAGAATAGCAGTGAGGACGATTGGTAAGTTCGGGAACGTCCCATGCGCGCGGTGCCTGAGGGAAGACATCCTTGTCACCATCGTGAGCAATCCTTCCTGGGGAGGGGCCATGGGTGGATCGCAGCCAGATGCCGGGCTGCAGACTCTGCCTATTGTGACTCGGGCCCAGGGACCGGGTCAATGGGAATTTTTTCTGGCGGGGGCCCGTCTCTCGCTGAGGCGCAGGGATGGTCTCTCGCAGAGGCGCAGAGAGCGCGGAGATGGTTTGTTTAGAAAGTGTACGCAAGTCGCCGGCGTAGTTCTCATCCGCGGCGGTGTTGCTTAGGACCAGTAGTTTCTCGCAACCTCCCAACTCTATCATTCCTCTTGGCGTTCTTTGCGTCTCAGCGAGAGCCCCCTTTGCGTCTTGGCGAGAAGGGCCTCTCGCAGATAGGGCCTCGCGCAAAGACGCAAAGAAGACGGGGTAGAGTGTTTGGTACAATGATTGGCGAGAAAACACGTTGGTCACGCTTTCCAGCCTGACGAAAACTTTCATGCTCGGCAAGGAACGGCGAAGCCCGTGAGTTCGGTTATAATGTGCGCACCTACGAGGTCGCCGATTTTGCGACCTGTAACGGCCCAGGAGTCAGAGACCCGCGTGCCGAGAACTTCTCGTGAAAGAATCGCCAAATGGTCGAATCACCTAGATGGCGCATTGCGTCATCGTCGTCTACGCCTACCTGTCTTGGATGAAACGACTCCTGGTCACTCCGGTCGTTGCTTTAGCGATCCACGCGGTACTGTGGATGTGGCTTAGGCTTCCCTGATGGCATAGAAGCAAGTTAAGGTCCCGGGGCAGTTTCATACACTGATCACCTCGTCGCGAACGAAATGAAGGCGGATGAGTGTCGGCCTGTTGCCTTCTTCGAAATGGCATTGAACTGCTTCACGTACATTGCGACGAATTGCGTCGAAGTCATCGCCCTCCGTAAAGATCGACTCGCCAACTGCACGAGCTGTGTATCCCCCTTCGGCGGATTCTTCAACCAGAAAAATGATTTCGTTCATGCAACATCGCCTCCCGAGAGTCCTATCTGTGCCATTTTGTGCCGGTCACAAGAAGCTGCCGGTGTTCTTTCCATCTTCGGAGGTGTCACATACGGCCGGAAGCCTTCGTGCCGCCTCTTTGTGACCGATGCGGGGCCATTGGGTCGACGCCTACCCGTATTGTACCTCAAGAACGAAAAACAGGAGAAGTTACGGACCGCTCGATTCCGGTTCCGTCGATCGCATGTTGTCGCACCCGAGTTTAGCTCCGGCTGCAAGTGACAGAAACTCTCGCAACCCTTCGGTGGGGTCGTGTAGTCTCAGGTTCGCGAACACTCTGGCTTGTGGGGTGGTCTAGACGGTTCGGCAGGTCAAGCATGCCCTCGGGGACCGTCCGAGCGCCTTTCTGCTCGGACGATGGATGTCTCACGCATCTTCGACGTCCTATACTGATCTGCTGGCAGGCAGATTGCGTCCGTAGGAGCCGGGCAGCGGCGAGTGCCGGAGAACGTCCATCCTGCCAACGATGTCGAAGCTCGAAGCGTGATCCTCGGAGAACGGAGAGCTAACGTGACTACCACTATGCAAGCGGCGATGTGGCTGCTGGGATTCGTCGCACTGCTTGAGGCGGGGCATGTAGAGGCTCAGACACCCAAGCGGCTCGATCGGAACGATCTGCTTTTGTTCCGGGACGAAGACGGTCAAATTCGCAGGGCAAAGACGATCGACCAGTGGCAACGCCGGCGCTCCGAGATTCTTGCGGGGATGCAGAGTGTCATGGGGCGGCTTCCCGGCGAGGAAAAACGATGTCCGCTCGACGTGCGCGTCGACGAAGAAGTCGACTGTGGGACGTATGTTCGCCGCAAGATCAGCTACGCGGCCGAGCCCGGCGGGCGCGTACCGGCCTACTTGCTCATTCCCAAGAAAGCCTTGGAAGGGAACATCCGCGTCCCCGCGGTCCTCTGCCTGCACCCGACCGACAACAAGGTGGGGCACGGCGTCGTCGTGGGCTTGGGAGGACGGCCCAATCGGCAGTATGCGCAAGAGTTGGCCGAGCGTGGTTACGTGACGCTGGCGCCCTCCTATCCCCTTCTGGCTCAGTACCAGCCCGACATCCGGAAGCTTGGCTACGCGAGCGGTACGATGAAGGCGATCTGGGATAACATGCGAGGCATTGACCTGCTTTTGTCACTCCCCTACGTGCGCAGCCAAGGTGTCGGAGCGATCGGGCATTCGCTGGGTGGACACAATGCTGTCTACACGGCGGTTTTCGACGATCGGATCCGCGTCGTCATTTCCAGTTGCGGACTCGACTCATACTTGGACTACCAGGGCACGTCCGATCCGTGGCAGCCAGGGCGAGGGTGGTGCCAGTTGCGATATATTCCGAAGTTGGCAGAGTATCGGGGGCGACTGGAGGAGATTCCGTTCGATTTCCATGAAATGATCGGTGCGCTGGCACCACGGTACTGTTTCATTAGTGCTCCCAAACACGATGGGAACTTTCGGTGGGACAGCGTGGATCGGATCGCCAAAGCGGCTCGAGCCGTTTACGATCTGTACGGAGTTCCCGAGCGGCTGTCGGTGGTGCACCCCGACTGCGGTCACGACTTCCCGCCGGAGATTCGCCAACAGGCATACCAACTCTTGGACCGCGTACTGGGCAAGGACCAATGAAGGAGGCTTCGATGATGCGATTACGTGGTTTCGCGTGGGGATTGGTTTTCGTAGTCGGCCTGACTGCCGCGAGTTGGGCGGGGGAGTCATCACGCTCGTCCAGGCCGAACATCTTGTTCATTCTTGTGGATGATCTGGGGTGGCGAGACTTGAGCAACGAAGGGTCGACGTTCTACGAGACGCCGAACATCGACCGGCTGGCCGGATCGGGGATGAAGTTTCGGCGAGCTTATGCGGCCTGCCAGGTGTGCAGTCCCTCGCGAGCTTCCATCTTGACTGGAACTTATCCGACCAAGCATGGCATTACGACGTGGATCGGCGAGCGGTCCGGCGAGGCGTGGCGCAAACTGGGGCGGTTCGACAGCCACTTGCCACCCGAATACCGTCATGCCTTGGCGGTTCGCGAAATCACGCTGGCCGAGGTCCTCCGCGATGCCGGTTACACGACCTTTTTCGCCGGCAAATGGCACTTGGGCGGTCGTGGGTCGCTCCCAACTGATCACGGGTTCCATATCAACCGAGGCGGTTGGGAAGTGGGGAGTCCGAGAGGAGGCTATTTCTCACCTTGGCAAAACCCCTACCTCGAACCGGGGCCTCCCGGTGAATCGCTGCCCATGCGGTTGGCTCGCGAGACGGCTCGATTCATCGACGACCATCGCGACGGCCCGTTCCTTGCCTACCTCTCGTTCTATTCGGTCCATGCCCCCATCCAGACGACGAAGCAGCTTTGGAAAAAATACCGAGACAAAGCCGTGCAGCATGGTCCGGTAAAGGAGCGATTCGCGTGGGACCGACGGCTTTGCGTCCGGCAGGTGCAGGACTGCCCGATTTATGCGGGCATGATGGAAACCTTGGACGATGCCGTCGGGCTCGTGTTGAACAAGTTGGACGAGTTGGGAATCGCCGACAACACGATCGTTTGTTTCACTTCGGATCATGGTGGCGTCTCGTCGGGGGACGCGTATTCGACCAGCAACTTGCCGCTTCGTGGCGGCAAAGGGCGGCAGTGGGAAGGAGGCTTGCGCGTCCCCATGTATGTGCGCGTACCTGGAATGACTCGAGCCGGTTCGAGTTGTTCTGTCCCCGTGCATGCCGTCGATTGGTATCCGACGTTGCTCGAGTTGGCGGGTGTCGAAGTGCCGGGTGGCCAGCCGGTCGATGGTGTCAGTCTGGTGCCATTGCTTCGAGGCGAGACGATTGCCGAGCGGCCGTTGTTCTGGCACTATCCGCACTACGGCAATCAAGGAGGCGAGCCCTCGTCGATTCTATTGCGCGAGCCGTGGAAGTTGATCTATTATCACGAGGATGGAAGGTACGAGTTGTATAATCTCGCGGAGGATCCAGGAGAGCAGCGGGACTTGGCCAGTGAGCAGCCTCAGCGCGTAGCGACGATGAAAGCGGAGCTGCAAAAGTGGCTGAAAGAGACTCATGCCACTTTCCCCAAGCCGGACCCGCAGTTCGATCCGAAAAAGCGAGAAGCCCGCTGGGCGCATTTGCGCACGAAGGGGAAGGAGGCACTCGAGCGACGGCATGCCGGATATCTCCGGCCGGATTTCGTCCCGAACAAGAACTGGTGGGGCAGCCTGGTCTCGGATTGATCAGCCGATACGGGAGCGCTCGTCATGCGTCGTTCGAGACGCATGGCGGCCGGCTCGCCGGCGTGAACGCTCGGTCTCCCACGACGCGAAGTCGTGCTCGAGTTTTTCCAATCGATCCGCCAGCGACACGACCAGTTCGAAGAACGTGGTCAGGTCCATCGAGACGCGGCCGAGGCCTTGATGGTCCTCGAATACCAACCGAATGCGCTGTGTGGGCGTGCGGGACATGATGTGCTCCCTCCTCTCCGTCTATCTATTCGACGCTATAGAAGCGCATCTTGTTCGCCGAAGCGGACAATTTTTTTGAGGCGGAAGACGGAGAGTTGGCAGGCTGCTACTGCCGTTCACGAAGTCAAGATGGCGGCGGGGTCTTGGGTAAGTGCTGAGAGCGTCGGAAGATACGCGGCCATCGCCGCGACGAGGGGAGCTCCCAGCAGGGCGAGGATCCCCAGCGTGCTGTCCCAAGCGAGGGGAGCGAAAGTTTGCGCTTCGGCGGTTCGGATAAGCCAGTCGGCTGTGAAGTAGGCTCCCAAACACCCGAGCAGGCCCCCCACGAGACCGACGAGCAGGGCCTTACCGAGGAAGAGCCAGGCGATCGTGGGAGCACTCTTTCCGAGAGCGCGCAGGATACCGACTTCGCTGCGGCGTTCGCGGACATTGAGCCAACTCAGTAGGCCCACGATGGCAGCAGAGAAGGCGACGGTCAGCGGCAAGAGGATATTCAGAAGTGTCGCCGTGGCCTTTTGGGTGCGACGCCGATCGGCCTGGAGTCGAGCGATTTGTCTCTTGCGGGACTGCTCGACGGCATCTCGCTGTTTTTCCCTCGCGGTGGCTCGCGACAGATGTTCGGTGACTTTGGTGTCGGGCAGTACACCTTCTAGCTCCTTGCGGATTCTGGAAATGCGGTTTCCTTTGCACTTGCAGTTGAGTGCCAGGATTTGATGGATACGTCCCGGCTTGCCGACAAGTTGCTGAGCTTCGTGGAGGTCCATCACGAGCTGGACATCCTCGAGCGTACCGGATTGAGGGCGCACCGAGGCGACACGGAACGACTTGCCGAGAATCTCGACCGTATCGCCGGGCCGAACATTACCGGCCAGTTCGTATCCGAGGATGACCGTTCCCGGTTCGACTGGTTTGACCATGTGAGGTTTTTCTTCGTTCTTCTGCGAGGCGGTGAGAACAGGGCGCATCCCGACCAGGAGTGCGGTGCGGCCCTTCCAGGTGATCTTTTCCTGGAGCGTGGCGATGACGTGGACGATCGTTTCGATTTGAGGAGCTTGGGCCAGCTTATCGACGTAGACCTCTGGAAAGTCGACCGCCTTGAAGTCGGTGTAGAGGCCGCCCAGTTTCGTGTCTCGATGAACGATGCGCAGGTTGACTCCCAGGTCGCGCATGATGCGCTTGGTCTGCTTGTCGAGTTTTGCGAGTTCCTTTTGGGTTTCGGCTTCCAGTTGCGCCACCGCTTGGGCTGTCTGCCGAGCGTAGGCGTTCAGCAGCAGTGGACCGGCGACGACGGCGGTCGTCGCCACGGCGATCACGAGCGTGGCGATGGCGAACGACCAAGGGCGGACGCGGATCTCGGCAAGAATCAGTTTCCAGATCGACATGAAGGTTCCTCACGAAACGGGACGGAAGTTCGATCTCCGTCGCCCGGCCTGGTGGCGAGCTTGCATTTCATTATGAGCGGCTGGCGAGCGGCCGGCCAACCCCCGCCACGGGCGGTCCGTGTTTCGGGCTTTCCGACCCTGCCCTAAGATGGCGAGTATGTCCGAACCATGTGGCACGACCGTGGAGCAGGAGACCGACGAAGCCGGACCGGCGACGGGCCGTGAGGGAGAACCCGGCACTGCCGCGGAGAGAGGCCGCGGCGAACGGGGCGGGTGGAACTTCGC
>WFWZ01000277.1 GCA_015490875.1 Planctomycetaceae bacterium
CGGCTACCTGGAAGAACGCCTCGCCAGTCCTCGCCTGGAAAGTCTCAATCAGCGTCTCGCCGCGCGGTGCTACCTCCAATCGATCGATCGCTCCGAAGTCGGACCTTATCTCGCTCACCAAATCCTCCGCGCCGGCTCATCCCTCGAACAGCTTTTCCTCCCCGATGCCGTCCAAGCCATCGCCGTGGCGACCGACGGCAATCCACGCCTCATCAATCAATTAGCCGACCATGCACTACTTCAAGCGGCTTCGACTTGCCAAGCCGCTGAGCCTCTCACGGCGGCCGATATCCAACAGGCGTGGTCCGACCTCCAACAACTGCCGGCTCCGTGGAACACGGAATCCCCCGCGGAAAATACCGATTCAAGCGTCATCGAATTCGGCCCACTCCCGACCGAACAAAGTGACTCGGAAGTATCCGACATCGCCGAGTGGAAATCACTTGATAAGTCAACTCACGGCGAAGCCATGGAAATACACGACGACGATACGCCCGTGATCGTAGAATTGCCCCGGCGAGAAGAAGACAGTCACCACGAGAAAGCGACGCCGCTATCCGTTGACAAGCCGGTCTGGGACGCGACAACTGTCATAGACAAGCTGACCGAGGAAGACGACAACCAAGATTCAACACCCGAGAGGAATCCGACGAGCCCTCCGGTCATCGAACCGGCCCCACCAGCCGAAGACCCCTTTGCCGTCCCATTCGCCGAAGAAGTATCGATCGACCTGGCCGTCGGTGTGTCGACGGCCCGCTACAACGAAAAAGAGCAAGAACCGGTAACACCGAGCGCCGCAACCAACCCATCCGAATCGGCGGACGTTGCAGAAAGCAGCGTGAATTGGCTGCCAATGGAAACGCTGTGGGTTACGCCGGGAACGATCCCCGAACTTCCTCGCGATGACCGCGACATGATCGAAGTCGCCGACATGCACCATGATTCGTCCGCTCGCGACATCAGCGCCAGCAACAGAACCTATGTGATCCAGAATCCTTCCGATTTGGCATCGATCCGATAGACGAACGCCAACTGCTACCCAAAGGGGGCATCGCCGTGAACGACCTCGCGGTACCATCGACCGACACTACTCCTTCCGCAGAGTGCAGACAGACCGACACCGAGAAGCTGCCCGTCTCACCCGTGGCCCGCCGCATCCAAGACGCGCTCGCTCGCTGCGGTGCCACTTCGCTCGTGTGCGTGCAACTCGACCCACTCCGAGACCGAGCCAATCGGTGGGTGGAACTGGCTGAAGAACTAAGCACGCTGCGCGACGAGACCGTGCTCCTCGTGGATGGAGATATCCGACGGCGACAACTCACCGCGGAACTGGGTTTGCAAGGGGAAGCCGGACTCGCCGAATACCTGAGTATCGGCCGGCCCGCCACATCGGTCGTTCGTCCTCGCGTCCGCCCACGACTCGACCTGCTTCCCTCCGGACGCGGATGGTTGGGAGACAGCAAGCGGCTGCCAGCCAGCATCGCCGAACTCCTCCATCGCATCGGCCGCCATCGGCTCGTCCTAGTCATGGCGGGCCCACCAGAAGACCCCGTCGCCAAAGCGTTCCAACAGTGCTGCCACGCCACGCTCCTCATCATGTCAAGTGGCGTCACCGAACGAAGCCGCGCCGAAGGAGCCCTGCACGAGTCCGTGCGAGCCGGCGCCCGAATCGCCGGAGCCCTCGTCGCGTAACGCTCTCAACGATTTGGCTGGCTTGCGCTGAGCGCCACGGCGGAATCATCGCCGGGAATACCAGAGAACGGAATGTGGTTTCGTTGTAGCTCCTTGTGCGGCTCGGCAGGAGCCTCGCCCTCCCAACTTCGGATATATCGTTCTTGAATACTATGATTGACCGCTCTGACGACAACGCTAAGCCCTAAAGACCTCCCCATAGTTCAGCAAACCCTCCTTGAGAACCGACAATGCGTTACCAATCTCCGACTCTGTAGCCGTTAAAGGAGGTGCCAAGTAGACTGTGTTACCAAGCGGTCGGATAAAAAGCCCTCGCTCGAGCGCAACATCGACAAGCCCTCTGCCAGCGTCACCGAAATAGCCCTCCTCGAAAGACCGCACTTCGAATGCCAGGATGCTGCCGATGCAGCGTGGATTGCAAACCAACGTAGCAACTGCTTCGTCGTTCAACCATCGTCGATACTGGTCCTCCATCATGGCAGCTCGCACGTCCAACTCTTCCCGCTCGAGAATCGCCAGTGCCTC
>WFWZ01000278.1 GCA_015490875.1 Planctomycetaceae bacterium
GCCGCTCTCTTCGCTCTCGTGCTTTGGTATATCGGAAAACTCTTTCCTCAGGTCGAACATTTGGGGCTTGGCAGTCTTCATACGCAATCACAGCAGGATCCTTCTGCGTAACCCTGCGATTTTGCACCGGTGGTCGGTCGCAGGGATGGGAACAGAGAAGGCAACATAGAAAGCAGATCGGACCTACCTATGAAACACTCCCACGATTCATCCCACAATGGCAGCTCACACAACGGCAACAGCCACGCTCTCCTCCCAGGCAGCCCACCCCAGCCGAATTCCGGCCCCATCAATGCCAAGCTCGTCCTGCAAACGCTGGCACGCTGGTGGCACATCGCCACGCCCATTGGACTCCTGCTAGCAGGCGCCGCAGCATTCGCCGTCTACGCGACATTCATTCCTGAGTACAAGTCGACAGTACTCTTGGAAATCAAGCCGCCGCCCGCGCTTTTTGGACGGGGAGGGGATCCAAGGCAGTCCCTCAGCAACCAAGAGGCGTACCTCAAAGCCGGTATCGTCCTGGAAGCGGCTCTGGAAAAAATCGACATCGCTTCCGTTCGAGAACTGTCCAAGGCAAAAGACCCGCTGCGCGAACTCGAAAAGCGGATCAACATTGAACGATGGGGCCGTTCGAATTTCTACGAAATCAGCTATCGCAGCTATGATCCTAAAGACGCCGCCCAAATCGTGACAGCCGTTACCGATGCTTATCGCAGCCTCTACGGTTCGTGGGAGAACCAAGGGCAACGCTCGCGGCTGGAACACCTCGAAGCGATGCTGAAGGAAAAGCGAACCGAACTCGCCGACATCCAGGAAAGGCTCCGAACGATGTCGGTCGAGTCGCTCGAACAAGGTGGCCAACTCGGCGGTGGCATGGGTGGAGCCTCTGTTACGATCCCCGCCGGCCTCGTGGAACTCGAAAAACAACTGAGCAGCCTCCGCAATGAAAAACTCAGTCTGCAAATCGACAAGCAGATCGCTCAGGAACGGCTCAAAGACCTCCCCAACTCCTACTCCCAAGAGGAACTCGACAAGTGGCTCGAACAAAATGAACCGGCCATCATCCAAACACGGATGCGCATCGAGGCTACGGAAGAACAAATCAAACAGCTCGAGGCCGGCATTGCCGACTTGCGCCGCACAACCGTGAACCCGGAATCGCACCGAATTTACCAGAGCAAACAGCGCAAACTCAGCCAGCTTCGACAAAACCTTGAGGAGCTCCAGGCTGAGCTCGAGTCGGTTCGCCAGCGAGCCCGCAAGGAACGACTCGAACAGTTCAAGAAATATACGGCGGATCTGATCGAACGCCAGCTCAAATCCTATGAGCTTGCCGAGCAGAAGCTCGACCTGCTAATTAAGGCCCGCCAAGAGGAGTACGAAAAAGCCAAACGGGAATTCGCCAGTGTCGCCGGGACCGCCGTGGCCGATCGCATCATCTCGGAAATGGAAGCGACCAGCACGCGGATGATCATCGAGTCGCTCGAGAAGCAGATCGAGTCGCTTGGATACCAGAGCCAAGCAGAGACCGCTCGTGTCGCTTCCGAAGCCAAAGTCAGTTCGACTCCCGTCGAACTCATTCCCATCAAGAAGATGGTCGCCGCTGGCGGAGCCGTCTTCTTCATCCCGTTCGGCCTGGCACTCCTGTGGGAGATTCGCATTCGCCGGATCAGTGATCCCAGCACCGTGGAAGAGTCGGCGAATATTCCAATCGTCGGCGAAATCGCCTCACTCCCCACACGCCGCATCGGAACCCGCAACGGACATTCCAGCAGTCTTTGGATGTTCGAAGAAAGTATCGACAGTCTGCGCACCACACTCATGGTAGACGCCGATATCGCCGACGCTCGCGTCTTCGCGGTAACGAGCGCCGTCAGCCAAGAAGGCAAAACGAGTGTGGCGGCGCAGCTTGCCGTCAGCATCGCTCGAGCCACCGGCAAGCGCACCGTCATCGTCGACGGCGATATGCGTGCTCCCGATCTTCACAACATCTTCGACGTCGAACCTGACAGTGCCGGACTCGCCGAAGTCCTCTCCGAAGAATGTTCGCTTGACGACGCCATCAGTGACACCGCCACCGACAACCTCGACGTACTCCCCGCCGGCCAACTGCGATGCAATCCGCACTCGCTCGTCGGCAACGGGCACTTCGAAGGTTTTCTCAAGCAACTCAAGCAAGAATACACCTACATCGTGCTCGATACCCCTCCCCTCTTGGCCGCCGCCGAGTCGGTGATGATCGCCAAACACGCCGACGCGTCACTCCTGTGCGCCATGCGCGACAGCAGCCGACTCGATCAACTCCGCAAGGCCTACCACCGACTCCAAAAGGCCCAAGCCCACCCCGTCGGCGTTGTCCTCAACGGCATCCCCACCCGCCACTACGCCTACCGGTACGGTAGCTATGCGTATTCGAAGAAAAGGTAAAGAAGTTTGAAGTTTGAAGTTCGAAGTTTGAAGGGTTTGTGGTTGGGGGTTTAGCCGCGAAGCGTTCCAATCGAGCCGCGAAGCGTTCCAATCGAGCCGCAAAGCATTCCATGCGAGCCGCGAAGCGGCGACATGAAATAGCTGCGGGCGTCAGCCCGCAGAGGGGCGTCAGCCCACAGATCGAGAGAACGCCCAATTCATCCCAGCCGCGAAGCATTTCACATGAGCCGCGAAGCGGCGACACACAATAGCTGCGGGCGTTAGCCCGCAGGGGGCGTGAGCCCGCAGGGGGCGTGAGCCCGCAGGGGGCGCGAGCCCGCAGATTGATTGGGGCGCGAGCCCGCAGATTGATTGGGGCGCGAGCCCACATAGGGCGTGACCAACGGATACCCCCAACCCGACGTCCACCCTCACATCGTCTTCGCAACGAAATATCGTCCGCCAACCATCTGAAAAACGGCTCGGAATCCGGGTGGATGGCGTTTTTTTCTTCTCTGCGGGCTGACGCCCGCTATTACATGACGCCGCTTCGCGGCTAAACCCCTCAAACTTCAATCCATCGGTGATAGAACGTCGGCCGGCGCTTCCGTCAGGCTAGAAAGCCTGACCTACATTAGCCCCTTCAAACTTCACACTTCCCCCCGTGTCCCGCAAAACCAAACGTAAACCGAAACGCTCCCAGGCCGCACTGAAGGCCGTCGTCTCCGGCAAGACGGCGGCTCACGCCCCCCCTGCGCCGAAAAAGAAGGCCGGTGGCCCCGGCGGCAACGGAAACGTCCCCTCCGATCCAAAAGCACACCGGCACCGGCGTGTCCGCCGGCACCTCAACGTGAGGCTCCTCGTCGGTACCCTCGTTGCGATCGCGGTCCTCGCGCCCTCCCTTTACTTCCTCCACCACTACCAGCTTCAACGAACCGCCGAGTCGTTCTTGACTCGAGCCGACACGTTGGTGCAGGAAGAAGATTGGTCCCAGTCCGCACGGTACATCCAGAATTATCTGCGGGTCCATCCCGAGGCCTCTGAACAGCGCATTCGGCTAGCCGAAATCTATGGCCATATCGCCGAAGAGGATCCCCGCCAGACGTTTCTCGCCATGACGGCCTACCGGCAAGCCATCGGCGCTGCCGGAGACTCCGTCGAGAAAGTCGTGCCGCTCCGCCGAGGCCTCTGTCGTCTGCTGCTCAAAACCGGCCAATTCGCCAAAGCCGAATTGGCCGTCCTTGAACTCCCCGCAATCGCCGTCCCCGAACTCGACGGACGTCACCTCCCTGCTGCGGCCGAAGACAAAGCCATCCTCGCGCAGGCCATGTTCGGTCGAGTTCGCATCGACCGCGACCTCACCGTGCCATTCCAACTTGCCTGGCCGTCCCCACGGCCGGACACGTGGCGGCGCGAACCCTGGCTGCTGGGAGAAATCCTCCAAGTCGCCCACGAGGCTGCTCCCGACGATATTGAAGTCGCCATTCGCTACGCGATCGTCCTCCGAGACGCCCCCGAAATGTTCCCGTCCGAGACAGCCGCTCTGCCCTCAGATGAACGAGCGAAACGAGCCGACGAGGCGGTTCACCAAGCGGTCGCATCCTCGAAACTCGACGCGCAGACGCTCTTGCGAGTCTACAGCTACTTTGCATCGTACGCGTCTCCAGAAGCCGACAGGATTCTCGAACAAGCCCTCCAGGCGGCTCCCGACGATCCTGCCGTGCTATTGACAGCGGCGCGTCACTCGCTCCGTCGAAGAACTGACCCGATTTCGACATCGGCACCCAATTCTGCTTCCGAAGGCGTCCCCGTTCCCACAATCGCCGAAGATACTCCAGCCACTCGAGGTGACCTCAAGGCCGCCGAAGCGTACTACCGCCGGACCATCGAAGTGGCTCCCCAACTCGCGACCGCCTATATCGAACTCGGCCAGGTGCTCCACCAGCAAGGCAAGACCGATGAGGCGATCGCCGTCTGGAAACAAGGAGATAAAGCGCTCGAGTCACCCAATCCGTCACTCTTGGTGTTGCTCGCAGACGTCCTCTTGTCACAACAACAGTCTGACGAAGCAGACGCCTATCTGCGGAAGCTGGAAGAAATCGCCTCCGATGCCAACCCCCACCGGATTCCCAAGAAAGACCTGATCGACCTCCAGCGCACCTTGAAACTCCTTCACGGCAAACGATATCTCCTGACCAACCAACCCGCCCCTGCCATCCGCCAACTGCGCCAGGTCCTCCCCGGCCTATCCAATACTGCCCGGCATTCCCAAATGGCATTCGAAGCCCATCGAATGCTGGCCGAAGCGTACACACGATTGCAGTTGTGGGACATGGCCGCTCAATCGTACGAGTCGATGGCCGCACTCCAGCAA
>WFWZ01000279.1 GCA_015490875.1 Planctomycetaceae bacterium
GAATCGGTAGCCGAACTGATCGGACCCGATACGCGAGCCGTCATTCCCGTGCATCTTTTTGGAGCCCCCGCCCCGCTGGATGCTCTAAGCGACATCATCGGCGACCGTCCCATCCACATCATCGAAGACGCCGCACAGGCGATCGGAGCCATCAGCCGCGGGCGTCCGGTCGGGAGCATCGGAGACGTCGGGTGCTTCAGTTTCTATCCGACCAAGAACTTGGGGGGCCTCGGCGACGGAGGCATGCTGACGACGAGAGACACCGCTTTGGCCGACCGACTGCGACTCTACGCCGCTCACGGCATGCGCCCCCGCTACTACCACTCGGTCATCGGCATCAACAGCCGCCTCGACTCGATTCAAGCCGCCGCTCTGCGCGTCAAGCTGAGGCAACTTCCTCGCTGGAATGCGGCTCGAGCCGAACGTGCCAAACGCTACGGACAGTGCCTGACTCAAGCAGGACTCGAAGAACACCTCGCCCTGCCTCAAGTCGCCCCGGAAGACACGTCGGTGTGGAACCAGTACACGGTGCGCGTGCGCTCGGGGCGGCGCGATGCGCTGCGAGCCCATCTGCGCGATCAAGGGATCGCTACAGAGATCTACTACCCGGTCCCACTGCACCAGCAAGAGTGTTTTCGAGGCGGCCAGGTGCGCTGGCGCGATTTGTCGGCGACCGAAGAAGCGGCACGCGAGGTACTGAGTCTGCCCGTTCATCCGGGCCTGACCGAGGCGCAACAAGATCGCGTCGTCGATGCGATTGCCACGTTCTTCGCTCAAGCCACGCGTCGGCGCGCTTCAGCATGATGCCTCGAAGCGGCTCGATCAGTTGGACGCCGAGGTTTCCGGCTCGGCGGCAGCCCCGAACCGGTCCTGAATCGCCTCGACCTCCATCGGCTCCTCGCGCAGCGCTTCCATCGCCACGACGACCGCTTCGGCCGCATGGATGGTCGTGATGCAGGGAACGCCATGTTGCACGGCGGCTGCGCGAATCCGCCCCTCGTCGGTTCTCGCTCCCTTGCCGCTGGGCGTGTTCATCACAAGTGCCACCTTTTCGTCAATGAGGTAGTCGAGCAGATTGGGGTGCCCTTCGGCGATCTTCTTTACGACTTCGACGGCGATGCCCGCATCGACGAGTCGCTGGGCGGTGCCTCGCGTGGCGAGGAGTTCGAATCCCAGATCGGTGAGTTTTCTCGCCAGCGGCACCATCCGATCTTTGTGCCTCTTGGAGACACTCACGAAGATCTTCTTCTTGCCCGGTTGCGGCAAAAGGACGCCCGCCGCTAACTGGCTTTTGGCAAACGCGATGGGGAACCGATCGCTCGTTCCCATCACTTCGCCGGTACTGCGCATTTCCGGCCCGAGTACGATATCGACGCCGGCGAACTTGCGGAACGGAAAGACGCTCTCTTTGACCGACACATGTTTCGGAACGGGTGTCTGGGTGACCCCGATTTCCCGGAGTTTCTTGCCGGTCATGACTTGAGCGGCGATGTTGGCGACGGAAACGCCGGTGGCTTTGGCGACGAAGGGAACCGTGCGGCTGGCCCGCGGATTGACTTCCAAGACATACACTTGCAACTCGCCGTCTTCTCGTTTGACGGCGTATTGCACGTTCATCAGGCCCACGACATGGAGTCGCTTGGCCAGCGCAATCGTCGCCTGTTCGATCTGCTGCACGACTTCCGGCGGAAGTGTGAACGGCGGGATCGCACAGGCCGAGTCGCCCGAGTGGACTCCAGCTTCCTCGATATGTTCCATGACGCCCATCACGACGACCTCTTCGCCGTCGGCCACGGCGTCGACATCGACTTCGACGGCGTCTTCGAGAAACCGGTCGATCAGAACCGGCTGCCCCTGCGCCACGACGAAAGCTTCGGCCACGAACCGCTCGAACTGCACCTGGTCGTAGCAGATCTCCATCGCCCGGCCGCCCAGGACGAAACTGGGACGAACCAGGGCTGGAAAGCCGACTTTGGCGGCTTCGGCTCGAGCCTGCGCCATGTTGCGAGCAATGGCGTTGGCCGGTTGTTTCAGTCCCAATTGGTTGAGTAGCTGCTGGAACTTTTCGCGATCTTCGGCCGCTTCGATCGTATCGACGCTCGTCCCGATGATGGGAACGCCCGCCGTCTCGAGCGCTCGAGCCAGATTCAGCGGCGTCTGGCCGCCGAATTGAACGATCACGCCGTCCGGTTGAGTGACGTCGAAGATGTTGAGCACGTCTTCGGTCGTCAGCGGTTCGAAAAAGAGGAGATCGCTCGTGTCGTAGTCGGTCGACACGGTTTCAGGATTCGAGTTGACCATGATCGACTCGATTCCCAGTTCGCGAAGCGCATAGCTGGCGTGGCAACAGCAATAGTCGAACTCGATCCCTTGTCCGATCCGGTTGGGGCCACCTCCGAGGATCATCACACGCTTGAGTCCCGGCTTTTTGGCCGGCGCCTCGTTCTCTTCTTCGTAGCACGAGTAGTAGTACGGCGTGTACGCCTCGAATTCCGCCGCGCACGTGTCAACCGATTTGTAGACGGCGCAGACACCGAGTTTCTTTCGGTAATCACGGACCGTCAGCTCGTCGGTATTCCAAATCCACGCGAGCTGTCGGTCCGAAAAGCCAGCCTGTTTGGCCTGGCGCATCAACGAGGCCGAACAGGACTCGAGTCCCTCGACGGCTCGCAGCCGTTCCTCTAATTCGATCAGTTGTTCGATCTGGTCGAGGAACCAAGGATCGATATTGGTAAGCTGGTGGATCTCCTCTGCCGACATGCCCGCTTTGAACGCATACCTCACGTACCAGATCCGTTCTGCGTTGGGAGTTCCCAACTTGGCGCGAATCTCCTCGTCGGTCGGCTGGTATTCGGTGTCCCACAGGTCTTTGGCGTCGCACCCTAGGCCAAACGCGCCCACTTCGAGGCCTCGCAGCGCCTTCTGCAAGGACTCTTTGAACGTCCGGCCGATCGCCATCGTCTCACCGACGCTCTTCATTTGCGTCGTCAGCGTGGCATCGGCTTCGGGGAATTTTTCGAAGGCGAAACGGGGCACTTTCGTGACGACATAGTCGATGGCCGGTTCGAAACAAGCTCGCGTTTCTCGCGTAATATCGTTGGGCAGCTCGTGCAGCCGATAACCGACGGCCAGCTTGGCGGCGATCTTGGCAATCGGGAAGCCGGTCGCCTTGGAAGCAAGGGCGCTCGAGCGGCTGACTCTCGGGTTCATTTCGATAACGACCATCCGTCCGTTGTCTGGATGGATGGCGAACTGGATATTGGACCCGCCCGTCTCGACGCCGATTTCGCGAATCACCGCCAGACTCGCGTCTCGCATCCGCTGGTATTCCTTGTCGGTCAAGGTCTGAGCGGGAGCGACGGTGATCGAATCGCCGGTGTGAACGCCCATCGGGTCGACGTTCTCAATGGAACAGATGATGACGACGTTGTCATCTAAGTCGCGCATCACCTCCATTTCGTACTCTTTCCAACCCAACACCGATTCCTCAATGAGGACTTCGGTCACGGGGGATTGATCGAGCCCCCGGCGGACGAGCGTATCAAATTCTTCGCGGTTGTAGGCAACGGCTGAACCGGATCCGCCGAGTGTGAAACTAGGGCGGACCACGCAGGGGAGCCCGATGCGTTCCAGAGCCTCACGGGCTTCCTCGACTGTATGCACGGTTTCGCCCCGGCAGACCTCCAGCCCGATCTTCTCCATCGCCGCCTTGAACTGGTCTCGCTCTTCCGCCTTCGCGATGACGTCCGCCTTCGCTCCGATCATCTCGACGCCGAATCGGTCCAGCACCCCCTGACGGCTCAATTCCATGGCCACGTTCAAGCCGGTCTGGCCTCCGAGCGTCGGAAGGAGGGCGTCCGGCCGCTCTTTCTCGATCACCTTGGCGAC
>WFWZ01000280.1 GCA_015490875.1 Planctomycetaceae bacterium
CAAATGGACCGCCGAACGGATGCCCGATTCGGGAGGTGTGATTGTCAATGTCTCCAGCATCATGGCCGACCGCGCGGGAGGGATCAGCCCCGCGTACGTCGCCGCCAAAGGAGGACTCGATTCACTCACCTACGAGTTGGCCGTGCTGTACGGCCCGCGACGCATTCGTGTCGTCGGCATCCGACCGGGCGCCGTCGACACGGCCCGCAGTCGCGATTACGGAAAGCGTTCCACCGAACAAGAGGAAGGCTCGGCGACCGACGCGCTGCGCCAGTGGAGTTGCGACCATGTGCCTTTAGGACGTTGGGCCGATCCGGAGGAAATCGCCGCCATGATCGTTCTCTTGGCAAGTGACGCAGCCAGCTATGTCACCGGCACGACCATCGACATCGACGGCGGCTGGAGCCACGCCCATTTTCCGCGCTCCCTCCAACAAAAGGCAGTTGAGGAGTGAGGGGTGAGGGGTGAGGGGGTGAACAAGATGCCGGCATCCGTGTCCACTTGGTCCACCGTCCACTGTGTCTACGATGTCCACTTGGTCCACTGTCCACTCCCGCCAACCCGCATCCCCAACGCGTTTAGAACCCTCGGGCAACACGGATGTCATCGAAATCGCGGAGATGGTAGCCAAGTCCCACGTAATCGAGAACTCGGCAAAGTCCTCGCAACGCCACACCGAAGCCGTCGGGGCCGCTGAATCCGCCGAACTGCCCGCCTCCTTTGACATGCGGCTCCAAGTCCAAGAAGACGCCTGCGATTCCCCGGCGTTTCAGCTTCCTCTCGAGTCGCGGAACCGTCTCCTTCAAGTCCCGCAAGATCGCCTCATGGCCACTCTCGCCGATATCTGCCGGCACGAAATGCTTCAAAGCCTCCTCATCGACTTCAGTCGTCCGCTGCAGGGGCGTCGGATTGCAGTAGTCCTTGATGTGGAGCCACCCCAGTCCTTTTTTCATCTTGAGATACTGCTCGAAGACTTCGTCCCGAGTGAATCCCTGTGTGATCAGATTGCCGGCGTCGAAGATGAGCACGAGTGCCGGGTGGTTGACCTGCCGGTGGATTTCCGCCAGCAAATCCGCGTTCTGTCCCACGAGATTGGCTTCGACTTCGAGCCCGAATGTCAGATCGCTTCGATGGCACGTTTCGGCGATCTGCCCTAGCTGGTCGACGACCTGCGGAATGTGCTCCCACGGGTCGGTTCCTCTCGGATGATAAAACGAAAAACCTCGGATCAACTTCGTCTCAAAAGCATGAGCCAACTCGCACGCTTTCTGAACATCCTTTTCCAAGTATTTCTTGAACGGTACGTACCGGTTGGCGGTTCCATCGTCGACATCCAAGAGCTTCACCTTGCCGATGGGCGAACCGAGTGTCGCGACGTTCAATCCATACTCCCCCTGCCACCTACGGATCTTGCCAATCTCCGAACGCGTCAACTGCATCACGTTCTTGACGCCGTTGCCCGCGTCGATGAAGCGGATGCTGTAGTATTCCAATCCCAGCGCGGCAAAGGCCGCAAATTGCTGCTCGGCCGTCTTTTGGTTCGCCGCCTCGTCCGCAAAACCACTCAAGATCACACTCGGATTCGCCATCGCTTGTCGCCTCGCCCAAGTCCCCATGCAGGCCGGTCCCCACGTCGCGACCGACCATTGACGCGGCCATTTTGGGGTGCACCCGCCTCCCCCGCAAGGTCCCCCCGGGTTGCTAGCCAACCAAGCCGCCACTTGCTAAGGTGAACCGTCACCGGGTGCCCCGCCCTTCCCGCTGCGGCGGCACGGTTCGACGTCCCCTTTTTCGTTCGCCAGACACTTGCTGATGAACGCCGAATCTGCATTCTCCGTCACCGGTCCCCATCTGCTTCGAGGAGGCATGGTGGGGATGGGCATGATCTTCGATGAGACGTACCGCCCGTTCTTCGAGGCGGCTCGAGCCGAAGGACTCTACGATCGCCGCTGCGGCGTCCTCGATGTGCGATTGGCGGCCGTCGCCAGCCGGACCGGCAGGCGAGCCGAACGGTATTTGCAGGAGCGACGAGACCAACTGGGCCAGTTCGCTTCCTTCGCCGAACCGGGAAGTGTGGCCAAGCTTCTGGAACATGGCGTCGACTTCGTCTGTGTGGCCACGCCCGACGACCGCCATTTCGAAGCGGCCAAAGCGGCCCTCGAGGCGGGCAAACACACCCTCATCGAGAAACCGTCCGTCCTGTCGCTCGACCAGCTCGACGAACTCTGCCGGATCGCTCGGGAAAACAATGTGCTCGCCAAGGTCGTCTACCACAAGCTGCTCGACCCGGACCACAAGAAACTCCGTACGCTCGTCGTCGACGGCCAGCTCCAGCACGTCAATCACGGCTATTGTTCTCTCCTCGAGCCGAAACAGATTTCCGGCAGTCAGTTCGCTGAATGGATTCGGGGACGCAATCCGGGAACGTATGTCGCCGTCCACTATCTGAAGCTGATCGACTTCAGTTTCGGTGGGAAACTCCGGACCGTCACCTGTACCGGACAGCGAGGCATCGTCGGCCCTGCCGATGGCGACACTTGGGACTCCACCCAGTTGCGGCTCGTTTACGAGTACGACGACGGCCGCCAGGCCGCGTTCGACATCCACACTTCCTGGGTGACACCCGACAATTTCCCCGGCTATGTCGAGCAAGAAGTGCAGTTCCGCTTCGACAACGGAGTCTGGAACGGCCATAGCCGCAAGCGGGGCGTCGAGTGCACCGTCGAAGGC
>WFWZ01000281.1 GCA_015490875.1 Planctomycetaceae bacterium
CTTGGTGCCTCGGCTGCGGCGCATGATGTTGACGAACTTGCGGTTGTCGGCCAGCTTGCGACTCTCACTGACACCGTCCCACGTCAACACGATATCCTTGGCCGCTTCCAAGTCGCTGGTCATCACCAACGTGCCCTCCTTGAGGAACGAGACCACGACCGTCTTGTCGCCTTGCTTCAGCACCGTCAACATCGTCTCCCCGAAAGCCTCCTCCGATTTCGAGGCGTCCTCGGATTCGATCTGCTCCACGACCTTCGCCAAGATGCTCTCGGCGACGGTCGTGTTTTTGCCCACTTCCATCACACCGATCCAAACCGGCTGTTCCCCTTCGCCATAAACGGCCGGATCGACGAGAGCCACGCAGAGTTCTCCTTGCGGCAAAGCCAAGAGCTGCTCGAGGGAAGCTCCTACTTTCTCCTGGAGTTCCCTTTCTTCGAACAGCGTCTTCGCCGATGCGAAAAGATCTTCAAGGAAGGGTCGGACCTTTTCGTCCTTCAACAATCGCCCGATCTGCGTTCGTTCATGCTTGGCCAGGAACTCGCGTGTGTCATGGACCCGAATGTAGGCAATCGTCCGGTCGGGCAGTAGCTTGGGAGCCGGTGGACGCTGGGCCAGCGTAGTCGTCGTCGCGAACCAGAAAACCGTGCCGGCAGCCAGTGCCAAACATGAACTCGCAAAGAGCCGGCCGGCCGACGAACCGGCTCGCCACGTCGACGCCCTGCGGGACGATGGAGAAAACATGTGGCAACCGTGTGAAAGTCTCTTGTTCATCATTGTTCCGTCTGCAAGGAAGGTAGGTCGGGGGATTCGAGCAGCCGACTGGCTTCCCATTCCTGCCATTGGAGTTTCGGGAAAGACAGGGGCCGCTACCTCCGGCCGACCGACAAAGTTTCGCAAATCGACGGTGACCGTCGGGCTTGAGGAGCCCCTACAATCGGACGATCTGGTGCGTGCGCTGGCCACGACGAGGTGGCCGGTCTAGAATGAATGTTGCGTGCTTGAGCGGAACTTGGTGGCGAGTCGATGGTTGGAGTGATAGGAGACCGCTGCCTTCGTTGCTCGGAGATGCTTCCATGACCCGTCGATCCCGCCGTTGTGACTTGCTCGTCTTCGCCCTGCTGGTGTGCAGTGCCTCGTGGACTTACGGCCAAGTCGGGGGCCAAGGTGGGATCACGGCGGGGGGTGCGCTGGGAAGTGGCACGCAGGGATCGCGTTTGGGTTCGAGTAGCACCGGCGCCGGTAGTGCTGCATCCCAAGGGGGATCAAGTCTCTCTCTTAGCAGTCGCTTCCAGAGCAACTCGAACCGGTTCATGCAGGGAAGTCAGGCTTTGGGCCAGACGACCGCGGGCATGTCGGCTGCACAGGGCGTCTTCGGTGGCGGCCTCCAAGGGGGACGAAACAGCCTCACGAACCAGCTCATCGGTCTGGGAGCTCTTGGGGCGTTCGGAGGAGCTCGGGGACGGAATCTGTTCGGGATGGGTTCGCAGACTCAACAGTCGAACCAGCAGAACAGCCGGCAAATCCGCACGCATATGGTGGTGGCGTTTCCCAATCCTCTGCGAAATTCCCAACCGTCGTCTCGAGTTCGGGCGGTCCGGTCTCGAGTCATGAGCCGGATGGACCGTACGCTCCGGCGGGCATTGGGGGAACGGGCGAGCGAGGTGCAGGTGCTGTTGGAAGGTTCCACCGCGGTACTGCGGGGGGCTGTCGCCAGCGACCATCAGAAGCAGTTGGCGGAACTCCTGGTGAAGCTGGAACCGGGGATTGCCGACGTCCGAAACGAGCTGACCGTGGATCCTCGCGGCTCCACGCCCTAGCTCGAGCAGACGGCGTGTTCTGCACAGAACCAGTTGTGTAGCCACGGTATCCCAGTGCCGTGGGCGGCGCTTGGACCGATGCCTGTCCGCTGTAAGGTGAAGAGGCTCGAGCCGGTAATGGTGGAGTGGCAGGAAGGGAAGCCGCCTGGCCGACCTGGTCTTCCAATGGCATCCTTGCCTGTGGCTCCATGAAGTCTTGCGCCGGCTGAGACGAGAAGTCGATCTTCCACGGCTTAGCGTTTCGATAGCGGCGACGTCGCGTTTCCCAGTCGAGCGCTTCGGTCGGCGGCAGCGACGCCATACGTTCGCTCAAGGATCGCGGCACGCGAATCGTCGTCGTTTTCAATCGCCGCTTGGGCGCCGTTTCCCGCTGATCGTAGCTGACGGGGCGGACTTCGCGCTGACTACCCGGCAGTGGGTCGGGTTCATAGAAGCCTCGCTTTTGGCGCTCGGTAAGCTCGACTTTTCCCGGCAAGACAACCGCGGCGGGATCTGCTTTGACGATTTTTCCGCTTGCGTCCCGGTATACAGTAATCAGCGTCAGTTTCTTTTGGGGGCTCCCCAGTTCATCCCAGGGAATCCAGATGTTGTACGAGGCGCCCAATTCGCTTTCCGCAAACGACTTCGTGAACTGTTCAGGTGAGAAGACAAACCGAGCCTGCGGGTGCGTTCCGTCGGCAGTCGCCGCGTCGTCGAACGCATAGACGACCAAGGTACCATTGACGGGGATGGGACGGCCCTTGTTGTCGAAGAAGTAGAGCCGTCCACCGCATCCTCGCCGAGGCGGTTGACCGGGTACCGTCTGCACCGCGTCGGTCCACACGACCATCATCTGCTCGGGAACTTCGTACGTCGATTCCGGATGGAGCCACGATTTGGCCAGCGGCATCTCCGTCGGCAGGGACTGGCAACCTGTCGTGAGCAACAGGAGGCTTGAGGCCGCGATGGCCAGTGAACGGGAGATGGCGAGCCGCTTGAATCGGGCAGATGCAAATACGTGCATCGTGGCGAACTCCTCCTTAAGGAACGGGAACGCTACCGGGCGGCTGCCGCCGAGTGGAAACGTCTTGGGACGGTGGCAGCGGAGGACCCTGCTGGGGTGGAGCTGGCTGGATGCGCGGGGTATTCAAGTAAGGCCGATTCGGTTGTTGCTCCTCGGGCGGCACGATAAACGGCCGCGAACCGGTGCCCGGAGCTTCGGGGCGAACGATCGGCCGCTGACCCGGCTCCATCGGCGGGACGACTTCGGGGTGGCCATCCGGGACCAGGACCGGGCTCGGCGCGGGCCCGAAGACGCCCTTGTCCGCAGCACCAAAGCCCGGATCGCCGTGCATCTCCACCACGTCCGCCAGACACCAGCTCATCCGCTCCGCTTCCAATTGATTGATCCTCGCCATGTCTTCGTACTCGCCGCTGTTGACGATATGCGGCGTCAAGAAGATCAGCAGCTCGTTGCGTACTTCCGTTTCGGTATCGAACCGAAAGAGCTGTCCGACGATGGGAATGTGCGAGATGACCGGAACACCTCGAAACGACTTGAGCCGTTCTTTGTTGATCAGTCCCGAAAAGACGACCGTTTGTCCCGACCGTGCGGTAACCGTAGTGATGGCCGTAATATCGTCGAAGATGGGTGAGTTGATCGGCACGCCGTCTTGCACGCCGATCGGAATGCCTTCTTCAACGGGACCGACTTTCGAATCGCGAATCTCAACATCCATCGTGATCAGTCCGTCAGGCGAGACGCGAGGGATGATGCCGAGGGAAAGGCCAACTTCGTCCAACACGACGGAGTTCACCGTTCCGCTTTGCGTCGTTTGGAAGTCGGCGACGCGCGGCACGCGCTGGCCGACCAGGATCGAAGCGGGCACGTTGTTGAGCGTCATGATTTGAGGCCGACTGAGGATCTGCAACTTCGATTCCGCCTCCAGTGCCCTCAGCAGGATGTTGACCGACTCGCTGCTGGCCGACAGCACCAGCCCCCCGAATCCCGACCCGGCACTCGTTCGCCCCACATTGAAACTCGAATAGCCCTGTCCTGCGACGTTGTTCCGAGTCGCCCGAGACGCAGCCGTGTCCGCACTTCCCAGATTCTGCCCGATGAAGTTGAAACCGGGAACGATCACGCCGTTGACCACGCTGCTGCGGTCGAACAGAAGCGAATCCTGGATGCCCAGCTCGACCCCCAGTTCCTCGGCCGAATCGATGCGGACTCGAGCCAACACGGCTTGGACCATCACCATGGGCGGCCGGCGATCCAAGTCGGCAATCACTTCGCTGATCTGATCGAACTGGTCAGGTGTGGCACTGACGATCAGTGAATTGCTGATCGCCTCCGGTACGACGAAGACCTGCGAGTCGATATACTCGAATTGGCTGATGAGATTGAACTGTTGCTGTTGCTGCTCGCGCAAGAGCTGCGTGTTCTGTTGCAAAATCTGAGCCAGCGCGTCGGCGACGAACTGGGCGGGGGCATTGTTGAGCCGGTAGACGCGCGTTCGCCGCTGACGCAAGTCTCCTTCATCGAGCCGCAATAAAATGGCTTCGACAACAGCCAGGTCGGCTGCGGAGCCGGTGGCGATGATGCTGTTAGTGCGCGGGTCGACACCGAACCGGAGCGGAATCAGAGAGGACTCGCCGGCCGACTGCTGACTGATTTGCGGTTGGCCGAACGTTCGGCCAACAGTCTGCGAGAACGCACCGATCTGCCCCACCGTCACCTGCAGTCCGAAGAGCTGCTGCAGCATCA
>WFWZ01000282.1 GCA_015490875.1 Planctomycetaceae bacterium
ATGCCATTCCCGCGATCAAACAACGATTCCCTGATATCTTAGTGGCCATTGTGGGTGGACAGGCCCGATGGGCTGCCGACTACCTGCCGAAAATAGAGGCTCGGATCAGTGCCAACAAGGTACAAAACCATGTGATCTTGGCGGGAAACCGACCGCAGGAGGAACTACCGGCGTGGTACAGCGCCGGCGATGTCCTGGCAATCCTCTCGTCTCGAGAAGGATCACCGAACGTGCTGATGGAGGCCCTCGCGTGCGGGCTCCCCGCTGTGGCGACTCGCGTCGGTGGTATCCCCGACATTCTGTCAGGTCGAGACTACGGGATTCTACTCGACGAACGCTCCCCCGCTGCCGCGGCACGCGGCATTATCGAGATGTTGGAGCGACAACCGGATCGAGCAAGAATCCGTGAGGATATGCTGAAGAAGAATTGGCATGAAACGGCGCATCGAGTGAACGAGGTCTTCGCTAGAGCGATCGCGGAGTATCCGTGCCCCAGGACTGCCTGACGACTCACCCAGAGAAGAGGGCCCACCAAAGGGAGGTGGATCACTATGTGGAATCGTGAATGATTCATGTTTTTCTTGCCTCTGATAGAGACAAGTCCATAGGCTGGGAGGGCGAGGCTCGCGCCGAGCCGGAAGGCTACGCGCCCGTCACCAGGTGAGACACGGGTATGCATGCAACGGATTTCCGCCAAAGCGCATTGTATCCTCGACCAACCCGACATTCACCGTCCTGTCACCGGTCATATGCGACTTGCGGATCCATGTCTGCGCTGTCGTCGTGGTTATTTTGCGGCTCGGCAGGAGCCTCGCCCTCCCAACTCGGGGAATCGCACTCATCTCTGATCTGGCGGCACCGTTCCCACCTGTGATTGGCCACCTTGACGGCCACGCTGAGCTCGGAATGATTCTCGAATACCCATTCATTCACCAATAGCGCAGGGTGATTTAAACAGTGAAACAGATTTTCATGCGAAAGAAGGCGCTGGCACCTGCGTCGGTCGGCACTGAAGAAGTGCCTGTTCCGCTGTGTGGCCGCGGTTCCGTCTTGATCGCCAATCGCCACTCGCTGATCAGCGCAGGGACGGAGACGACCGCAGTCAAGAGCACCAAGCGCGACATGGTCGTCAAAGCACTCAGGGATCCCGACATTCGGGAGAGTGTCGTCGAGATGCTGACTCATGACGGCGTGAAAAAGACGGCCGAGCGAGTGCAGTTCGAGATGACGAAGTGGACGGCGCTTGGCTACAGCGGTGCCGGCATCGCGGTCGAAGTGGGAAGCGACGTCGATGGCATTGGTGTCGGAGATCTCGTGGCCTATGGTGGGCAAGGACACGCGGAATACGTTCGCGTACCGAAGAACTTGTGTGTCAAGGTGCCGCGAGGTCTGTCGACGCGCGAAGCCGCGTTTGTCGCACTGGGGAGTATCGCCCTGCAGGGAGTGCGCCGTGCGGATGTGCAGGTCGGAGACACGGTCGTGGTCATCGGTCTCGGACTGGTCGGACAATTGGTTAGCCAATTGCTCCAGGTTGCCGGTGCACGTGTGCTGGGGACGGATCTCGTCGCCGAGCGGCGGGCGTTGGCTGAAAAACTCGGGGCCGAGGCCGTACTGGCGCCGACCAGCGATCTTCCGGGACAGATCACACGTTTGACCGGTGGTCGCGGTGCCGATCGCGTCGTGATTTGCGCATCGACGTCCAGCCCGCAAGTGATGGAACAGGCGGTCGCCATGTCGCGTGACCGTGGGCGGATCGTCGTCGTCGGACAGGTGAACATGTCGGTGCCGCACGGGCCGTTCTATATGAAGGAGCTCGAACTCGTGATCAGCCGTTCCTACGGACCTGGCCGTTATGATGTCGAATACGAGCAGTATGGGCGAGACTATCCGCTCGGCTATGTTCGGTGGACCGAACGCCGCAATATGGAGGAGTTCTTACGACTTGCCCAATCCGACAAGGTCGACATCGCATCGCTCATCACTCACGAATTCACGATCGACCGTGCGGCCGAGGGGTACGCCCTCATACAGGAGCGGCCGGAGGAGTGTCTGGGGGTTCTGATCGAGTACGGCGCTGACGCGTCTTCGCCAACCCGAGTGGTTTCCGTTGCCGGTTCTTCACAGCGACGCGCCGTACAACCTACGGAGGGACGTATCGCCGTAATCGGATGCGGATCATTCGCGAGACAGTTTCATTTGCCGTTTCTCCGCGACTCGAAGAAGCTGCATTTCAAGACGCTTGTCGCGTCCAGCTCTCAGAGTGCGGCGGAGATGGCGAGACGATACGGGGCGGAACGTGCGGCGACTGATCCTCAAGAGATATGGAACGACCCCGAGATCGATGCCGTGATGATCTTTACGCGGGACAAGACGCACGCATCTCTGGCTGCCGAGGCACTTCGCGCCGGCAAGCATGTTTTTTGCGAGAAGCCGTTGGCGACTACTCCCGAAGAGTGTGACATGCTCCGAGCGGCAGCCGCCGGCCGGGATCTCATCTGCATGACGGGGTTTAATCGGCGATTCGCTCCATTGATGCAGCAACTGAAGACGCTACTGGACAGGCTAGACGGACCACGCATGGTAGTGGTTCGCGTGAATGCCGGGGCTCTGCCCCAAGGACACTGGGCCTTCGATTCCTCGCAGGCGGAGGGCCGAATCATCGGCGAGGTCTGTCATTTCGTGGACCTGATCCATTGGTTGACCGGTGCCCGGCTCGATTCGATCACAGCCATACCTCTCGACAAGAATAGAAAGGCCGTCGAGCTCGAAGACGCCGTCGCGACACTCCGATTTGAGGATGGATCTGTAGGAACGATTGTGTACACCGCGCAGGGGTCACCTCTCATTGGAAAGGAGAGGGTCGAAGTTTTCTGCTCCGGTACGTCATTCGTGATGGATGATTTTCGGACCTTGACCGTGCGAGGTGTCTCGCGTGTCGACTTGCGCAGGAGGACAGTCGACAAGGGACATCAAGCTGAGTTACTTCATTTTCAAAATGTGCTGCTCGGACAGACTGTATGTGATATCTCCCTTGAGGACGGCATAAGAGCCAGTGAAGTGTGCTTCGAGATTGTGGCTCGCGCTCGAGGCACGGGGTTTGGCGAGAACGACGATCAGGAAGGTACGAGAGGAACACCGCGGTCGCGAGGAATTGGTGTTTAGCTCATGGTCATCGCGCGACGCCCGTTCTACAGACGCAATGAATATTCTTCACGTTCTTAACCATTCGCTTCCGCACACAGATGGCTACTGCGTGCGGAGCGCGTGCATTGTACGCGAACAGCGTCGTCTTGGATGGAATCCGGTGGTGCTGACATCACCGCGGCACGAGGGTGGTGGTGACAGTATCGAGTGCATTGAAGGCACGCGGTACCACCGCATGGGCCTGCGTGGTACGCATCGTTCTGCAGCGTGGGAGCGGGCCACGATGGTGCGGAGGATGCGTAAACGGTTGCTTCAACTCATCCGCGCCGAGCAAGTCGACCTCATTCACGCACACTCTCCGTCGTTGTGCGGTATGGCTGCGTTGTCGGTCGCTCGCAAGTGTCGGATCCCTTTTGTCTACGAGGTACGAGGATTATGGGAGGAGGGTGCGGTCGATCAGGGAAGAACGAGTCGTTTTTCCTGGAAGTACCAGTTGACCCGTTTGCTTGAAACGCGTGTCGCTCGACGAGCGGATTCTCTCGTCGTGATTTCCGAGGGCCTCGCTAGAGAGTTCGAATCACGAGGCGTGCCTGCAGACCGGATTGACCTTGTTCCAAATGGCGTGGACGTGGAGAGATTTACTCCACACTCTATCAGTACGGTCGTCCGAGAGCGGCTGGGGCTTGGAAATGAGCCGGTGGTTGCCTACATCGGATCCCTGTATCCGTGGGAGGGAGTCGATACACTGATTGAGGCTGGAGAACAGGTCCTCTCCGAAGGACTATCCCTGGCTATTCTGATTGTTGGTGACGGCGAGTGTAAAGACGAGCTCGTCACCCTAGTTCGTCGTCGGGGGCTAGATCACGTCATTCGGCTTACCGGGCGCGTAGCCCATGGGAATATCGGCGCCTACTATTCGGCTGCTGATGTGATCGTCTATCCCAGACGCCGGTCTCGGCAGATGGACCTGGTCACACCTTTGAAGCCGCTTGAGGCAGCGGCCCTTGGCAAAGCCATCGTGTCGTCGGACGTTGGCGGACTCCGTGAGCTTCTTCCCGAGGATACTGCCGTTTTTTTCGATCCCGGCGACGCGAGAAGTTTGGCGCGGGCGCTAGGAGACCTCCTTCGAGATGAAGAACGGCGAGGGAAGTTAGGAGCGGCTGCGCGACGGCATGTATGTGCTACGCGGTCGTGGTCGCATATTGTGCGGCGATACCGGCGAGTTTACGATCGGGCGCGCCGGCGCGAAGACGGGGGGGACCGGTCGCGAGACCGATTGGAGGGTTCTACGGACCCATGTGTGGAATTGTAGGGATCTACTACAGGGACGAGGCCCGAGCCGTTCGTACCCATGATCTGCAGGCGATGTGCGACTTGATCCGCCATCGCGGCCCGGACGACCATGGCGTGTTCGTAGACGGCAATGTAGGAATGGGCATGAGGAGGCTTGCGATCATTGACTTGGACGGTGGCGTCCAACCCATGTCTTCCCCTGACGGTCGAATCACGGTGGTGTTCAATGGGGAGATTTACAATCACGCGGACCTTCGGGCAGAGCTTCGCTCCGAGGGGTTTTCATTTCGCACTCGCAGCGATACCGAAGTGCTCGTACACGGATATCGCGCATGGGGGAATGAGCTTCCCGAAAGGCTGAACGGCATGTTCGCCTTCAGCATCTGGGACAGCCATCGGCGCCGCCTGCTGATTGCTCGCGACCGTGTCGGAATCAAACCTTTGTACATTGTAGAAAACGACGAGTTCGTTATTTGGTCATCGGAAATCAAGGCGTTCCGAGCTCTGAGTGACGTGCAGTTCCGCATGGACGAGCGTGTGTTGCTTGACTACCTTCGGTATGGATACGTACCCGGGCCCCACACGCTGCTGCGTGGGGTGCAGAAGTTTCCTCCCGCAACATTGCGCACCTTCGGCCAAGCTCAAGATGTGTGCCGCCAATACTGGACGGTCTCTCTGGAGTCACATACGATGGCGGGCGAGGATCTCTTTGAAGAGTTGCGGTTTCTCGTCGATGACTCGGTTCAACGACGGCTCATGAGTGACGTGCCTCTCGGCGCTTTTCTTTCCGGAGGCATCGACTCGTCCGCCATTGTGGCCACCATGCGACGCGTGGGGACGAATCAGATCTCCACCTATTCAATCGGATTCGGCGAGGACGACCGGTTTCATGACGAAACCGATAAGGCCGAACGCGTGGCTGCCACCTTCGGCACTCGACATCACAAGATTCTGGCGGAACCTAGGATTGCCGACATGATGGCCCCGCTAGCGTGGTATTTGGACGAGCCGCTTTCAGATACATCGTTCATTGTGACATATCTGGTCAGCAAGTTGGCTAGCGACTCGGTAAAAGTCATCCTCTCCGGCGTCGGCGGTGATGAACTTTTTGGTGGCTATCGTAGATATCTTGGGTGCCGGTTCCATAGGATCTACGACTACCTTCCGAAATCCATCCATCGTGGACTGATTCGCCCTGTGGTAGATATGCTTCCGGTGGATCGCGGCTCGCGAGTCAAGTCGCTATTTCGGTATGCTCGCGGTTTCCTCGAAGCGGCCGGTTTACCTGAGGGACTGAGGTACGATCGTTACGTTGCTGTGCTCGCTGAGCCTCCTAATGGTCTCCTGGCTCCCGATTTACAACAGCTCTATCGAAATGACGCCTCTGTCCATGTTGCTCGATTGTACGACGACGCGCCAACAAATGATTCCCTGAAGCGAATGGCGTACGCGGACTTGCACACGAGCCTGGTCGATAGCCTGCTGCTCTTTACCGACAAGATGAGTATGGCCGTATCTTTGGAAGCTCGAGTTCCACTGCTCGATCACCGGCTCGTCGAACTCGGTCTGCGCATACCCGACCACATGAGAATACGTGGCATCCGGGGGCTCAAATGGGCATTCCGCCAAGCAATGCGAGATCGCTTGGGGACGGACGTAATCAACCAGCGAAAACAGGGGTTCGGCACTCCGATTAGTCGGTGGTTTCGGACTGAATTGAAGACCCTCTTGTATGACCTGCTCTCTGCCGAGACGCTGCACCGTCGCGGATACTTCCGTTGGGAAGGCGTTCGGAAGCTTCTCGACGATCACATGGCACAGAGGGCGGATAACTCAGAGGCACTCATGACACTATTGATGCTCGAATTGTGGCAGAGGAGCTTTCTCGATTCGACTCAGCCAGCCCCGCTGTCAAGTGGACGTGGCATGGCGTGACGGAAGTTGATTCACGCGGCCAAACAAAAATGATCTTGTCGGGTGTAACGATGATGGGCCGAGGACCGCAAGATACGTTCGCACTCTAGTCGCTCGCAGCCTTTGCACGGAATAGCGTGTTAGTATTTCTAGAAATACTATTCTTCGGAGTGCTTGTTCTGATCGCACTCCCGAGTTTCGGGTATCCCATCTTCCTGTGGCTGTGCCCTTCCGCTAGAGAGTCTCAGTGCGCCGTAGAACCGCCAAGACGGGTATCTTTGATCATCAGTGCATACAACGAGGAAGATGCAATTGCAGAGAAGCTCGAGAACGCTCTTGCCCTGAACTACGCGAAGGAGTTTCTGGAGATCATCGTCATTTCTGACGCGTCGACAGATCGGACCGACGAGATCGTGCGGTCCTATTCGGGACGCGGGGTTCACCTCTTTCGGCAAGAGCAACGCGAAGGAAAATCAGCGGCGCTTACACAGTTCGTGCCGAAGGCTAGTGGAGAGATAGTGGTCTTCAGCGATGCCAACTCGATGTACGAGCCTGACTCGCTTCGTTACCTCGTCAGCCGATTTGCTGACCCACTCGTCGGCTATGTAGTGGGCCAACAAAGGTATCGCAACGATGGAAGTGCGGTTAGTGTCGCAGAATCTCTCTACTGGAAATACGAAAGCTGGCTTAAAGCCCAGGAAAGCCGAGTCGGATCAGTTGTTGGAGGCGACGGTGCCATTTATGCGATCCGGCGGAACCTCTTCGTGCCTCTTCAACCCGATGACATCAGTGATTTTACCTTGCCACTCCGTATTGTTGCCGCAGGTTACCGCGGTGTGTACGAACCAAGCGCAGTATGCTACGAGGACACGGCTGCGTCGTTCGACGGAGAGTTCCGTAGAAAAGTTCGTATCGTCAATCGTTCGCTTCAGGCCGTGCGGCGGGTTCCCCAAGTCCTCAACCCGCTGCGCGTCGGGCGCTTTGCCGTGCAGCTATGTCTGCACAAGGTCATGCGCTGGTTGCTGCCATTTTTCCTAGTTTTGGCACTGGTGTTGAATCTTGCGATGGTTTCCATGAGTGGCGATTTCCTGGTTGGAAAGCCTGTGTATGAGTTCATTCTCTTGGTTCAGGTGGGATTCTATGCCATCGCGCTCAGCGGGATGCTTCCTACCCTGAGAAGGTCCAAGTTGATCCTCCTGCCGTATTACTTCCTCGTTTCCAATGTCGCCGCTGCCGTGGGTGTGATTATGCAATTGTCCGGCAGAACAATCAGTGTGTGGCGCCCGGAACGAGGATCTACACGCTCTCTTGCGAATCGACTGCAGCAAGGAACTGTTCGGCGTGGATAACATCTGGTGGGTGGTGCTATGGGCGGCGATGGGGGTTCTTGCCTACACTCTCTGTCTGTACCCGCTCATCACCATCACCGCCGGCCTGGGGCGGCGACCTAAGGAGCTTGAGACGTCCGATGAGCTCCCACAGGTCACCATCATCATCCCTGCCTATAACGAAGAAGCATGTATACGCTCGAAGGTCGCAAATGCTTGTCATGTCGATTATCCTCGGGATCGCCTTCACGTTGTTGTAGTGAGTGACGGAAGCACAGACCAGACGGTCGAGATCGCGCGCCAATTCGCCGAATGCGACGTGGAGGTCGTGGCCTGCGAAGAAAATCGAGGCAAGGCCTCCGTCATAACCGAGGCCGTAGCAAATTGCGCTAGTTCGATCGTCTGTTTGACCGATGCAAATGTTCTCTTCCATCGAGACGCGCTTCGCTGGCTCATTGCTCCTCTAACAGACCCACAGGTTGGCGCCGTCAGCGGAGACGTCCGCCTGGTCGGAGGGGACGAGCGACTCACGCCGGGTGAGTCTTTGTATTATCGCATGGAACGTGCGATCCAACTTGGGGAATCGCGTATGGACTCCATTATGGGAGTCGATGGCGGAATGTATGTGGTGCGTAGAGAACTCTTTCCAGAAATCCCAGCAGACACGATTCTTGACGATTTTGTGGTCACGATGAGTGTGATTCGCGCTGGATACCGCGTGGTCTACGAACCGCGGGCTATCGCGAGGGAACTGGGGACGGCAAGCTTGCGCGAGGAGTTCCGGCGACGTGTGCGAGTAGCCGCTGGTGTGATCCAGTCCATATTGCGCGGCCAGTGGCCGCCGGCTCGACGCCCCCTGGCGCTATGGCAGTACGTTTCACACAAGATGCTTCGGTGGTGCATGCCTCCGATTCTCCTGGTGATCACGGTGGCTGGGATCAATCTTGCTGCGGAATCTCGAGTGATTGCGTGGGGCCTGACCGTCGTTGCAGTCGCCATGGCAGGCATCCTGACTGGAGCATTCATTCCTGCAGTCGCAACTCGCCGGTTCGTCGCCATTCCGTTGTACTTCCTGGTAAGTCAGTTGGGAATGGTAGTTGGGTTCCTTAAGGGACTATTGATGCGACAGCCCGGCCACTGGAGGCCGACAGCGCGCTCCTCCCTTTCGATTGCGCGAGATGTGTCGAACAGGTACAGGCGAACGGCCGAACAGTAGGACAGATGCTGCCATCAGGCACGAACCAAGAAGACGTGGGCCTTACGATGGTATTGTTCCGCCGTCAAGCGATAAACGGTAAGTGGTAGAAAGGAGTCGCGAGTGAAGATTGCCGTATTCGGTCTCGGCTACGTCGGTAGCGTCAGCGCTGCATGTCTGGCCCGAGACGGACATGATGTCGTCGGTGTCGACGTCGACCCGACAAAGGTAGCGCTGATCCAGAAAGGCCAGGCGCCCGTCGAAGAACCAGGACTCACAAAGCTGCTCTCCGAAC
>WFWZ01000283.1 GCA_015490875.1 Planctomycetaceae bacterium
CTTCCCACCCAAAACGATACCGGCGGCATCCCCGACGAAGAGTCATGGAACGCCGACAGCGCGAGTCAGTGGTCCCAGGGGACGGCTACCGGGATGCTTCACCAAGACACCGTTCCCGGTTCCGCCCGCTCGCGCCAAGCACCCCCACTCACGCTAACCTATCCGCGCCCTCCCGTCCGCGAGCTCAATCTGTCGCTCGCTCTCGTCATCTCCGCCATTTCGCTCCTGACGGGAATCGCCCTTGGGTTCGCTCTGGGTGTCTGGTTCGCCTCGTAGATGAGGCACACAGCGCCGGCGACTGGTGGCCAGCCACCATTGATGCCGGCAGACCGTCCTCACAACGCCTGCCTCGCGATAACGGCGTGCCGATGTGGTGACGGCCGTATCGGCGATCCACCACCTGCCCAGTTTTCGAAGCCGCCGGACGAAATCGAGATCCTCCATGACGACCAGATCGCGGAACCCATCGAGCTCCCCGAACGTCTCGCGGTGCATGAAAAGACACTGATCTCCGTAGGGAAGCTGCAGCCAGCGAGACCGGAGGTTGGCCCCCCAGGCAACCCACCGCATTCCTCGGCTCTTTTCGTCGTACTTCACCGAGAAAGCCCCACCGGCCCGGCCGGTCCGCTTCCACATCTCCACCACGGCTCGCCAATCTTTCGGCAAACGCGTGTCGGCGTGCAGAAACAACAAGACATCGCCGCTCGCCAAAGCCGCACCGCAATTCATCTGCATGCCGCGCCCACGGGGCGTCTCGACGACGCGCGCCCCCCATCGGCGAGCTAGTGCCACTGTTTTGTCACTACTGCCGCCGTCAGCCACAATGACTTCGGTGTCGCCGTGCCGGCCAACCGATTCGAGCGTTCTTTCGATGAATGCGGCTTCGTTGTAAGCCGGCACGATGACGCTGTAAACGATGCTTGATTCCTCGAGTCGGCAGCGGCGGTGCCAAGCCGCCAACGTCTGCCACGTATCGACGTCGGTGAGCCTCTTCAGTTGCGCCACGCGCCAACGCAAGGCAGCGGCCCGGGCGAGTGTCTGCGACAGGACCTCCGAGCTTCCCCAGGAGATTCCCTCGAAAAGTCGCCGATCGAACCGTCGCATACCGATCAGGTAATACCCGCCGTCATGAGCCGGACCGAGAACGACGTCCGAATGCTCCAACGCCGCATCAGCCTCCTGAAGCAGCTCGGGAGATACTTCGGGACAATCCGAGCCCACACACAGCACATGGCGACTTCCCTGGGCGAATGCCCATTCCAGCGCCCTCGCCAGCCGACAGCCCAAATCTTCCCCTTCCTGGCAGCGATAATTCCAATGATCCCCGAACGTCTCCTTCATTTGCTCGCACGTGCCGCCGGTGAACCACACGTCGCAAGCGGCGCCTTGGTCTCGTTGCCACACCTGCGCAACCTGCAGCACGTGTCGCGTCATCCGCTGTTGCAAGGTCGCCGCTCCATCTGGACCCAAATAGGGAATCAAGCGAGTCTTGGTCTGTCCGGGGAGGGGGAACCGTGTGAAGATCAAAAGCCGCGTCGACCGGGCTCCTTCGGCGGCAGGCATCGTCGGTCCCCTGGTAATTCACTCGGCAACGAGAGTTCCGCTACACGAGGATCCCCGTCCGGCCGTACAGCCGAAGCAGTGGTTCCCCGTCATGATCGTCCGGCTCTGCTGCCGCTGAGGGTCGACATCGTGCACCGTGGGAGCTCCTTCGCAGGGAATGCCGAGTGCGAAATTGAAGTCGCAATCATACAGCCGGCCATCCCAACCGACGTGCCACTGGTGCCGACACATCAGGTGCGGCAGCGTCGCGGGGTTGAAGCTGCGCTGGAGAAGCGACCAGTACGCGTCCGCCTCACCCCGCCGCTCCAGGTCGCGCACAAACCGACCGATCGGCAGATTGGTCAATATGTGAAGGTCGTGGAACTCGATCCCGTACGCCTGTCGCAACTCGCGCCGATAAAGAGTTTCCAATGCACGGGGATCACCGGGCAATTGCGGCCCGAGGGGATTGTAGACGAGATCGAGTTTCCGGTCGGGCAAGCGGCCGTATCCGAGCCGGTTGAGTTCTTGGAGCACGGCGATCGAATCGCGATGCACCCACTTGCCTCGCTGCCGGTCGACGTTCTCCGGAAGATAGCAGGGGAGGGAGGCGACCAGATGCACATGCCGCTCGGCCAACCATCGAGGCAAGTGGCGGTAGGGCTCGAGCAGCATCACGGTCAGGTTCGTGCGGACGATCACCTCGGCGCCCAAGTCCCGCGCCCCCGTAACGAAGTCCTCGAAGTGCGGATGCATCTCGGGCGCTCCCCCGGTGATGTCGATCGTCGGCACCTGATGGGCGCGGGCCAGCTCGAGGACGGCCTGCATCGTCTCCCAGCTCATCGCCTCGCGACGCTTCGGCGACGATTCGACGTGGCAGTGCCGGCACGCGAGGTTGCACACCAACCCGATGTTGACCTGCAACGTGGTCAGCGACAGCGCCCGAAGCGGCTCGCCGCAAGCCACATCGAAACATGCGATTGGGGAACCCGTATCAAGCGTGTCGGGACGAGATGGAACACTCATTGATGGAGCCAAGGCACGAGGGAAACTCGGGGCTAACAACAGCCACCGTCGCCACAGCCGCACGACGAGGAAGTATCGTCCGGAGAAACGCGGCTTTTCAAATACCGCACGTCTCGATACTTCGACTGTTTGCAGTCGAACGGTTCCGCCTCGTCTAGAGGAACCAACTCCGCAGGAGCCATCCCGAACAACTGCCCGGCATAAGGGCCATGGGGCTGTGTGAGAAAGCGATAGGTCTTGTCGCAGACAGCCATGGGACGTCCGCGTTCGAGCCGGTGCCCATCATCATCGATCACGGCTTTCCATGGACCCGCGTAGACCACGGCCTGGTAACGCTCCAGACACGGCCCGGACTCGGGTTTCCAGGCGCGAACCGTCACCGCTCGAAACTCGACTCCACCGACGACCTTCCACGGATCGGACTGGCGGCGTAGGATCTCGATTCCGGCGAAGCCCGCCTCTTCGAACGCCTCGAGGAAACGATCCTCTCGGAATGCTCCTGAAATGCACCCCGACCAGAGCTCGGGGTCCTCTTGCAACGCGAGTGGCACATCCTCGTCACTAACGATGTCGGAGATCACAACACGACCTCCCGGCTTCAGGACCCGGTGCATTTCGCGGAAGACCAGCGGTTTGTCGGCCGGGTGGACAAGGTTGAGGACGCAGTTGGAAACGATCAGGTCGACCGAACCGTCGGGGATCAACGGCGCCTCGGCCCTCTGTCGATCCTGCCAGGCGCGGAAGCGATCCAGGTCCTCCACGGTCTGGATCGGCTGCCGTGCCAGGTATTCGGCAGCCTGCTCCAGATCGCCGGCCAGGTCCTGGATGCGGGCCTTGTGGAAAGAGACGTTGGCATAGCCGAGACGGTCGGCGACTTCCTCTTGATACTTGCGAGCCAACTCTAGCATGGCGTCGTTGAAGTCGACGCCGATGACACGACCGCTCGAACCGACCTTCTGCGCGAGGATGTAGCAGACCTTGCCGCCTCCACTGCCCAAGTCGAGGACGGTATCGCCGGCGCGAGCGTGAGCCGACGGATCGCCGCACCCGTAGTCCTTTTGGCGAATCTCTTCGGGAATCACCTCCAAGAGCTCCGCATCGTAGTCGGCCTCGGGGCAACAGAGTCCCGGTTCGACTTCACGTGCGCCGTCTGCATAGCGCTGGCGCACGGCGTCCTCCAGCGAACCGGCCGGATCCGGGGGAGCACAGCAGGAAGACGAGGGGGTCTCGGATCCTTTCATCGACAACCTCCTGAACACGACAGAACGAAAAAAAGTGCGTCCAGAAACGCACCGCTGGCAGCGATCCCGCTACCCGATTGTCGGAGAACGACTCGGGATCTTACACCCCCGGAGGCTCTCAGGCCCAATTGGGATCACGCATCGTCCGAAGACGACTCGTCACCATTCCTGTCCTTGGCGTTCTTCGGCTGCGGCTTGGGCTCGACTTTGTCCTCAAGGGTATCCAAGACGCCCGCTTGGCGCATTTCCTCCCGAAGTTTCCCTTCCAGGCCGTCATCGAGATACCGGGCGATGAGCATCTTGACACCCTTGAGCATCGCTTCGATCCGCTTCTGTTCTCGCTGGTTGGGAGATTTGACCGCATTCATCCGAGCGCTGATGATCTGCTCCATTTCATCCTTCCCCGGCAAACGAGCGAATTCCTCCATGAATTGCCGAGCCTCTTTCGCGTTGCCGGCAGCGAGCCGGCGTCGGATGAGCGCCGCGAGAATATGCCGGCGCGTCACCACATCGGTCACGTTCGCCTCGATGCCCCGAACAAAGGCTTCCACTTCCAACCGCTGGTCGTCGCTGGTCAGATCGGCGACGGTGGTGGCGTCGAGTCCCGGGATCAGCGGAAGTCGAGCCAGCAGGAACCGGCCGTTTTTGACGTAAATGAGTCGCAACGGGTAGTTCGGATCTCGAGGAACCGTGATCATACCTCGCCAATCGGTCCTCCCCAGCGGAATCGCCTTCTCCATCTTGCCGTCTTCTTTGACGAGTGGATTCTTCGCGAAGATCTCGAACCCTTCCATCGGCACCTGGATGGTTACTTCCTTGCCATCGCGCATGACGCGCTCGAGCGATACGAGCTGTAAGCGCGTCTCCTGGCCCTCGGGCCGAACCCCCAATCCGACTTTCAGCGTCCGGGAACCGCCTCGGCCGGTCAGCGGATTGCGCATCGCCGTCTGCACTTCGCAGACCCACACCCGTCCTTCCTGATGGTCCACGCGCAGAAAGGTCCACTCGACGACATCGATCCTCTTGGGATCGCCGTAGCGGTCATTCTTGCGAATGACCGGCTGGAGCAGCGAGTTTCGCCGGATGGCGACCGGGTTGTCGAGCGACTCGATCAGTCCGCCGGCGCGGACGCGCACGACCGCTTCTTTGCCTTTGGAGCTTTCGATGCGTACCAGGGGTGAGAAGGCACCGAGCATGGCGTCGAGTACGGTAGCGGCGAGCAGGTGAGGCCTCGCATCGCGGCGGACGGCCAGACGCCCCATGACGCGCGTGCGGCAGTCGAATTCGCGAGCCCGCACCACGTATTGGCCGTTCTGAAAGTCGACTGCCACCATCAGGACTTTGTCGGCACCGAGTACCTTTCGGTACTTGGCCGTATCGGCAACCTTGATGGCGTTGGCTGACGCCACTTCGGCGCGCACCCACATGATCTCCAGCAAGCCGGAAAGGACTCCCTTCGGATTGATGACCGGAACCTTGTCCTTGGCCGCATCCACATCCAAGGCCACGAGCTGGTCCGAGGTGATCTTTTCGGGCACCGAGACGATCCGATCGTGCAGCTTGGCGGGAGCGGTCGCCAGGGTGAGTTTCCAGGGAGGGCCGATCTGCGCCCACGCCTCTTCTTCGATCTGTGCCGGCAAAGCCGATCGGACCTCGTCGGTAAGTACCGGTGACGGGCCGAATGCCAGCCACACTTGGATGTCGTACGGCGAGTACTCCCAGGAGAATCCTTCGGGTTCCTGAGCGCTGGTCGACGATGCCGCCACCATCAGCATGGTCAGGCTCGTCAACCCCCATACGAATGGTATCCGCGTGCGTCGCATGTCCATCAAGGCGAATCTGTGCATAGGGATGCGTCGTATCGAGTCAATCAATTGCGGGGAATTCGAGGCACGACCTGCCACTGTTCCACCGTTTCGTACAGCAACACGGGATGATCGGGAACGCCTTCGACGCCGATCGAGTGTGCGAAATAGTCGACGGTCTGGTAAAGCGGGATCACCGTGAGTTGGTCGTAGACGATTTGGTGGATGTTGTGGAGTCGCTGGCGAACCTGGCGCCAGTTGCGAGCATGGTCGAGCTTGCGCAAAGCCATGATGATGTAGTTGTCGTTGGTGCCTCCCAGACCATACGTGCCCAGCAGCCGGCGAGCATCGATGATCGGTTCCCAGACAGCCACTTGCGCGTAGAAAAAGTCCCAATCGTCATCGGCCGGTCGCGTTTCCCCGGCAGGAAGCTCTCGCAACTCACACGTGAGCCCCACCACACCCAGGTACTGGGCGATCGATTGGCACGCCATCTTGGCCAGCGGATTGGCCGGGTAACACAGAATGAGTTTCTCGAATTTCGGCTCGGGTTCCTCCTTGCGCCGAGCAATTTCCGTGAGTTCCTTCTCGGCGAGGATCTTCAGCACCATGGAAAGTTGCGGGTTGTAGCCTCGAACCATCAGCCGATTGTTGTACGCATACGAAAGGGGATCGAACGGACCGATCCCCTTGGGGAATGGACCGGTGATCACCTCGTACCCGTCCAGAACGCGGTTGCCCAAGATATCGCGATGGAGAATCTCATCGCGATTAATGGCATAAAGGACTGCGCGGCGGAAGATCGGCCTCCCCGGAAAAGGTCGCTCGAGATTGGGCACGAGAAAATGCAGCGTGGGCGACATGTAGTGGTTGACGACGATCTGATCGTCGGCCATGAGCCGGCTGACGTCGGCCGGGAAGACGTAATCGAGCATATCGATGTCCCCTCGCAAGAGCGCCGCAGCGGCTTCATCGGGATCGTCGAACTTCCGCTCGATCACCTCTTTCAGGTGGCCTTCCGTACCGAACGCAAAGCGAGGATTGGCCAGAAAATGGACGGTCTGTTCGTTCGTCTCCGCAGGAAGAAACGGCCCTTCACTCGGCGAACCGACCGGACGGTGGTCGCGGTCGGGGTGCAACACGACCTGCATCAGTCCCTCGGGAAGGACATGCGGACGCCGCAGATCGATGCGTGTCTGGAAGACATCCTCGACAGAAAACCGCTCAGCAAGCGCCGCCCACGCCGGATCGTAATCGGGGCGAGACGGGTCGGTGATTTCCGCCAAGCGCCGCGCCACGTCGTAACCCGTGACGACCGCCTTTTCCGGGTCTTCGGGGACGAAGACGTCGATGGTCAATTGGCGCCGGTCGTCACTTTGATCGAACGCTCCAACCGAACAACGATAGCGCCCGCCTTCGGGACCGGGGCCCAAGAACTGGAACAGGGGCCGCTCACTCAAACGTGCCACGCGCCGACCCGCCCAGTCTTCGATGCGCCGCGGATCGGTCTGCTTCGCGAACTGACCGACGCCCACGTAGACCAACGGGTATTGGCGCTGGATCTCAAGGGTCAATTCGCGGGCACCCTCCAGCTCCGGCCAGATCTTGAGCATATCGCGGCCGACTCGGTGAGCTTCGCGGTATTTCTTCTCCGCCAAGAGACGCGCCGCCTGTTCTTTGCGAGACCGGGCTTCCTGCATGAGCCGCTCTTGCCACTGGGCGAGCGTCGGAAGCTCTTCGTCGGTGTACTGCTTGCGAAGCCGAGTCAATACTCCCCGGGCGGTCCGATAATCCTGAGCTACAACGGCGTTCCGAATGAAGACGTCCGCGATCTGGCCGATCTTGTCGAGGACTTCTTTCGTGCGGTAGTTGGGGTTGGTCCGGCGCAATTCTTCAAAAAGTCCCAGCGCCCGGTCGTACTCCTTCTTTTCCAGCGCATCGTTGGCATTGGCGAAGATGAAATCCCGAGCAGCGCGCAAGATCTTCGTCGACGGGCGACTACGCCGCACAAGGTAATCGAAGTAACGAAACGCCTCGTCGTAGCGTTTGGCAGCCACCAGCCGCTGAGCTTCTTCGAATACGAGCTCGGCATACGGCTTGATGCCTCGAATGTGCTTCCATTCGACGTCGAACTGCCGGTCGGGATAACGCAGGAGCCGCACGCGAAGTCGATCGTCGGGCTTGGGATTGCTCGGGACCTTCTTCAGCGAAAAGACGCGGAACGTGTCGACGTGCTTCTGCCCCTCTTCCTCCCACTCGACCGTGAGTTCGTCGAAGGGATCGTCGGCGTAGTCGATGATCGCCCGCTCGACCTTGCGGGTCTTGAACTCCAGCCGCGGCTTCTTGCTCTGCTTTTCTTTCTTGTCGGAAGTTTTCTTGCCGGAAGCCTGGTCGCTCGACGCTTGTGCCTTCAGTTTGGCGTTTTCCTCCTGAGCATACGCCGTGGACCGCGTAACCGGCACGGCTGCCCATGAGACAAGAGCAAGGATCAGCCCCAGACGAACCGCCGCCCGCGGCACCACGCTGCAGCGGCGAACGTGGTTCTGGAATATCGGTCGGCAAAGCAACAAATCGAACATCGTAGAAAACTGCTAGCCCTTCGGTCTGTTCGCGTCTATGGATCTCTATTGATTGGATACGAGGTGGGAAGGTTCGGAGGTCACCTGTGCGGTTGCCGCGGGAACGGGGACAAACAGGAGATTCCCACCGTAACCAATCAATGCGACTTGATCGCCCACCACGACGGGAGCCGAAACAATGGGTTCGGCGGATGCGGCAACCCGAGTGATCTTCCCGTCCGTCGCGTTGACCCACGCCACTTTGCCTCCCGTGAAGGCCACGACCAGATGCCCCTCATCCGGCCCGGAAACACCGGCGACCAGTCCGGCCGGAGAATCGGTCGTCCAGACGACGCGGTCGCCGCGCACGGCGATCAGTTCCTCGGAGGTGGCCATCAGGACAAGGTCGCCGAAACGCGACGGTCCCCACTCGATCGCGCCGTCAAATGGCAGTTCTGCGGCAATCCCCAGATCCTTCCGGCGGAAGACGATCAGCGTGTCGGCTCCCGCACCACTTTGCACGCCGTAAACCCGGTCGTCCGTCGCCGCCAGTTGCGGCCTCAGATTGTCCTGCAGTTCGGCCGCCGCCACCTCTGCCAGGTTGCGGCGAGGTCGCGCCTTCACACCTACCTTGAACAACTGGCGGCGGTTATCCGCGATGACGAACTCCTTGCCGTCGGGGAAAACGGCGGCTCGACCCCAAGTCACCTGCTGGCCGGCGGCCACCGGCGGGTGAAACGGAGCTACGCTAGCCGACCCGCGTTTGAGGTCCAACAGGACGACTTCTCCCGACTTGAGCGGAACGAGGAGGCCGTTTTGAAAGCCGCTGGCTGGAGCCGTCGCCTGGCCCTTTTGAATGTTCAACGTCAAATCACGCAGGGCGACCTGCTCACCCGGCTCGAGAATCACCGCCCGTTGATACCCCTGCCGTCCGGTAAAGACAAGTGCCGTGCCGACCTGCGTCGCCACCGAAGCAGGCTCGCTCATCGCCACGCTCGCCGTCGGAGAAACCATCGCGCCCGACCGGACACGACGGGGATCGACCCGGAACAACTGCCCAAAGGGAGTCAGGACATTGAGTTGTCCGTTGGCAGCCACACCAAGGTACGAAGCCCCTTCGCCCAGCTCGACTTCCCACCGGGGAACCAACTGGTTGTCGGAAGCGGGAATCGCCGCCACGGTGAGGCCGCGAGCCCCCTCTCGTCGCCGTACCGTATAGATCACTTCGCCTCGCTTCAGCAAAGGCGGAAAGAATTCGTCTCCTTCCATGGCCAGCCCCATTTGCGGCAACCGAGCTCGCGAAGCCTGCACCTGGTACTTAAAGAGCCGGTCTTCGGCCAACCAGAGATACCCTCGATCGAAGACGGCAAGCCGCGTCGCCTTCTTCCCGGTGCTCGGGCGCGCCGCCACACGTTCCACCGGATGATCGGGCGAATTGAGGTCGATATCGTAGAAGACGACTTCGCCCAGATCCGTCGTGATGAGCAGCCTCCGGCGACTCGACTCCATTGGCATCTCGATCCAACCTCGCAGTCGCAACGGCGTCTGGACTTGCTTGAGCGTCTTTCCGTCCTTGTCCAGTCTCATGATGTAGACCAGAGTGAATCGCGCTCCCAGCGCGCCGCTTTGGTCGTTTTCCGAGCGATCCGCCTTTCCACCTCGCTTGGCAACCAACAAATGCCCGAGGATCACCGTGGGCTCAATCAGAACCGTCCCAGCGTCGTGTCCCAGATAATAGACACTCAGACACTGGAGGGACTCGCGGTCGAGGACATAAATCGTATCGTGATCAGCAATCTGGAAAATGCGATTCCGTCGAACGTCGACCGTTGCGGCGACGCGCGTCGGACTGGGCAACTGCACATACCGGTCGGAGTTCCCCGTCTCCGGATCGATCTCGTACAACTTGCCTTCTCGCGTCGTCACATAGATGGCTTCTTCGGTCACTGCCGGTGGAGCGAACGGTCGTCCCACGGTCAAACGCCACTTGAGCTTGCCCGACTTGGCGTCCAATCGCAAAAGTTCGTGACGAGCGGGGTCGACGACGAGGCAATCCGAGCCGGGACGGCGAGGATCGAGCATCTGAGGCTGTTGGAAAGGGGAGGTGTTCAGGCCGAGAAAGCGAGTCCACAAGACATTGCCGCTGGCCGCTTCCAAAGCGAAGACCGTTCCCTTGACCTGAAGGAAGAGGATCTCTCCGGCAACTCCGCTGACCGGCTGACCTTGCTTCGCTGATAAGATAACGCGGACCACGTCGGCTCCCGCATGGTCTTCGGTCGATGCGGTCAGAGGCTTCGACTCTACGCGGACCAACTCGCGTTCCTTCGCAGCGACCTTCTGCATCGCGGCGATCAGGTCCGGATGGTTGGCCAGGTTGCCGACCGTCTGCTCCACCAGCCGCCTGCGAATCTCATACGCCCGTCCGGTGTCCCCGGATTCCGCGGCCGATTCGATTTCGGCAACCGTCTTGCGCAACTGTTGGTCCGCCTCGATCGCCCGCTGAACCGCTTCAATGTTGTCCCGCGTCCGGTTGATCACCCCGAGTCGCGACTGGCGCAGCGACGTCGGGATGTACTCCGGGTCGTTGACCAGCTTCATCGCTTCCTTGCACAACTGGAGGTACTCTTTCTTCTTTTCCACGTCCTCCACCTTCAAGGCCGTATCGATCAACGCAGCGGCGATGTCCGGCAACATCGACGCGAGTTCGGGGCGAGCCTGTTCGAAGGCTTCCTCCTTCTTGATCGTGGGGAGATCCTCCTTGGCGACCCGAAGCCCCTCTTTGGGAGTCTGATAGGTTTGACGCAACTTGGCGGTGACGGTCTTGACGCGAGCCAGGCTGGCTTGCTCGAATCGCGGATAGTCCTTCAAGAGTTTCTCGTACAATTTGGCCGCTTGCGCGTACGATCCTTCTTTGTACGCCTTCTCCGCCTGCTCGAATAAGTCGGCCGCCTTTCCTGCCGTCAGGGCGAAATAGAGGAAGACGCCGACGACCGCCAAGACGCCCAAGACGCCCCCGCCAACCAAAAGCAGCTTGGAGTCCCAGACCGAGGTGGGCGCCGCAATGACGGGCCCTCCCAGTCGCGTCCGTACACCGCCGGAAGGCGCTGGCGCCGTCAGCGGATCGACGCCCCCCAACCCGTCATCGGCAGGCAGGTCGGTCAAACCGTCGGTCTCCACGAGGTCCTCCAACAGGGACTCGGCAGGAGCCGGCGGCGGTGACGCAGCGGGAGCCGGCTTCGTCACGGGAGGCGGGCGAAATCCCTTGCTCGGCGACTTCGCCGGCTCGCTCGTCTTCACCTCCATTTCGAGGTCGTCCTGGGACGGCTTGAACGCCAGCTCGTCACTCTCGGCCACCTGCCGTGTCGCCCCCACTTCCACGGCCGCGCTCTCTTTGGGCGTCGTCAATTCGGCCACCAGCTTCGTGGCCTGGAATTGCGTCAGGTGTCCCGCGTCCACCAACAGCCGAGCGATCTGTTCGGCGGTGATCTTCTTGCGATCCTTTACCTTGTCCAGTTTGCGGCGAAGCTGGCGCACCACCTTCGCATCGAGTAAACCTTGCTGTTCCAGTCGATCGATGAATTGCTCGGCAAGCATCGAGGATATACCTGTCGCTTTCTTGTTCCAGTTCGGGAAAAGGGGAGGGCACCATCGTGCCCCTTCCGGTCGTCGTCTTCTTCTTCGCTTCTATTCGTCTTCTTCGATGACCATGTACTGAATCGATCCGATCTTGGCATCAGCGACGGCATCCATGGCGGCGACAACTCGCGAATGCATGGCGTCGACGTGAGCTTTGATGAGTGCTTTTTCTGGTCGCGTGCCGGTCGAATCTCCCTGGCCGGCATCTCGGATCTTGATGCGCATCTCCTGTTCGCTGGGCGCTTCGGCCTCCCAGTCGTTCGTGATGATCCGGTAGGTGTTGAGCGAGTCGATGATGATCGTCACACTGCTGGGATCCTGCTCCTCCTTGGGAACCGCGGCCGTGCTCGGTTCGTCCGGTTTGGGCGTGGGAACCGGCAGCGAACGCTGCGCGGTGAAGGCGGCCGTCACCATGAAAAAAATCAGCAGCAAGAAGGTGACGTCGACCATCGGCGTCATGTCCATCTCGGTCTCGTCGCGGTTCTTGCCGCCGCCCAACACCAGCTTTTCGCCGGCCTCTCCCTCAATGCCGCCATGGAAATCGAGATCTCCGGCAGAGATCATTTCGGACCGTGCCGGAGGAACTGGGTTCTCAGAATGCGAAGTCATCGGTAGCCGTCCAGAACGTGTTTTTGCTCGCGATCAAGGTCGTCTTGTACTTGTGCGAATTGGAGTTTCTCTGGGTGTCCGGAAGCCGTCCGGCGCGGCCACTCCAGCAACCCCGCTCGAGGTGGCAGCGTTTCGCTCCGAACGTCACTCAACATGCTTCACCGCCACGTACAACACCGAGATCGCTTGATCCTCGTCTCGGTCCTCGGTGGCGCGTCCGATCGCCTCCATGATGCGATGGACCTCCCCTTCGCGCACTTCTCCTTCGGCTCGAATCACAATGTACTTTTTGGGGCTCGTAAACGGCGCCGTTCCCGCGAGTCCTGCCTCAATGTACTTGGCAATCTCTTCTTCCTGCTTTTTCAGGTCGCCCTGGGTGAAGGGGTCGCCGTTGAAGTTGAGGACGCGAGCCTCGTCACCCGAACCCTTCTGCACAATGATGTCGATTGCTTCGCCGGCGTTGACTTCCGCGGCGGCGCGAGCCTCGGGGAGATCGACCTTCGCCGAGTCATCCATTTTGGAAGCAACGAGGAAGAAGATCAAAAGCAGGAACGTGATGTCGATCATCGGCGTGATGTCCATTTCGGAATCTTCGCGCGGCCGCTTGGGCAGCATCGATCCCTCTTGGAGCAGCTCACCGCTGCCGCCGAGTTGTTCCAATTCCGCCATCAGCTTGCTACTCCCTGTTTCGGTTGAGCTCGAGCCGCTTCCAGGGCGCCGCGGAACACGTCCAGAAAATGCGACAGCCCGGCCGCCACGAGATCCTCCATCCGGCTGATTTGCACATTGATGTAGGCCATCGTGATTAGAAGCGGGATGGCGATCGTCAGGCCGCAGGCGGTCGTGATGAGCGCGAAGCTAATGTCATTGGCCAACTGCGACGGGTCGACCGAGCTCCCTCCGGCACTCAGTTTGGCGAACGCCCCCATCATCCCCATGACCGTCCCAAGCAGCCCAACCATCGGCGCACTCTTGATGACGGTGTTGACCCAACTGAGGCGGTATTCGAGGTCGGCCAGAACGTCCCGCTGAAAGCGGTCGACCAGAAGCTGCTTCAACTTGGCCAACGGGAGCTGCCGGTTGGCGATCGCCAGGGTCGCCAACTGCGACAGCGCGCGCGGATCGCCGTCGCACATCGCTGCGGCCGCGTCGAAGTCTCCCTGCGATAAGGGCTCGGCCAGCGAATCGAGAAAGTCGGCCTGCGCCGACTCGCTCTTGAATTTCTTTTGTGAAATGCGCATCAGCACCATCACGACGCAGAAGCCGCCCCACAGGGCGATGGCGGCCAGTACTCCGTACATGATATTGCCGAGCACGGCGAAGACATTGATCTCTGCAAGCATCATGGGCGTTGGATATCTCCCCTTTGGAACGAATGGACAAAATCGGCGAGCGGGAAACCATCCGGCTCACGCCACGGAACGAGCCCCGCCCCTTCCGGCCGGATCAACTCCGGTACGACTGACTGATGACATAGAACTGGTACTTGCCTCCGCTTCGCTTGACGCCGAAGATCGTCTTGCGGATGCGTTTGAAAATGGGCACGTACACATTCTTGTCACTAAGATTCTTCACGTTCTTTCCTCGTACGGCGTACTGCAACTCGAGGTTCAACAGCTGCTGCCGCAACTCCGGAGGAATGAACTGCGCGACGATTCGGCCCGCCGTCGGAATCCCCGCCTTGCGGACGAGTTGCCCGTCGTACTCCTTGAGTTTCCCATCGGAACAGACGAAGTAGATTCGCTTCTCATCCGAACCCTTCCCCTGCCGCTTGCGGATCTGGCGGCTGAAGTTCGAGGCATAATCGACGAGCCGGTAGCCGCCTCCGATCACCCCCAACTCGATGCCGAACTGATCGAGTTGCTGGGCGTAGACTTCAATCGTTGTCGTGTTGTATTTCAGTGTCCAACGCTCCCACTCGGGAATGATGTCCTCTCCTTCTCCCAGCGGCCCCGGCGGACGGCTGTCCCCTTTGCCACTGCCCACGGCGGGAGACGTCGCATTCGAAGCGATCGAATCCCAGGCAGCCGCCGTCGAGGAGACGACATCGGTCACCGCCTCCAACAACATCTCCACTTCGGGCTCCATGAACTCCTCGAGTTCCTCCACGCCCGGAGGCTCTTTGTCGCGCGCATACCCCTCGGCATGGTCGCCGCGGCCGGCGATGTCGAGTTGAATGGCGATCTGCGGCGGCGGCACTTCGTATCCGAGGAAGGGACTGATCCAGAGCAAAAACATGAGCCCGTCGGTGGCGCCGATGAGAATCAACAGCGCAATGAGCCATGCGGCGGCGCGGTCATACGGCCGCACCTTCAGCCGCTGATCGACCGGTCGATCGTCGATATACACACCCATGACACACTCCTACTTCTTCTTTTCCGGCGGCGCGGCGCCCTTTTGCCGACCGCCGGTCACGAGCGCCCCTTCCGGTTCGATGAACGCGGCATCAGGCCGGATACCGAGATACCACTTTTTCCAGCGAGCGACTTCTTCCTCGACGGACGCCGGATCTTTCGGGTCCGGTGGCCGGCCACCGCCAAAGAGTTCGCGGCGAGTCAAACGGAGTCCCAACCATGCTTCCTTGACGACTCGAGGATCCGGATCGGTCAAGGCGTAGATGAGGATGGGGACGTTGTCGAGGTCGCCCTGACGGCCCAACAACCGAGCTGCCAAAATGCGCGCCCTCCAGGTGCCGCTGCGCAGGACGCGCCGCATCCGCAACGTGAAATCGCGAGACTTCTTCGGATCCATTTCCCCGATCGCATAGGCGTCCGGGTTCGAAATGATGTCGTCGAACTTTTCGGACGTTTCTTCGTCACTCCCTTCGAGCAACTGCATGATGTCGTCCATGGCGACCGTCACTTTCGGCGCCTTCACCTTGAAGTCGCTCGTCAATCGCACTTCGCTCACGTCGTCGGGCAGTCCATAATTGCCCCGATACTGGCCCGAGTTCTTCGTCACGCGCTGAATCGTGTCGCGTGTACTACGGAGCAGAAACAGGACGCCGAAGGCCGTGTCGACATACGGCCCGCAGTTCTCTTCGCCACCCCCCTGAAACTGTCCACTGGAGGCCTGCCGGGATGCCAGAAAATCGACACCTCCGTTGTACCACTGCGGTTCGGTTTCGAACTTGCCGTTGAGGAACTCGCGAAAACTGAAATACCTCTCCAACGCATAGATGTAATAGTATTGCCACCCCTCCACCGAATAGGTGAACCGCTTCTGCATCCAAGCATTACCATCCTCGAGTGCCGCGCGGATCGGGGAGAAAGCCATCTTCGATCGATACCGCACACGCTTGCGTTTCTTTTTCTTCTTCGCGTTCGGACCATCCTCGACCACGGGAATGAATACCGGCGGCAGGTCGATGTACTCGACCTCGAAATCCTCCTTGTCGTCTCCGGGTGTGGCCTTGGAAAACCCGAGGTAGTCCGACGCCACATAGAGGCTGCTCAGTCCTGCAGCCGTCAGCGAGTGGGAAACTTCGGGCTGACTGACCCGCTTGGTGGCTCCCGGCCCCGGATCGTTGGCCTGATACCCCCACCCGCCGCTGGGATCCTGAACCCGCACGAGAAACCGCGCCAGCCGCTCCATCGGCTCCCGACCCGCGTTGACCCCAACGTTCGTCGCCGACCAAAGTCCCAATACGCCGTATTGGGTCTGCGAGATGTCACCCGTTCCCTGATTCGTATAGCCCCAACCCCCGTTTCCTTTCTGAAGGCTCCTCAGAGCGGCAACATACGTTTGAATCGTGCCGAAATCGTCCCCCGGCGAGACTTCGGAAAGGAAAATCAAGGCAATCCCAATCGAATACGTCGCATTCGATCCCAAGTTGGCCAGGTTGGGGGCTTCCCGCCGACACCGCTGCAAAGCGGCGCGGACCATCGGGTGCATCTTGTTCTCATAAGGATTATCGAACTTGTGCTTGTAGAATTTGTGAATGGCCAAGGCCACGAGACACTGGCCGCCGAGCTGGCCGGCATACATGTCGTTGGCCGGTGTCTTTTCCAAAAACTGGACCGCTCGCTCGCAAATCCGTTGCACTTTCTCCGACTCAGGTGTGTACGCCTGCGCCCGAAAACCCAAGCCCACAAACACCAACCCGGCTACGCACCACACCCAGCCTCGAACCGCGCAGCCGCGTTTCCCATGCGTCGGACACCGCGGCGCATTCTCGACCCCCACCCATCTGCCTCTTCGAACTCCGGCGACTGCCATCCCACAATCCCTGCTATGCTTCGGCTGCCGATAAGGATAGACAGCCACTCGGGAAAAGCACCAACGCTCCGCTTTGATCGTAATGGCGGTGGTGTGGACTGTCAAGGAACCGCCGAGGCGGAAGTTCTTTTCCCGCCAAGAGTTTAACGCCGGCAGAAAGGTACCGCCTTCCCAACGGAGCTGCCGTCGGCCCTCACGATCGGCTGCCTCGTCGCGACTGCGGTTGCGGGAATCCAGATTCGTGGTAGGCTGTTAGAGGTGACGCCGGATCCAATAGGAAAGCCTGCGTGTCGTCCGTGCCGGTCAGGTAGCTCAGTTGGTAGAGCAACGGACTGAAAATCCGTGTGTCGGCGGTTCGACTCCGCCCCTGACCACTTCCCCTACTTCACGCTTCCGCCCCACTCAATGAGTCCCGTCACGTCCAAAGCGCCCCGTGCATCTCGGGCGCATGGCGGGGCGTGCGGAAGTGAGCAGGCGTGCCTCGAAGCGTCTTTTCAGGCTCGTTCCACTAAGCTTCAGCGCACACGCAAGAGGCTGCGACATCCGCGATGCCGCAGCCTCGTTCGTAACCATTTCCGCGCCACACAGCACAGGCCTACACGGCCTATACCATGTCCTTGAGGCCTTTCAGTGGCCGGACTTTGATGACGTCGCGTGCCGGCTTGGCCTTGAAAACCGTCTCCTCGCCCGTGAACGGATTGATACCCTTGCGTGCCTTGACGGCGGGCTTGTGCTGGACCGTGATCTTGCACAGCCCCGGAATTGTGAACTGGCGCGGCCCCCGCTTGGCCACCGACTTGCGGATCTCCTCGGTCAACGCGTCGAACACGGCTGCCACATCCTTCTTCGTCAGCCCCGTCGCGTCGGAAATGTTCGCAAACAACTGGGACTTTGTCAGCGGTTTCTTCGCGGTCGCCTTTTTCTTCTTCGCCATCGTGGTGTGTCCTTCCCTGTCAAGAAAGTCGTTTCGGGTACCAACAACCGATTCGCCGAGGCCGCTATGGATTCGGCCCGACCCCAGCGCGGCATTGCCTCTTCGGGCCCACCCGAAGAGCGGAATGGGCATGATTAGAGCTATTTGCCGAGAAATTGCAAGCGGTGGTGGGGCGGAAATCTGCGAAAAATCCGCGGTTTTTGGGGGATTCCCGGGTGAGCCGGTCTTCTCGACCAACCGAACGCCTCTTGTTGGGGGCATGCGGTCTGGGAGGAGTGCCGTACTGCGGTGGACCGAGTGGACCTTCTACCGGGGACACTCGAGCAAGACGACGCCGCTACCGGACCACCCCGCCTCAACCACCGCGCACGACACATCGCCCTTTACTTACCTCGAGGTTCAAGGTATACCCGGGATCCGACCGATACTGACCGTGGCCCTCGAAGTGAAACACGGCGGTGGGCTGGATTGAGCGAGTCGAGGTTGGAAGTGGAGAAAGGGAAACCGGTCATGGCAACGCGGCGCAGCAATCCGGAGTTTCTCAATGGCGTCCCGGAACTACTCATTCTGAGGCTGGTCCAGCGCGAGCCCGCTCATGGATACGAGATCGTGCGCCGGATTCGGCTGTTGTCGGCGGGCCGGTTGGAGTTTGGCGAAGGGTGCATCTACCCGATTTTGCATCGGCTGGAATCTGAGGGAGCCATCCGCAGCGAGCGGCGTCAGGTCGGCGGAAGACGCAGAGTCGTCTACCGCATCACGCGTTGCGGACAGCGGAAGCTGGCCGACGCACGAAGCCGCTGGGATGAGATCGTGGCGGCGGTCCACCGGGTATGGGAGGGAGTCTACGGTGAAACTGGCGAAGTGGCTTGAACAAGTCGAGCGGGAGTTGAAACGGGCAGGCATCGGCAGGCTCCAGCGAGCGCGTCTGCTCGGCGAATTGCGTGATCACTGGATGGATTGTCTGGCGGAAGAGCGAGGCTCGAAGGGCGAGCCCGGCGCCAGCGGTCTTAGGCATGGAGGTAAGATGATGGCCACGGAAAGTCTGGACCTGGAGAGGAAAGTCGAGGATCGGATTGCCGAGCGGGTGGGGAGGCCCGAAGTGATCGCTCAAGCGGCGTTGCAGCATCCACCGCAACGCTCGTGGCTGGCGCGCCATCCTTGGTTGCTAGTGGCGGCTGCCTTGCCACTGTGGGTATTGGGCTTGGTCGGCTACGGGATGAGCGTCGCTGGGATCGCCCAGCTCTGGGATTTTCGCTCGCACCTGGAATCGGGAACGCTGCCGTGGTGGGGCAGGGCGGTCGTCTATGGCGCGATCTACGTACCGGTGGGTCTGGCGGTCGCCTGCGTCACATGGGCAGCCGTTCGATCGCGCGTGGCGACGCTCTGGTATCTCGCTGCGCTCGCCCTTCCCCTACTGGTGGCTTTGCATACCCACGTAGCCCTGAAGCTTTCGCGCGAGGTGGGTCAAAGCAGCGTCGCGCTGGGGATCGCGTTTCCCCCCGACCCGACGGGGATCTTCCAGTTCCTGATCCCGGCCGCATTCGCCGCTGCACTCTGGTTCGGCCTGCGTCGCCGCTCAGCCCCCCTGGCGGGCAACGGCTGAACGCACCTCTTCGCTCTTGGTTTTCACTCTTCCGGCCCCTCCACACGATCTGGTCGCCCTGGCGACCCGGCGTGGGCGGGGCCGCGTCGGTGCGCGCTGTAAGCTTACCAGGAGGCTCACCGTCGCGGCCGCGCCGAGCGCCTTGACTTGCCGCCGCAACACATGGCGTCTAACATGTTAGTTGTCAATGCCTTAGAGCACGCGCGCGAAGCGAGGCCGCCGCGAGGCGGTCGGTGAGGAAGACCTGCCCTCCCAGGAACACGGGATGGGGAACACCTTTGGGGAGTACAAACTGTGACGAAATCCTTCTGCCGTAGCCGAAGGGGCGTCTCTTTTTCACGACCGATGCCAGGTTGCGTCTGGGTCGTGACGGTGGCTACCGCGTTGGTCCTGATCTGCCGCGCGGCGCACGCTCAGCCGGGATTCCCCGCTACGCGCCAAAGTCAGCAGCTCGATCTGTTTCGCCCTGCGCCTCGAGTCTTGCAACAGTACCTGCGGCGTGCGGAGAAGGCGATTGCCGAGCAGGACTATCGAGCCGCCGTGGAGCTGCTCGGAAGCATCCTCACCGGCCAGACGCAAGATCCCGATTTGGCCGAAGTCCAGCAGGATTACTTCATGCGGGGCTTGGCCGATGAGCGTCATCGCACGAGTATCAAAGCGCGTGCTCTCCAGTTGCTGGGCCAACTCCCCGCCGAGGGCCGCCAGTGGTACGAGTTGAAATATGGTGCCGAGGCAGGGCAACTGGTCCGCCGCGCGATTGCCGATCGTGATATTTCCAAACTCCACGAAGTCACGCGCAAGTATTTCCACACGCGGGCTGGTTACGATGCGGCGGTGTTGCTCGGGCGCTGGCAACTCGATCAAGGCCATCCTTTGGCAGCCGCACTCTCGCTGAAGCGTCTTTACGACGTCCCCCATGCCGCCGGTGATTACGAGCCAACCTTATCGCTGTTGTTGGCGGCCAGTTGGCTGCAAGCCGGAATGGAGCAACAGGCGGTCGACGTCATCGTCGCGCTGAAGCAACGAACTTCGGCCAACGGTGTGTCACTAGGAGGACGTACCGTATCGTGGTTCACCAAGAACGAAGATGCTCGAGAGTGGCTCGAAGAACACTTGCAAGGAGCATCGATTGATTTGCACGAGCGGGAACAGCAGTGGGTGCTTTATCGAGGCAATCCCCAACGCAACGGCCTGACCGCCGGTGGATTTCCCCTGATGCATTTCCGGTGGCGGACCGCCACGGTGATCGATCCCGCGGACGCGGAATTAGTTGCCGAGCGGCGCCTGCTGTACGAATCGGAAGACCGCGTCGTGCTTCCCGCGTTTCAACCTTTGGCAGTCGGCGATATCGTCGTCATGCGCACACCTCGCTGGGTCTTCGGAGTCGACTTAAAAACGGGCAAGCTTGTTTGGAACTACCCGTGGTTTCAAGAGACGATTGGAGGAGTCGCCGACGATACGGACGAACAGGCCGCCTTCAATGCGAATCGCAACAAGCGCCGGGATGAGTTGGTTCAGCGACTTTGGGAGGACGCTCCCTACGGCCAACTCGCCAGCGACGGCGAACGCGTCTATTTGCTGGATGAGATGCCCTACGCGGCGTCGGGGCGCGTGCGGTCTCAACTCGTTTTTGGCCCGAACCTCAACCGCAACCAGACGACAGCACCCCGAGGCAACCAGCTCGTCGCTTGCAGCCTCGCCGAAGAAGGAAAACTCCATTGGATCGTCGGAGGCGAAACGGGAGAAGACGAACCGCGACTGGCCGGAGCCTTTTTCCTCGGGCCCCCTCTCCCCTTGATGGGGCAACTCTTCGTCCTGGCCGAGATGGCCGGCGAAATCCGACTCGTCGTTCTCGATGCTCAAACCGGAAGGCTGCAGTGGTTCCAGCAAGTCGCTCATGTCGCCGAACAGACGATCGATCTCGATCCCAATCGGCGACTGGCCGGAGCTACACCGTCGTTTGATGATGGCATTCTCGTTTGCCCGACCTCGGCCGGCGCCTGCGTGGCGGTCGACCTGGCGACACGGAGTCTCCTTTGGGGATACCAGTACCCGGCGTTTCGCGCTCCTTGGAATCGCTACCGACCGACGCCCTTTCCTCCGATGGGCGAGCGCTGGGCTGACGGAACGGTGACACTGGCTCAAGGAACCGTCCTTCTCACGCCGGTGGAATCGAACCAACTCCACTGCCTCGATTTGCTCACCGGCAAACCCCGCTGGGAACCCATCGATCGGGACGGCATGCTTTTTATCGGAGGAGTGCACCAAGGCGTCGTTTTTCTCGTGGGGACCGACCGGTGTCGTGGTATCTCGCTCGAAACGGGCGAGCCGGCGTGGGAAGCCGATTTGGAACTGGGGGCAGCGCGCCCCAGTGGTCGAGGATTTCTCACGGGACGTTACTACTACCTTCCGACGACCAGCTCTGAACTGTTGCAAATCGACGTCCTGGAAGGAAAAGTGGTCCAATCGGTCAAGACCGATCTCGTGTTGGGAAACTTGATCAGTTATCGCGACCAGATCATTTCCCTCAATGTCGACTGGCTGGCGTGCTACTATCAGGCCGATCCTCTGCGGCGACTGGTTGAGACTCGTCTGAAGAAAAATCCCGATGACGTGTGGGCGCTCCTTCGCCATGCCGAACTGTTGATCCACGACCAACGGCGGGATGAGGCGCTGGAGACGTTGCAGCGAGCCTACCGGTTGCGCCCCGAGGACGAAGTCGTTCGACAACTCCTCGTTGCCTCGCTGATGCAGGCACTCGAGGAAGACTTTGGCCGCTACCGCAAAGTGGCTCGAGAACTCGAAGACCTCATCGACCAACCCCGCCAGCGGCTTGCCTACTTGCGGTTGCTCGTGGATGGAAGTCTGGAAGAAGGCGATTGGGCGACGGCGTGGAAGTCGCTCGAGTCCCTTTTGGCCAGTGTCGAATCCCGTCGAGGTTCCGCCCTGTTGGGCGAGCTCACCGTTCTGCTCCGCGTCGATCCTCGGTATAAGGTGCGCTTCGATCGCTGGTTGGCCGGACGGATCAGCGAAGTCTATTCCCAAGGAGACGCGGCAACACGACGCGCCATTGACGAGAAAGTGGCATCGACGCTGAAAAACGCCCGCGATCTGCCCTCCCTCCGCCGCCTCCTGCAAGTGTACGGGGCGGTCCCCGGGATTGACGAGGCGCGGCTGGAGATGGCACGGAAGCTCGTGCAAAGGGGGGACGGTCGAACCGAGGCGGAACTGGTCATTTCCGACCTGGTCGACGTCCATGCGTCCGCCTCACCCCAGCTGCGAGCCGAAGCCCTGGCCTTGCAGGCGGAACTGATGGAGAAGAGCGGGCGGCCGCGGGAAGCCCTGGCAGCCGTCAGGCGGTTACAGACAGAGTTCGGCGATGTCCGGTTACCGCGAGGCGCTGGGGCGGCCGAGTGGGCTCGTGATACGGCAGCTCGCCTGATCAAGCATCCGGGAGTCGAGGCGAACTGGCCAGAGGGAAAGGTCGTTGTCGACCGGTCGCAAGGTCCCACCGTTTCGACCAACTATGTTTACGCGTTTCGGACGAAGGCAGTCGCCGGGGCAACCGAGCTGGGAAGCCACGTGCGGTACGACTTGCGCATGCGCCAAATCCAGGTTTTCGACCCCTTTGGACGCATTGAGGTCAGCTTGCGGGTCGGTACGAACTTCGCCGCGAACGGCCCGTGGCCCTTCCAGGTCGCCCATCGCGGTCACTTGACGCTAGTCAACGTGGGATTCGAAACGTTTCTGATCGACCGTTTGGGAGGCCAAAACGGGCGGGACTACTTGCGGTGGAAAGCCGATACCGCAAGCTCGAGTGGACGGCGCAGCCTCTCGTCCTACCGAGGCATTCGGACACACGAAATCCAGGGAACATGGGGAGGTCGGCGGTACCGCCCCATGGATCAATCGAGCCGCACCCTGCTAGGACGACTCGGGCTGTTCCTCAGCCATGCCGTTGTATACCAGAAAGGACGCGAACTGGTATGCGCCGAGCCGATGACGGGCGAGGTTCTCTGGAGCCGCAGCGGGTATGAGCCTGGCTGTGAGATTTTCGGCGATCGGGATCGCGTCTACGTGATTGAACCGGATGCTGAGACCGCAGCCGTCTTGCGCGCATGGGACGGGGCCGTCTTGGGACAGCGTCCGGTGCCGGCGCTCGAGCAACGATGGCGATCGATCGATGGCGACGTTCTCACGTGCGTGAAAACCGATCAACACCTCATCCTGACTCGACGTGACCTTTGGACCCAGTCCGACCTCTGGAAACTCGAAGTTCCCGCCGACGCCCTCCTGGCAGAAGTCTCCCCCGACTCGCTGGCCATCGCTCAGCGAGACGGCACCATCACGATCGTCTCGACCGACGACGGAAAGCTATCGGTGCGTTACCAGGGAGAACCGATCCCCAAGGGGATTCAGCAAATGTGGGTGATGCCCTCCGGCAGCGACTATCTGGTCATCCTCAGTGGTGAAACGAAGTCGCAAAATGGCGTAACCTTCTCGTCGCCGATGCCCTGGCGATGCCCGCTGGTGACGGGCTACCTTCTCTCCCTCGATCGCCAAACCGGCAAACTGCGCTGGCAAAAACCGGCGACCGTGGCTGCATATGCCATCCCCCTCGACCAGCCTCCCGAATCACCCGTCCTCCTCCTGATGCGACAGACGCGCGGAGCCAATCAATTGCGAGCGTCGAACGCGGCCAACCGGCCTTCGGTCATGTGTCTGGACCGGCGGTACGGGAGTCCGCTGATCCGTGACGAGGTGGTGTCGCGAGCCACGACCTATCACGTTTTCGCCGATACGGCCAAACATCAGGTCGATGTGCGCATGATGCAGCGGAGGTGGACGTTCACCTTCACCGACAAGCCCGAAGAAGATCCGAGCCAGCGACAGCCACTCGAAATGGAACTGAAGGCGACCTTGCGCGTCAGCGACGCCGTCGAAAGCGTCGGCCGCATGGCCGAGGAGTTCTTCAAAGGGCTTCAGGGAGCCCAAAAGAAGGCGAGCAACAAGCGCCGGCCCGCCAAGCCCCAAGAGAACGCCAAGAAAGACGCAGGAGATGACAAGTAAGTGGCACGCGCTGACGCACCGCGTGTCATAGCCGGGCGAGTCCGGCCGAGACGGCGGCCGCCAGGAGGCCCCCGGCGATCGGCCCCAAAACGGGAATCCACGCGTAACTCCACTGGCTGCTTCCTTTGCCGGGAATCGGGAGCAACGCGTGCATGATCCGAGGTCCCAAGTCACGAGCCGGATTGATGGCGTAGCCCGTCGTTCCTCCGAGCGAAGTTCCGATCGCCAGGACCACCAGGGCGACGGGAAGGGCCCCCAACGCCCCCAGCCCAATCTCGGATGTTCCCGGATTGGCCGAGATTCCCCAATCGATCTTCGCGGGAGCCGCTTGCAAAACGGCAAAGACGAGCACGAACGTCGCCAGGCATTCGCTCAGAAAGTTCCGCCACGTGTTCGGAATCGCGGGACCCGTGCAAAACGTGCCCAGCTTGGCAGCCGGATCGTTCGTCAATCGGTAGTGGTCGGCGTAGAGGACCCACACCAGCGTCGTGCCCATCATGGCTCCCAACATCTGCGCAGCCACATATCCCGGTACCTGCTCCCAGGCAAAGCGGCCGGCAGCTGCCAGGCCGATCGTCACGGCGGGATTGATGTGAGCTCCACTGATCTCGCTGACACAGAGCACGGCGACAAAAACGGCGGCTCCCCAGCCGATGTTGATCAGAATCCAGCCCGAGCCCTCACCCTTGGCCTGCTTGAGCAACACATTGGCGACGACGGCGTTCCCGACCAAAAGAAGCACCGCCGTTCCCACCAACTCCGCTACCACTTCCCGCATCGGCATGTCTCCTTGCCGTGGTTCTCTCGCCGCCGTCACCCAAACCCCATCGGCCGGCCGCTCCGCATGTCTCCCGTGGTTCGGCCCCCGGGGAAAGACGCTATCTTGATTCGCCATCCTTCCACGCACAAGGGCGGACGCCCGAACCGATGCGGTGCGTGAGGGCATCCCCTAGATCGGCGCGAGCCTTTTCGGCGAGGGCTTCCAGACGCGCCACGACGTCGGGATGTTCATCGGCAACATTGCGAGACTCGCCCGGGTCGGTCGACAGATCGAACAGCGACTTGCCGATCTTTTCCACGCGATACCCATGGCGGCTTGCAATGCCGTAAATCCCCGACTGCCGGATGTCTTTGGGCTGCAACTTTCCCCAGTTCGACGGCTTGCCGCCTCGGCCCGGCGGGCCGGCGACCGTCAAGTATTGATGCGGAAAGTGCAACTTCCATTTGCCCCAGCGCACCGCCTGCAACTCACGGCCCGCGTAATAGTAGAAAACCTGCCGCGGCGACTTGGCTCCCGGTTTTCCCAAAAGCAAGTCAGAGAAATCGAGTCCGTCGATCTTGCGCGTCGGCATCGGGCCACCGATCAGGCGCGCGATCGTCGGTAACAAATCGATGGACGCCACCATCTCGTCGCAAACGCGGCCGGCCGGCACGTGTCTCGGCCAGCGCATGATGCAGGGCATGCGGTGTCCTCCTTCGAACGTCGTCAGCTTGCCTTCCCTCCAAGGACGGGCCGACCCCGCATGCTCGCCATAGGACAAAAAAGGCCCATTGTCCGATGTGAAAATGACCAAGGTCTTCTCGTCCAATCCGCACCGCCGGATCGCCTCGAGGATCTGACCGACCGACCAATCGATCTCTTCGATGACGTCCCCGTAGAGTCCCAACTCCGATCGACCTCGAAAGGCTTCCGAGGCGAAGATGGGAACGTGAGGCATCACATGAGGCACATACAAGAAGAAGGGACGGTCGCGGTTCTTCTCGATAAAGGCGACCGCTCGCTCGGTAAAACGCCGGGTGAACTGCGACTGATCCGGATCGAGTTCCACGACGCGCCGGCCGTCATAGAGTGGGAGCGGAGGCATGTCGCGGATCACCGGGTGGTACTTACTGTTGTCGTTGGAATAGGGAATGCCGAGAAACTCATCGAATCCATGCCGCAACGGTCCGAATTCGACCAACGTCCCCAAATGCCACTTGCCGAAACATGCCGTCGCGTAGCCGCGTGCTTTGCAGATCTCGGGAAGTAGCAACTCGTCGGGATGAATCCCATTGCGACTCGTGTGATTGAGCGCCCCCGACATGCTGACTCGATTGGCGTAGCACCCCGACATCAACGCGGCACGCGACGCGGTGCAGACCGCCTGCGCAACATAAAACGAAGTGAACTTCGTCCCTTCCGACGCCATCCGATCGAGGTTCGGCGTTTGGAATCCTCGAGCTCCGAAGCAGCCGACGTCCGAGTACCCCTGATCATCGGTGAAGATCAAGACAATGTTCGGCGGACGCTCCTCCGCCCATGCCTCACGAATTCCCCGCGCCACAAATGCCGAGGCGAACACAAGAACGAGAACCATTCGATCGACCAAACCCATGGCTTACCTAACTTTGTCAAAGGAAACACACCCAGCCAACAGAAGCTCCGTCCGTTCAGTCCTCAAGCGGCTTAGCGGAAAGTCGGCGTGCATTCTTGAACCCCGGACGCCAGCGGCGCACTTCCAACTCGAGTTCCCCGACGAAATCTTCCTCTCCCAAAAGCAACCACGGGTCCCGTTCGAGCTTACCACGGCGATCGACGTAGACCTTCACGAGAAATTTTCCGTGCAGTGGAAGTTCTGCCATGCCGCCGCTCGAAAGCGCCTTCGCCACCGAGGGTTCATCCCGAAAGAGGAACAGCGTGCCGTTGACCAGGTGCCTCGGTGTAATCAGACTCTGTGTAAAAGCGACCGGTCGATCGGCGTAGGCCGACTTCTGGTCGTCCCAACGATAGAGGACAAGCTGCACCGGTGTCAGCGGTTTCCACTTGTCCTGCACGGACGTGAGCCGGACGGTGTATTCCGTACTGATCCAATTGTCCGCCGGAAGTTCGCTCACCGATCGGTATTCGCCGCGGACCGTTTTCGCATAGTCGACCAGCCAGGCGGCGAACGCCTTGTAGGATGCGTCGTTCTTGTGCATCTTCAGTCCGCCGCCGTGGGAAACGGGAGCGCGATTGGAAGCCTCTCCAATACGTCCCTCCTCATCTTTGGGCGGTAGTTTGGCGAGCGGCTTGAGCAGCAACAGGCTCTCGAGGGGATTGCGGACGTTGATGATGGGAAGGTCTCCCTCGGCCGAGTGGCGGCTCATGTCGATCAGACGCTGCAACGTCGCCTCCGGAGTCTCACGAAAGAACCCCAGTTGCTCGACTTTTTCTTTTCCGTAGCGCTCGGTCAATTGCCGGAGCGTCTTTCGGGCGGGCGCTTGGCGCGGATTCTCTGGATCGACTTCGAAAGGCGTGTGGCAGGGGAAACAACGAAGACGTTGTGCCCAAATCGTGCGCGCAAACGCGTCGACGACCCGGCTTTTTCTCGCGTGGCGTATCACGGAATCTGCCCGGCGCGGTCCAGCCCGCTCGCTCTCGGGCAGCGGTGGAAGACGGCGCAGTCGCTCGTCGCGTGCACAGGCGCGAATCCAGGCCGCAAATGCATCGTACTCGGCCCGTCGCGTCTTGGCGTGGATCAACCGGGCACCGGCATCGGTGTCTTGGCTTCCCATGTCGATCAGTTGCAGAATCTTCGAGTCTTCCGGAGAGTCGAGATCGATCAGCCCTTGATCGCGAAGCGACAAAAACGTCTTTTCGGCACTGGGAAGGATGTAGTCTTTGAGGTCGACCGACGCGAGATGGCATTGGACACAACTACTCGGCTTTTCCGACTTGAAAATCGGCAGGATTCTCCGGTTGAAAACCTCCATCGGGTCGGGGTCGCCGGCAACGGCCGGCAGGTACCCTAGCACAAACGACAACCCAAGGAGCCAAAAGCGTCGGACGAGACGTAGCGCGAAAAGGTTCCTATTCATCGGAAACTCGCAGGGGTGGACGGCAACACGGACGGCCAAACGCCCCACACCGCCGACCATTGTAGTCGAAATCAGACCGACTCCGAGTCCCCACGATGCCAACGTCTGGAAAGGGGGATTTCACTCGAGTACGATCGAAGGGCACCCGGGCTTGTCGCGCACGAGGAGTTCCGTCGATGTCCAGTGAGCCGCCAGAACCGACAGTGCCGCCAGAACCGACGCGGCAACTGCTGCTCCGTGGCCAGGAGGGGGACGAGGACGCGATGCGGGTCGTGCTGCAGCGCCACCGCCGGCCACTCAGAAAGATGATCGCTAGCCGACTCGATCGAGCGATCGCTGCGCGAGTCGATGCCAGTGACGTGGTGCAGGACGTTTTGTGGGAGGCATCGCGTCGCGTCGACGAGTTCCTTGCCAATCCGGGGGTCTCCTTTCAAGTGTGGCTTCGACGTCTGGCCCACGACCGCATCATCGATATGTACCGCCGCCACCGCGCGGCGGCTCGACGTTCGGTCGACCGCGAGCGGCAACTGAACGGGCCGGCACAGGGACAGTCATCGGTCGAATTGCTTGGGCAGCTTCGCACCGATGCTCCCTCGCCGCTGGAAGATGCCATCCGCCGGGAGTTGGCTCAGCGGTTCGTCACGGCTCTCGAGCAACTTAGTGAGATGGACCGTGAAGTGATTTCGATGCGGCACTTCGAGCAGATGACGAACCAGGAGGTCGCCGAGGCTCTGGAATGTTCTCACGCGACGGCTGGAATGCGGTATCTGCGTGCCCTGCGCCGGCTGCGGAAGGTCCTCACGGACATGGATGTGTCACACGGTCGGGGAGAAAACTGACGCATGGGATCGACAGAGGAAGAAAGAGACGTCCGGTTGTTCGAACAACTCGAGCGCCTTCAGGCACAATATCGAGAAGAAGGTCATGTCGACTGGGAGTCCGTGGCTGTGGGGATGTCGCCGGAGGAACTCGAGGAATTGAAGGAACTCTGGTCGGCAGCTGCCATCGCAGACGAAGTGGCCAGCGATTCGCAGAACGTGGTGCTGCTCGAGCCGACAGCCCCACCTCAACCTTCGACCGAAGACCCGACAATGCCTCAAGGACTGGCCGACTATCGCGTCGAGTGCGAGTTGGGCCGAGGCGGAATGGGAGTGGTCTATCGCGCTTTCCAAAAGAGCCTGTATCGAACCGTCGCGGTGAAACGACTGTTGAGAGGCGAGTGGGCGACGTCGACCGACTTGGCTCGATTCCGAGCTGAGGCCGAGTCGGCGGCGCAGTTGAATCATCCTCACATCGTTTCGATTTATGAGGTCGGAACGGCCCAAGATGGAACGCCCTTCTTTTCGATGCAATACATCGAAGGGACGACGTTGGCGGAGCGGATCGCCGACGGTCCCTTGCCGGCTCGAGAAGCTGCCGAACTCTTGATCCCGATCTGCCGAGCCATCGCCCACGCGCATCGCCAAGGGGTGCTCCATCGCGACTTGAAACCGTCGAACATCCTGATCGACGCGGAAGGCACGCCGTACGTCACCGATTTCGGGTTGGCGAAGTGGACGGAACGGCCGGCTTGTGATGAACGGGTAGCAGGGGAGAAGCGAGGCGCTCCCCACCCCAGTTTGACACGCACCGGTGCCGTTTTGGGAACCCCTTCCTATCTGGCGCCCGAACAGGCGAGCGGACAGCATGAGTTGGTCAGTGAGGCAACCGATGTTTATGGGCTGGGAGCGATCCTTTACGCAATGGTGACGGGACGTCCTCCCTTTCAAGGAGCCAGTCCGCTGCAAACCGTGCAAATGGTCGTGGAACAAGATCCCCTTCCACCGCGAACGCTCAATCCCCGCATCGACCGTGACCTGGAAATGGTCGTGCTCAAGTCTCTTCAAAAACCGGTCGAACTGCGTTATGCGAGTGCCGATGAATTGGCTGACGACCTCGAACGGTTTCTCAATGACGAACCTGTGTCAGCACGATCTTCCCAGTTCAGTCAGATTCTGACGCGAGCATTTCGGGAAACGCACCATGCAGGCGTGCTCAAGAACTGGGGCCTGCTCTGGATGTGGCACGCCCTGGTGTTGCTCATCTTGTGTTTCACAACCAACGTGCTCGTCCTCAATGGATTCCAGACGCGCCTGCCCTATGTGGGGCTGTGGGTCGTGGGCGCCGGATTGTGGGCGGCGGTCTTCTGGGAATTGCGGCGCCGAGCCGGTCCCGTGACGTTCATCGAACGTGTATTGGCTCACATCTGGGCCGGCGCCATGATCGCCGATGCGCTCCTGTTCGCCCTCGAATGGCTCCTCGATTTGGAAGTCCTAACACTCTCTCCGGTCCTTGCCCTGATCGGCGGCATGATCTTCCTCGTGAAGGCTTCTTTGCTCAACGGCCTTTTCTACGTCCCGGCAGTGGCTCTCTTTCTGACATCGATTCCCATGGCGGCCATGGCCAGCGGCGGGGTGCCCAACTTTTCGATCAGTCTCCTCGGGGTGGTCCTCGCCGCCAGCTTCTTCTTTCCCGGCTGGAAGTACCGCAAGGAACGGTGACGAGAAGACAGCTCTGAAAAAAACGGCATCTACCGACGAACTTGTGCTCACCGCATAAGACGACGAACTACTTCGAACCGGCCCGATGGGTCCTCTTCCTGCTGCCATCGCGCACAGGGCGGAATGCCAGGGATGTCTGAATCGCATAGTCGCACGTGCATCCAGAACTGGCCTCGGGGATCAGCAGCAGACCGCCGGCCGGAATCGAGTTGATCCAACAACCGGGCCGCGTCGTCGTTGTGATCTTCTCGTACGTCTGCGTCGCCAGGTCAAAAAGCGTGGGGTGGGAATGCCGGAAGAAAAGTGAGTGCAACGAGGCGGAGACCTGTCCGCAGCCGCGGCGATGCTCTCTCTTCCAACTCCAATTCATTACCGGACTGCCGGTTTCCAAATCATAGGCCATCGGTTCGCAGTAGAGCAGCTTTCCCACAATCACCGGATGGTGGTCCTGCTCGCCATGGCTACCCCCGATCTTCGCGTCTTGGCGCTGGGTTTTCGACCACATCACGCGGCCGTCCTGCGCATCGACGACATGGATGTCGTACATCACCGAATCCCGGTCGGTATCATTCCCACTGTTATACGACCCGACCACGACGACACGGCCATGTGCGTACGCCACGTACAGCACGTGCTGGACGTTGCCCAGTGGCAACGGTCGGCTCCACACGACGCTCCCGTCACGGCAATCCAGGGCAACAAGACGCCCCCCCTGCTTGAGCAGGTCTTGGAGAGTCGATCGGCCCGTCGGTTCCTCGAGTGTCGCGGGGTTGTCACTC
>WFWZ01000284.1 GCA_015490875.1 Planctomycetaceae bacterium
CTACATTAGCGACTGGGTGGACCGCTCCTATCCGGTCCACGGTCGAGGACGGATCTGGCGTGTCCGATTGCGCGACGATGTCGCTCCCCGGAGTTCCGCCGCGGACCGTGCTGCAAGGAATCGCGTTTATAGAGATGCCGAAGGTTCCAAGCGAGAACATCAGGTCGCTACTCAACCACTCGATCAGCTCAACATCGCATCGCTCTTGGCTCCGTCGACGCCCCCGCGCGTGCGCACTGCGTGCTTGCGTCGGATCGACGACCGGCGTTGGCTACCGCAACTGGTCGACGCGGTGCAGCCGGCCGATCCCTTCATCCGCCAGGCTGCTCGCGAAGGCCTCGCGCATACTGCCAACTGGAATGATCTTCGGCAGCTATTTCGTGACACACGTGCGTCGGTACGTTTGGCGGCCATCCTGGTGATACGAAAACATCACGAGCGGCAATTCGAGGAGATCGTCGAGGAGGCACTGAGCGACGCGAACGACTCAATTCGGTTTGTGGCGACCGAGTGGCTGGCGACTCGGAAACGCAAAGCCGATCGAGCCCTCCTCCTCCGGCAGTTGCACACGCGCCCCATGTCGGGACATCTCTTCGAAGCGACGTTGGCGGCCGTGGCGAAGATCGACGGCGTGATGGAGCAATGGAAGCCGGGACGCAACGGCGACTGGTGGAAACCTCGATCGAAAGCGTACTCCTTGGTCGCTCGACTCTTCGATGACAAGGATGTGCCACTGGGGACGCTGCGGCGAGCCATCGAGTTTCTGCCACCAGGACACGAAGCGTTGTCTCATGAACGATTGCGACGATGGATGGAGATCGCCAAAGGGGATCGGGGTTTACAATTGGCCATCGTGCGGCGGATGCCGCTGGACGCGCGCGGCATCATTTGGCTGCGAGGCGTGATCGAGGATCGGCGCCGGGACGAGCACGTGCGTGCCGAGGCACTGATGCGTTGGCCGGTCGATCGGCGCGAGCAGGTACGGGCGCTGATCGAGTGGGCTCAGGCGCAGGAAATGCCGACGTCACTTCGGCGAGAAGCCCTGGCATCGCTTCGGGGAGCACGCTTGACGGCGAACGACGTGCGCACGTTGGTGAAGTTGTCCGGTCGCAACAAGGAGTTCTCGCCGCTGGTGGCAACGGTTCTGGCAAAACCGCCTCATCCTGATCGGCCGCCCCGCTCGGACCTCGACGCATGGCTGGCTCGGATCGGGACGGACGGAGATCCTCTGGCCGGACAGCGAGTTTTCTTTCACCCACGCGGCGCCGGTTGTTTCAAGTGCCACCGGATTGATGGTCGGGGCGAGGCGGTCGGGCCTGCGTTTTATCGCACGCCGGGCGTGGAACGGTTTTCGCGCCGATCCCTGTTGCGAGCCATTCTGAGTCCCAGTACCGAGATCGCCCACGGATTCGAGTCGTATCGCCTGCGCACCAAGGATGGACGTGTTTGGACTGGCATCTTGCGCACCGAAACGGATCGCGAGTATCGCCTGTTCGATCAGGAAGGCCGCGAGTTCGCCGTCCCTCGCGACCAGGTGGAAGCGGTAGTGCCCGGAGACGTGTCGCTGATGCCGGACGGCCTGGTCGACCGGATGACCGATCGTGAACTCCGCGACTTGCTGGCATTTCTGCAAGCGCCGGCCGAGCCGGAATAGTGGCGTGGAGGAAACGAGCGAAACTGCTGGCCAAATTCGCGAGTGTCTATTATGCTGGCGCTCGTGTTGCTCGACGAGTCTCGTACGCGTCGATAAGTCGGCCCGTCCTTGGAGGAGTCCTCATCGGTGAATGGATCGAACGACGCCGCTTTGGAAGCCGTCCGAGAAGCATTGCGCGTTTGTCCTGACAACATCGCGCTGCATAAGCACTACGTCGACCTCTTGATGGAAGCTCATCGCTATGAAGAGGCAGAAGCCGAGCTACGCGCTATGCTGGCAACCACACCGGATGACGAAGAGTTAAAGTTGACCCTAGCGCAGGCGTTTGCGAGCGCGGGCAAGGCTTCGCATGCGCTGGCACTTGTGGAGGAAATGGTCAACAGGCCGGATGCCTCGGCGCTGGTACGTCGATATTACGCCGAACTTTTGTGGTCAGAAGGTTCGTTCGATGAGGCTCAAGAAGCGTACCGAGCAGCCGTCGCACAAGATGATTCGGTTCGCGACATCGAGTTCGAAGCAGACATGGGACTCAGGGCTTGTTGGATGCAACAGCCTGAGGAAGATGACAACACTTCCGAGGAAGAGATGGGGGACCGCGTTCCCGCGGCATGGTCCGAATCTGAAGATTACTACTCGTTGGACTCGGACAATCGCCCGACCGTAGAACTGGAGCGTCCCCCGATCGACTTCCGGGATGTGGGAGGCATGACGGAACTCAAGGAAGAGATCCGCATGAAAATCATCTACCCGCTGCAGCATGCCGAGATGTTCGCCGCGTACGGCAAGTCGGTGGGAGGCGGCATTTTGATGTACGGTCCGCCCGGCTGCGGTAAGACGCATTTGGCTCGAGCGACGGCCGGTGAGATCGACGCCTCGTTCCTGGCCGTCGGCATCAACGACGTGCTCGATATGTGGCTCGGCAATAGCGAACGCAACCTGCATGAGCTCTTCGAGACGGCTCGGCGGTCGGCGCCGTGCGTTCTCTTCTTCGATGAGATCGATGCGCTCGGCGCAAGCCGATCGGACATGAAGACCAGCGGAGGCCGGCATCTGATTAACCAGCTTCTTTCGGAGTTGGATGGCGTAAAGAGCTCCAACGAAGGCGTCTTGATCTTGGCGGCCACCAACGCACCTTGGCATATGGACTCGGCGCTCCGCCGCCCGGGACGCTTCGACCGCGTCCTCTTCGTTCCCCCACCCGATGAAGCCTCGCGAGCCGAGATCCTCCGCGTCCTATGCGCCGGCAAGCCGATCTCGTCCGTCGATCCGGCTGTCGTCGCAAAGAAGACGAAGGGATTCTCCGGTGCCGACCTGAAGGCCGTTGTCGATATGGCGGTTGAGGCAAAACTGAGCGAGGCGCTCAAGCGAGGTCAGGTGCAGCCTCTGTCTACCCGCGATCTCGTGGCCGCTGCCCGGCGCATCCGTCCCTCGACCAAGGAGTGGTTCGCGTCGGCCCGCAACTACGCCTTGTACGCAAACCAGGCCGGACTCTATGACGACGTCCTTCGGTATTTGAACATTCGATGAGCGAGCACTTGCAGCGGGGAATCCTGCTTGTCACTCAGGGCAAGCCCGATTTGGCCGAGCAAGAACTGCGCGCTGCCTGCGCCGAGTTTCCTCAAGACTCCGACGCGCACGCTGTCCTGGCACAATGTCTTTTGCAAATGGACCGCTATGCGGAGGCGGAGGAGGAAGCCGAGGAAGCCGTTCGCTGTTCGCCTGACGATGCGTTCGCCCATGCCACGCTCGCGCGCGTGCTCGTCGGCCGCTATCGCTTCTGGGAAGCATGCCAGGCTGCTCAAACGTCCGTCGATCTGGATCCAGAAAGCGTGGACTCGTGGGCGGTACTGGCGTTGGCCCAACTCGGTAGAGGCAACTGGCAAAGGGCGTTGGAGGCCTCCGAGCAGGGGCTAGCCCTCGATCCCGAGGACTGGCAATGCCAACACGCGCGATCGATGGCTTTGATAAAGCTGGGGCGAAGCCAGGAAGCGGAACACGAAACCGAACGGGCGCTCCAACAACATCCCGACAACGCTTGGGTGCATGCAGACCGAGGCTGGGCGCAACTGCAACGCGGCGATTATCAACAAGCGGAGGACTCTTTTCGCGAAGCCTTGCGACTTGAGCCGGGTATGGAATGGGCTCGCAAAGGCATCGTGACCGCACTCAAGGCTCGCAATCCCCTATATCGCTGGATGCTGAACTATTTCCTCTGGATGGGCAGACTCAGCGGCAGAACTCAGTGGGCGGTGCTCATCGGGATCTACATCCTGTTCCACGTTTTTCGATTGATTGCCGCCGGAGTTCCATCCCTTGGCCCGCTTATCGTTCCGCTGATCGGTCTGTGTGCCATCTTTGTGCCGATGACATGGCTGGCCGATCCCTTGATGGACCTGGTCCTGCGACTCCACCCCACGGGAAAATACACGCTTTCGACTGATCAGCGGAACGGAGCTACGTTGATAGGCCTGTGCCTGCTCGCGGCGTTCGTAGCATTCGGTTCGATCTTGTGGACCGGGAGCCCCAACGGTTTTTTCTGGGGGATGGGACTTCTCTTCCTGATGATTCCCTGTTCGACCATCTACCGATGTGCGCCAGGTTGGCCACGTGGGATCATGGCGGTGCATAGCGCCAGCTTGGCCGTGGCTCTCCTGGTTATCGCCACCGCAAGTGCTTTGAGGTCTGAAGTTTGGTCCAGCCGTGCCACCGTGTATTTTGTCGTCGGCATCATCGCTTCCTTTTGGATGGGCAATGTACTCATTTCAGCCCGGCCTCCACGCTGATTGTACCAGGAGACGAAACACATGTGGATCCGCTGCCATCTGGGCATGCTCGGGCTGTTCACCTTGGCGACTTTTTCCCCTGCCGACCGCGCCACCGCCGAGAAGCCGGTCGTTCACGATCGGGCACTCGAAGTCGTCGAATATGCCTCCGAGCCGCTCGTTGTGACGCCGACCGGGATCGCCGTGGCCCGAGATGGACGTGTCTTCGTCTTGGAAAGCCATACGCACTTTCGGCCCGAGGACTACGACGGGCCACCGGGAGACCGCGTCTTGGTCTTGCACGA
>WFWZ01000285.1 GCA_015490875.1 Planctomycetaceae bacterium
CCATCCGAACGGTCCGGCCACTTTGAGCGCTGGCGATGACCGCCTCGATCGCTTCCATATTGGCAATGGCGTCTTCCAGTGCCGTGGGGACAGGAAGGTCGTTTTGCACGGCTTGAGCGAACAAGTCGGCCTGGACGGTGTACTGGTCGCACGTGGGAAAGGTCAGTGTCTCGAGGCGGCCTTGGTCATCCTGCCAGCTCAGGCGACAGGGGCGATCGGGGGGTGCGTTGAAGGGGATTTCGATTTCGATGCGCCCATCGGTTCCTACAATATGGACACGTTGATAGGGCGCCACTTGCATCGAGGCGGTAAACGTGGCGGTGCCGCCGCTGGGAAAGACGAGCATGCCGCTGACGGTGCGATCGACGCCAAACTGAGAATCGAGGTGAAGGCATCCCCAGACTTCATGCGGCTCTTCGCCGAAAAGCCAGCGGGAAAGCGAAATGGGATAGCAGCCGATATCCATCAGCGCTCCACCACCCCATTCGGGTCGATGTCGGATATTGTCGGGATCGTCATTGAAAAAGCTGAAAAACGTCTGGATGGTGTGGAGTTCGCCGACCTGGCCTTCGCGCACCATTTCATAAGCGCGTTGCCATTGGGGGTGGAAGCGATACATGAAGGCTTCCATCAGTTTCAATTGCGGGTGTTCGCGCGCGGCGGCTCGTAGCTGTCGAGCCTCCTGACTGGAGAGCCCGATCGGCTTCTCGCACAACACATGCTTTCCATGCTCAAGGGCGCGGATCGACCAAGGCACGTGCAGATGGTTGGGGAGAGGAATGTAGACTGCGTCGACATCGGAATCTTCCAAGAGATCTTGATAGCTCCCGTAATGCCGAGGGATCCCCAGTCGTTCCGCCGCCCGTTGGGCTCGCTGGGCATCGCGGGATGCGATCGCGAGCACCTCGCCGAACTCCGATCGCGCAATGGCGGGGATGACTTTTTCGGTGGCAATGCGTGCCGTGCTCAGCACGCCCCATCGCAGTTTGCTCATGACCGGTTTTCCTTTAAGAGGCCACAGTAGACAGAGGCGGACCCAGCGACGTCGGGGGTGATTGGTGACTCCGTCCCGGATCGGCCTATTTCATCGTATCTTCGCAACGGCGCGGCCACCAGCGTGCCGAAGCGAGGGCGCTTCCTTGCGGCCGCGAGAAGCTCGAGGGATAATACCCCCGTGCGAGAACACCCAAAGCCGGGTGCGCGAATCGACCGTGTGTGCCAAACGCGAAAGGAGATCCGAGGTGAACTTCCGTGATGTGCGTATGATCCCGTGTCTGCTGGCCAGTTGCGCTCTCGTCGTCGTGGGGGCTCTTGGTGTCCGAGCTGATGAGTACCTCAGTGGTATCCAGTGGAGCGAACCGAAGGTGGTCACGCCGGGGAAGACTCCGGGAGCTCCTCCTTCCGACGCGGTCGTGCTCTTCGATGGCAAGGACTTATCGCAGTGGGTAGGAGCGGAGAACTGGAAAGTCGTCGACGGAACCATGTTGGCGGGGAAGGGAGACATTCGGTCGAAAGCCGAGTTCGGCGACTGCCAGTTGCATCTCGAGTTCGCTACGCCGAAAGAAGTCAAGGGAAAGGGACAGGGGCGAGGCAACAGTGGTCTGTTCTTCATGGACCGATATGAACTTCAGATCCTCGATTCATATAACAACAAAACCTACTTCGACGGTCAATGCGGGGCGATTTACAAGCAGCATCCACCGCTGGTCAATGCCAGTCGTGGACCGGGCGAGTGGCAGACGTACGATGTCATCTGGATGGCGCCTCGGTTCCAAGACGGCAAACTCGTTCGACCAGCCTTCATCACCGTCCTTCACAACGGTGTGCTGATCCAAAACCACTTTCAACTGCAAGGAGACACGCCCTATCACCGGCCACCCAAGTATGAACCTCATCCGGCCAAAGGACCGATCCGCCTGCAGTGGCACGGTAACCCGGTTCGCTTCCGGAATATCTGGGTGCGTGAGATTCGCGAGTTGGAAAAACGTCGCGTGCACGAACCGAAGATCGTCAAGCACTGATGACGCCAGCGGCCGCCCATGCCGCACACCACACCCCCAACCAGAAACCAGGAACCAGAAACCAGGAACTCTATGCATAGTCGACGCCGTGTCGACGGAGTTCTTCCAAGACCGACTGGACGATCTTGGCGACGGCTTCCGGGTCGACCGGCTGTCCCGCCGGGCAGCCGGCGACCGGTTCGTCGGTGAAGCCCTCCTCAGCCAGCAGGCACTGGAGTTGGTCGCGGATCCGTTCGAGCTGCAATTGCTGAGAGGGAGCTTGAGGCTGCCGGCCTCGCCCCGTACGGATGCCCCGCAACTGCAAAGCCGCTCGAAAACCCTCAGGGAACTCGCACGAGTAAATCATCGCGTCGAACAACCGCAAAAGTCGATATTGCAGGTCGACCGCTTCGTCGAGTCGGCGAGCGACGGTCAAGTCGTACAACTTCCGGGTGATTTCTGGAACGACGCCGCTGGTCGCATTGGTTCCCCCGTCGCATCCGATGAGGATCATGGGGACCAGGGCTGCGTCCCAGCCCGTGAGGAAACTGAACTCGGGGCGGATCGGTCGGACGGCGGCGATCATCCGCATCATGTGAGGTAGGTCGCCGGAGGAATCTTTGATGGCGACGACGCGAGGGCATTCTTCAGCCAAGCGACGCACCGTGTCGACGTCGATCGGCGAGGCGAACATGGGGATATTGTAGAGCGTGATGTCGATCGGCGAGTGGTCGGCGATCTCTTTGAAGTAGGCGTAGACTCCTGCGGAACTCAGTTTGTAATAGAACGGAGCCACGATGGCGACGGCTCGAACTCCCAGTCGCTCGTAATGCTCGCAGGCTCGAATCGTCTCCCGTGTATTGGCTTCGGCAGCGCCAGCGAGGATGGGAACGCGGCCGGCGGTCTGGTCGGCGATGATCTCGATAATGCGTCGCCGCTCGCACGGCGTGAATCGTGTGAACTCGCCGGTCGACCCATTCGGATAGAGTCCGTGGACGCCGCGTTCGATGAGCCAGTCGACATAGCGGCGAAGTTCTCCTTCGTCGATTTCACCATGGGCGTCGAGGGGAACGATGTTGGGCGTGAAGATGCCTTGGAGTTTCGCTGGAGCCATGGCAGTCGATCCGGTGTGATCCGAGTGGAGAGTGGGAGTCTGCCCGAATAATCGGCAGAATCGGCGGGAACCCAGCCGGTCCCGTTTGGGTCCCGGCCGAACACCAGTACCATAGCTTAGCAACAGCAAGAGGGAAACGCTCGGACCTTCCCTCTGCACGGATCTTCGAACCTCTCAGAAGACGGCTCCACGCCCATCCGTATGAACGCTCGCCGCCGCCACCGTCGCCAGCTCATCGCCACCGGCTCGTCACGGGAGCCGTCTGTGCGTATGTCCTGGACGGCCGTCGGCTGGGGATTGGCAGCGGCATTCTCCCTGGGATACTTGCTGCTCTTCTTTGCGAGCCCCGCTCATCGGGCCATGCTGTGGGCATTCTTGGTCCCGGATGAGTGGCTGCGCCAGTGGGCCGGGGGGAGTTGGGACCGAGTCGGAATCGGGGACCGCTTTCCCATTTTCGTCTTGGCCGGCCTCGTCCAGCTCTCGATGCTCGGTTACGGCTTCGTCACCATGATCCTACTGGGATGGCCGAGTGCGAAGCTGGGAACACGACTGCGGCATTGGCCCCTGGCGGCCGCTCTCGGATGGGGCGTGCATCAGACAGTTCTCTTGGCTGCCGGATGGCTCGGGCTCCTTCATGCACGCTCGGCCGCTTGGATCGCCATGCTCTTTGGGGTCCTTTTGGCGAGCGTTGCGGTGTGGCAGGGGTCGCAGGCGGTGCGAATCAGGCGATGGTGGAAGGAGGGCTCGAGCTGGCCCCAACTCGGAGGCCTCGTGTTGCTGGTCGCCTGGTCGGTCTACTTGAGTCTCGCGGCCGCCCTGCCGCCTCGAGACTTCGACGTGCGCGAATACCACCTGCAAGTTCCCAAAGAGTGGTATCAGCAGGGAAGAGTGACATTCATGAGTCACAATATCTATGGGAACATGCCTTTGGGAGCGGAAATGGCGGCCCTGGAGTGTATGGTGCTATGGGGTGGCGAGGACGGATGGTGGTGGGGAGCTCTTTGCGGAAAAGTCTTGATGGCTTGGGGGACGCTGTGGTGCGCCGTGTGGCTCGGGGCCGAAGCCCAAAAGCGATGGAAAGGGGCTGCCGGTGTGGTGGCCGCCGGGTTGTATGCGACGGCGCCAGGCATCACGCACGTTTCGCTAGCCGGGCTCAATGAAGGCGTCTTGGCGTTCTACTATTTCGGTGTCGTCGCGATGGTCGTTGCGGCCATGGAACAACGTCACTCGCCGAACGTGGCAGCTCGAGCCTGGAGGACGGCTGCCGTCTTGGCAGGGTTTGCCGCGTCCGTGAAGTATCCGGCCGTTGTGTTCGTTACTTTGCCGGTGGTGGTGACAGCGGGCGTCATGGCATGGCGGGAAGGACATGCCTGGCGATCGATCTTGAGTCGAGTCACTGGAGTGGCGTTGCTGGTTGTCGCTGCTGGAGGCATCTGGTACGTCAAGAACGCCGTGGTGTCCGGCAATCCGGTCTACCCCTTGGCCGCTCAGTGGCTCGACGGACGGACGCGGACGCCCGAGCGGATTGCCCAGTGGGAACGGGCTCATCAAGTCCCGCGAGACGAACAGGGCCGGCGTTATTCGCCGAGACAGTGGTTCGAGGCGCTCGCGACGTTCGGCTATCGCAGCGACCGTCTGGCACCCGGGCTGATACCTCTGGCGCTTGTCGGAACGTGGTGGTGTTGGCGCCGCTGGGAAGTACGCGTGGCCGCAGCCGTACTGATATTTTGGTGGCTCTTGTGGTTTGCGGCCACGCATCGAATCGAGCGGTTCTATTTGCCGTTTTGGCCTCTGCTGGCGTTCCTGGGAGCGTCCTTGTGGCATCGACCATGGAAGCGCGTCGGCCGCGTCGTACCGACGGCTCTGCTTGTGGTGAGTCTCGCATACGGCGCCGTCGCCGGCGTGACTCGGTTTTGCGGCGACAATCGGGTGCTCGTGCGGCTTTCCGAGCTGCGCGACGACGAGCCGAATCCGGCCGACCCGGACATGCCCAGGCGGACGAACCCCGTACACATCTGGCTGAATCGGCAGGCCGAGTTCGCTGAAGGGGAAGCCGTATTGCTGGTAGGAGATGCCCAGCCGTTCGATCTGGAGCGACCGGTCTACTACAATACTTGTTTCGACGCGACGTGGCTGGAGCGTTGGCTGTCCGGCCGGACAACCCGCCGCGAGCGACAGGAGGCACTTCGCCGGCGCCGCATCCGTTACGTTGTCGTCGACTGGGACGAGATCGCTCGGTATCGGGCCACCTACGGTTACTCGCCGTTCGTCACGCGATCCTTGATCGATGGAGAGTTGTGGCGGCGGCAGCGTGTCTTGCGGAAACTGGAATCTCCGACCGATCGGCACGTCGAGTTGTTCGAGGTGAGGTGAAACATCGAGCCGGCATGCGGTATAAATGGAACGGTCCAATGATAGGGAGACAGGTGAGGAGCCCCATGAAGATTCTGCTGGCCAATCCGCGTGGGTTTTGCGCGGGCGTGAACATGGCGATCGAATGCCTTCAGTTCGCACTCGACCACTTGGGACCTCCTATTTATGTCTACCACGAGATCGTCCACAACCGGTATGTGGTCGAGTCCTTTCGGGGCAAGGGGGTGACCTTTGTCGAGGACCTGGCGGAGGTTCCGGTTGGTGCCACGCTTCTCTTTTCGGCGCATGGTGTTTCTCCCGAGGTCCGCGCTTTCGCGCGCGAGCGAAATCTGCGAACGATCGACGCGACCTGTCCACTCGTGACAAAGGTCCACGTCGAGGCTGTCCGTTTCGCGCGGGAAGGCTACACGATTTTTCTCATCGGGCATGCGGGGCACGATGAAGTCGTGGGAACGATGGGCGAAGCTCCCGAGGCGATGGTACTGGTCGAAAGTGCCGAAGCGGTCGACGCATTGACCGTTCCCGATGACGCGAAGGTCGCGTACTTGACCCAGACGACGCTCAGTGTCGATGAGGCCGAGGAGATCATTGGACGGCTTCGAGAGCGGTATCCTCAATTGGTCGGTCCTCCCAAGGAGGACATCTGCTATGCGACTCAGAACCGTCAGGAAGCGG
>WFWZ01000286.1 GCA_015490875.1 Planctomycetaceae bacterium
GGCCCGCGTTCTCGATTGAACCGGCGGACCGAGCGTACTAAAATGATGCGCGCAAAAGTCTTGGAGGGTATGCGAATTGGTGAGCGGCCTGTTTGGAGTACAGGTGCCCCGTAAGGGGTTGCGGGTTCGAGTCCCGTGCCCTCCGCTTTGCCAATCCACGTCGTCGCAAACACTGACCTGGTAGGTGGTTGCGGCGGCGTTCTTGATTGACACAATTGTACTGTGTCAAAACTGTGTCAATCAAAAGTCGGGCGGGCGTCGCGCGTCTCGGTTGCGGGCGGCTCGGCATCCTCCCCTTGGTTGTTCTCGGCTCCGCCGGCGGACCGTCCGTTAGCTCGGCCGAGAAAGTCCAAACTCACCATCCGGCGCTGCGCCTCCTCGTCATGAAGGTGATAATAGTGCCGGATCATTTCGCTGTCGGCGTGCCCAAGCCAATCCATCACCATACGTTCAGGCACACCGCTATTCGCACAAGTCGAGCAAAAGTAGTGGCGAAACGAATGCAGCCGTCCATCTTTGAAGCCCCGCTCGCCGTCCGGCGTCGGAAACATCGCGGACAATGGCTTGATCACTTCGCGAACGAAGCTTCGCCGCACGGTATCCGGTTTCAGCCGACCACCGCGCGGGCCGTGGAATACGAAGGCGTCAACGCGTGGTAGCCGCTGAAGTACAGCCTGCAGGTCAGGGTGGATAGGAAACGATCGACTCCGACCACTCTTTAGCTCACGACGTTGCCGTGCATTCGATGGCGACAGTCCAGTCTCGTCGGTCAACGTAATCCGTCCGGACTCGAGGTCGACATCCCCCCAGCGAAGCGAAGATAATTCACTGATTCGCAAGCCGGTGCATGCCAGGGCGGTGATCACGTTTGCCAGCCAATGCACATCGGCGTTCGCGGAACAATGATCGACCATAGCGGTTACTTCCGCTGCGCGGTAACAATAGGCTGGCACACTTTCCGCCTTGCGAAGCTTGAGTTCGATGGGCTGTACGCCTTCGAGGTGTCGACTCTCGATCAACCATTTGATCGCCTGCTTGAGGGTCGTCAGTTCGTTGACGAGCGTTTTGTTGGCATAGCCCTTGTCTTCGAGGTGTCGGGCATAGTCGCGAAGTAGCTCACCTGTAACGCGATTCCAATCCGTAACGCCCTTACTCTTGGCAAATGGAATGAACTTGTCGAAGACGGTTCGGTAGCGTTTGCGCGTCGACTCGCGGACGCCGCCAGTTACACGAGGACGCGCAAGATGCTTTTCGTATAGCTGCCTTCCTTGTTCAAGCGACAATGGGGGTGCAACGCAATCGCTCTTGGCGGTACGTGGAATCAGCCCCAGCTCTTCCGCTCGCACCCGGTCCAGTTCGGGCAACAACTTGAGGGCTTCCTCTCTGTCCTTTGTACCGAGCGAGTGTCTACCAGCGGGAGGCGAGTTCGACCGGCCATCGGCGTACCACGTGTTGCCACGACGTGTGAGACGCCAATTAAAGTTCGCGCAGTGAATAACATCGTTCTTTCTTGGTTTCGGCATTTTCCTTACCTCCGTTGCGCGTGAGTTTTCCAGCGTGGAGTTGGACCGGGATTGTTTTTCGTGACAGCGATTTCTTTCGTGGGCGGCGGTGAGTTGCTACCGGTCGGCGCACTTTCTTTCTCGCGAGTCTCAGTCAATGCAGCCGCCGGAATGAGCACGCGCGAGCGGCGACCGCCCGGCTGATAGCGAGGGAGCAGTCCTTTTTTCAGGTATCGCCGCACTGTCGTCTCGGACAGTCCAGTCCGTTGCGCGAATTCGGCCACCGAAAAGTACTCGCGTGCGGCCTCCGGCATCGCACGACCGGAGACGTGAACAGATGCTCCGCTGATCGCCATTCCTCCGGCGATTGTTGATTCCGTCTGCTCAAAGGTTCGAGGTCCCGACATCCTATGCGACTCAACTCAAGAGAGGGGCAGTAGTCCTTACCGGACACTGGATTGTTGGATGTCTCCTTTGATGGGAATAGTACAGTTCGCATGGAAGCACTTTTCATGTTTGGTAAGCCCGTCGCAGAGTCCGTTCCAAGATCAGGTCTAGGGTGAGATACTGAATCGGGAGCTTGTGAAAGTTTTCTCAGATTGAGGTTGATTTTGCCTCCATCCTTGTCCTAGCCTGAATTGGTTGAAACGCGGGACTGTACTCGCGCGGTCGATCGATTCCTCCTCGGTTCAAACGGGACAGTACAGAAATGCAGAATTCAAATGGCGAGGGACATAGGCCTCATCAGCACTCACGGGAAAACGTGGACGCAGTTGGTCGTGATGGTTCGTCACCAACTGCAACCAGCTGCAGACATGCTTCAAACATCTGCTCATCCTCGCGGGAATTGCAGCAAGACCGTCGTTTCACAGAAGGGTGGTACTACGTATTTCCTAAAAAGGTGCTGGACTTGATCGTGGAGCACGTCGGCGAGGATCGATTTGACCCTGAATTGCTTCGATTAGACCGCAAAGCAACAGAGAAGTCCGAAAGGATGAATTCACCTGCGGGCTTTTGTTTCGGCAGACCGATGCAATACTCCGAACTTGGCGATCGGCCGAAGATGAGTTTCAGTGACGATCTCATTCGAAGCGCGGGAATGGAACCCGCAAAAGTGAACTTTGCGATCGACCGAATCGATGGCTTTCGATCCTCTGTATCTAGAGCCGCGAAGGCGTATTGCGGCTGGCTCTTGACCAACCCCGTGTTTCTCCGTCAACATGATTGTTTGTTTCGATCGTCATGGTCGACGGTGGCGGAGTGGGGAGCCTCGCTGGCAAAGTTTTCGGTGACTACTCTGGCCGTGAAAGAGGTGAAAGAGGAGTGTCTTGAATCGGAAGGGCTGGCAAACCCAACACGCCCCCTATTCGACAAACTACCGGAGTTCTTTCGTCGCTGGCGATTGGACTCGTTGGCTGGTCCGTACTTGCCGGTACCAGCAAAGCCTCTTCTGGCAGGCGATATTCCCATGACCGTTCTTCGCGGGAAACTGCCGGTTGGGCACATCTTCGTTCTACCTGACACGATGCCGATCCCAAGCCGTGACGAGTTGCGATATGCGGTCGATGAGGCGCTGCACGGTGGCGGTGCTCCAGACCATCTTCAAGAATGGTTCGAAGTCATTAGAAGAAGTAACGCGTCCCGCAACCAGTTGGGCCGATACGCCAGGCTTTTTGATTTACAGCACTATTGGCGACTTTTGCACTTCCGTCACAAACAGGCGCTCCACCGCCGGCTTGGCAAACTAAAGGAAGCCTTTGCCGAGATCCTCAAGACGACTCCCCGTCAGATCTCAGGCGACTTGAGCAAGATCAAGCAGCGGCTAGGTGACGGATGGGAGGAGTGGAGGGTGTCGCTGACCGAGTCAGTGGATTCGTAAGAGGAAATCAGAGAATCATCTGCAGCATCTGGCGGCTAACTCACGGTCCCTCACTATATAATGCCGCATTTTCGCCCAAAATTAAGGTGACCTTTACGCTATGTCGGAGCCGGGTGTAGATTCGGGCTTAAGTGACACGAACTTTTACGATCCCTCGATGGGGCGGAGTGCTTGTTAAGGAAGTGGCATGAGGGCCTCATGAGTATCCTACGGGCAGCTGAAGGAAAGTGCCTTGGGACACATCAGGAGGTGCCCCCCATGCCACGGAAAGTGCTCTCTCTAGAGGAGGTCGTAACGATGTTGACTCTGAAGGAAAAAGGCATGTCCAACAAGGCGATTGCCAACTTGTTGGGCGTTACCGAAGGTGCCGTGCGGTACCGACTCCGGCGAGCCGAGAACGGCCAAGCCGATGGTCGATGCCAAAAAAGAGCGTTTGCCGCTGAGTACGACACCGAGATTCGATCCTGGGTGCGGGCTCAGCAGCAGGATCCGGAGGCCGAGGCGGATCCGCAACCTCACGAAATCCAAGTCCGCGCTCTTTACGATTGGCTGGTCAGCGAACACCAGTACCCCGCCTCGTACCGGAGCGTCCTGCGGTACGTGCGCAAGATCTTCCCCAAGGCGAAGCTCCGGCCGTTTCGACGCGTCGAAATGCCTCCGGGAGCTCAGGCTCAAGTCGATTGGTTCGACGCTCACGTACACCTAGCCGGCGAAGGGCGTTGCAAGCTCTATGGCTTCATCATGACCCTTTCTCACAGCCGCAAGACGGCGGTCGTGTGGCGTCGGGGAATGAACCAGCTCCATTGGCATGCGGCTCACAACGAGGCTTTCCGGCGTCCTGGCGGTGTCCCTGCGGTCGTCCGGATCGGTAACTGTCGAAGACTGTCGCTAATCTGGTCACCGGATTCGAACTCCCTCGATCAGAGGGCACCAGAGAATCATCAGCAGGATGTGGTGACTAACTCGTGGCCCTTCACCATATAATGCCACATTTTCGGCCAAAATTAAGGTGACCTTCGCAGTATGCGTGTGGTGTCGGTCGGCGTATCAGGCACTCTATGGGCGTTTGTGCCGTTCGTGCTCCCACAGATCACCCATTTGCCACCGAAAGCGGCCATGGTGATGCTTGGAGTGAGGCTGGATAACGTCAGACAGGCAGCGCAAATGCTTTTTGTTATTGAGTTTATGGCTGAATGATGCCACGAAGGTATTGTGAGTGTCCTCTTCTGCTAGCATCCGGAATACCTTCGTAGCGTTGTCGAGGGCAATGAAGCATCTCCGTCAGTTAAAGCACGCCTACTCTTTTCGTCCGAATCTACCACACCTCTCGGTTTTCTGAGGGCTCACCCACCGTCCGGCCCTCAAGAAACCAAGAAGTGCGATCCGTAGAGGGGTGGGTCTGCGAAACCCGAACACTCGTGTCAATTCCGGCGAAGGAGTAGGCCAAGTTTCCGGTGAAATGAGGACCAGCGAGCTGGTTGCCCGTCAAGGCGCACGGGCCTTTCGGCGGGAGGAGTTGGCGCTCGACGGTCCGTCGTGCCGCCGCGTGGGGCTCGAGGATCCCGACTGCCGCCGCGAGTGGCTCGCTGACCTTGGCCGTCTGGTGTGGGTCATTCGCATGCCGCCGATCATCGATTCGGGCGATGTGGCGGTGGGGTATATGTCCCGCTACATGCAGAAGACGGCGATCGGCAACAGCCGGATCGAGTCGATCGACTTGGACCGCGAAACGGTGACGTTCTCCTATCGCGACAATCATGCCAACGGGAGGAACCGGTCCGGGTACAAGCTCTTGACGCTCCCGGCGATCGAGTTCATCGACCGTTTCATGCTGCATGTCTATCCGCTGCGTTGTTCGAGGACCCGATACTGGGGCCTGTGGAGTACGCGAAAGAAGAACGAGGTGCTGCCCAGGCTCCGAGCGGCGCTCGGTGTTCCCCAGCCGGTATCGGAAAGTGACACGGGCGGCGAGGGCGATGCGTGCGGGGATGGCGATGGCAACGAGGGCCAAGGGGAAGGAGACGAAAAACCTCGCCGGTGTCCGTTCTGCAAGCAGCTCGCTCTGATGCTCGAAGAGACCGTGCCGCGGCCGTCGATGAAGGAGATCATGTACGGGTTGTACCAGTATTGGCATCATAC
>WFWZ01000287.1 GCA_015490875.1 Planctomycetaceae bacterium
ATTGGTCGCTGCCGATGGCATTGGTCGATCCGAAGCTGGCAGTCTACCGATTCGACCGCGTCAACGGAGTGGGTCAGCGGTATTTGTGCGACGAGGAACACCGAAGGCTTTCCGAGCCGGATGATTGGCGACGTGGTGCAGCAATCGATATTGGTGAGGACGGAATCACGGGCGAGCGCGCCGTGCGACTCGGGTTGGCCCGGCAAACGGTGAAGTCCTTTAGCGAGGTCGCGGAGCGATTCGGCGTTGATCCTCGCAAGATCTCCGAAGCCAAAGGACAGTGGCTGGTCGAAACGGTACAGACGTTGGGGGCTCAACCCTGGCTGGCGCGCACTCTGCTGTTCATCGCTTTTTTCGCACTCATCAGCGAGGCCTCCAGTCCGGGACTGGGGATTGCCGGTTTCGTCTCCGCGGTTTGCTTTCTCCTCTTTTTCTGGGCCTCGTTCCTCAATGGAACGGCGGGATGGCTCGAAGTCATTCTCTTCTTGGGAGGACTCATCTTCCTGGCTGCCGAGGTCTTTTTGATACCGGGCTTTGGTGTCTTTGGGATCGGGGGAGCCGTGATGCTTCTGGCATCGCTTGTATTGGCAGCCCAGACCTTTATCGTGCCTCACAACAGTTATCAACTGCGCATTTTGGCTCGGTCGCTGTGGCTCGTCGCCGCTGCCGGATGCGGCGTGCTGGGGGGCATCTGGGTGGTCAGCCGCTATTTGCACCGCATCCCCGTCCTAAGCCGACTCATGTTGAGTCCTCCCAGCGAGGAACAGGCGGAGATCCAGCAGCAGCGCGAGTTGCCCGTTTCTTATCAGCACCTTATCGGACGGACGGGAGTCGCCGTCACGCCGCTGGTTCCGGGAGGCAAAGCCGAATTCGGGGAGGAAACGGTTCCGGTGATTTCCGAAGGAGACTTGATCGAGAAGGGCTCGAAGGTGCTGGTGGTCGACGTCGTGGGGCCGAAGGTCATCGTCGTGGCGGCGGAGTAGTGCCGCGAGGCGAGTCGGTTCGCGGCGTCTGTGGCAACGTCGCCACATGACAGGCAGTTGATGGGAAGCCGCCAATCGAGCGGAAAAGAGCGAGGTGAATGATGGGACCGTTGACCATCGCGTTCATGCTTTTGGGGATCGCCATCGGTTTGGCACTGCTCGATTTGATCATCCCCAGCCATGGACTGTTGATCTTTTCGGCCTTTGTTTTGGCGATCGTCGCCATCGTCTTTGGGTTTCAGGCGGGAACGACGCAGGGGCTTCTTCTGATCGCTCTCGTCGGACTGCTCACGCCGACCCTCGCTTTCGTCATGATCAAGTGGTGGCCGCATACACCCATTGGAAAGCTCGTTTTCCTATCACAGCCGTCCGAAGAGGACGTGCTGCCTGATACGGATGCCGAACTGCGGGAACTCATCGGCCACTTGGGGCGAGCGAAAACCGACCTCTTGCCCAACGGGGCGATTCTTCTGGGAGGCCGTGCTTGGGACGCGTTGACCGACGGCAAGGCGATCGACGCGGGAACGCCGGTCAAGGTCGTCGACGTTCGGACGGGGCGTCTCGTCGTCCGTCCGGCCAAGCCGTCCGACTTGGCGTCCGCGGCGACACCCGTCGATGAAGACGCCGTTTTGGCTCAGCCCATCGAAGACTGGGATCTGGACGACGACGATTCTTCGGCCACCGGGTGACTTGACAACGCCCCTTCGATAGGCCGACACTATGGCGGTGGTCGGTCGGCTCATCGGCATGAGTGCCCGCCGATCGGGCACGCATTGATGGGTCGATAGTTGTTCCGTTCGCTGTTCCCAACTCGAGGATCGCCGATATGCCCGCAGGACTGCAAACGGTGCTGGCTGTTTTCGTCACGCTCATCGTCCTCTTGGTGTTGGCCATTTTCATGTTCTATGGCCGGCTCCTGATCAAATCGTGGCTGACCGGCGCCGGCATCGGCCTGGGGGACTTCATCGGGATGACGTTGCGGAAGGTGAATTCCCGTCTGATCCTTCAAGCGAAGATCATGGCCGTGCAAGCGGGGCTGGGCGAGGAGACGGGGATCACGAGCAAGGCCCTGGAAGCTCACTATCTGGCCGGCGGCAATGTCTTGCTCGTCATTCGCGCCCTTATCGCGGCGGACAAAGCGAAGATCATCAAGTTGACGTTCCGTGAGGCGACCGCGATCGACCTGGCGGGCCGCAACGTACTCGATTCGGTCCAAACCAGCGTCTACCCCAAGGTGATCGATTGTCCCGCTCGCACTTCGGCCAAGGACTCGCTCGATGCACTCGCCAAGGATGGAATTCAGCTCAAGGTACGGGCTCGAGTCACCGTGCGGGCCAACCTCCAGCGGTTGATCGGCGGTGCCACCGAAGAAACCATTATCGCTCGCGTGGGCCAGGGCATCGTCAGCGCGATCGGATCAGCCGACTCGCACAAGGAAGTCCTGGAGAATCCCGATTTGATTTCCCGCGCGGTACTGAAGCAGCAACTCGATTCCCAAACCGCTTTCGAAATCGTCTCGATCGATATCGCTGACATCGATGTGGGCGAGAATATTGGGGCTCGATTGCAGGCCGACCAGGCGGAAGCCGACACGCGGGTCGCTCGAGCTCGAGCCGAAGGTCGGCGAGCCATGGCGGTGGCAGCGGAACAGGAGCAGATCGCTCGCATCGAAGAAGCTCGAGCCGCACTCGTGGAAGCTCAAGCCGAAGTCCCCAAAGCGATGGCCGAAGCCTTCCGTTCCGGTCGGCTGGGAATTCTGGATTACTACAAGTTGCGGAACGTGCAAGCGGATACCGACATGCGGCGGGCGATCGCCTCAATGGGAGAAAACTGACAAGCCCCACCTGCCGTCTTCATTCGGCTAAACGAATGGCGATGAGCCAATAGAAAGCGAGGAGCTCGATGCCCGACGATTTAGAAGCTTTCTTGCGGAGAGCGGCCGAGCAGCGTTTGGCGAGGAAACGCGCCGCCAAGCGGGCATCTCAGCCGGCGACACCTCCCGTGGCGCAGCCAACCCAACAAGCTCCGCCTTCCCGATCCCGGCCGGTCGTAGCCACTCCCGTGTCTCCCGAGCATATTATCAGCGGCACGGGTGCCAGAGAAAGTGTCGGCGAACACGTAGCGCACCACATGCAGTCGGCAGAGATCGCCGAATCGGCCCGGGAACTCGGAGATCGCGTCCGCAAGGAAGAAGAGGCTTTCGAGTCGCGATTGGAGAGTGTGTTCGATCATGAGATCGGAACGCTTAGCAGCGAACGGACAGAGGCGACGCGTATCGGCGAAAAGTCCGACAAGCAGAAGGCGGCTGCTCGCGCGTTTCTGACCGACCTTTTCCGAAACAAAGACCAACTTCGGAAGGCGATCGTGCTGCGTGAGATTCTCTCGCCGCCTCCGGGGTTGGACGAACTTGAGGAACACTATTGAGATGGAGGAACGCTGAGGATGAATGTTCCGAAGGTCGTGCCGGGCGAAACGCGTTTGGGGTGGATCGGTACCGGGGTCATGGGCCGAAGTATGGCGGGGCATCTGATGGACGCCGGCTTTGCCATGACGGTCTATTCGCGCACGCGATCCAAAGCCGAGGCACTGCTTGAGCGAGGCGCCGCCTGGGCCGACTCCCCTGCTGACGTGGCTCGCCAGTCCGACATTGTCTTCGCCATCGTCGGCTTTCCCCAGGACGTTCGTGAAGTCTTTTTGGGCGAACGGGGAGCACTGAAGGGAAGTCGCGAAGGGATGGTGCTGGTCGACATGACGACGAGCGAACCGTCCTTGGCGATCGAGATCTACGAGGCGGCCAAGTCGCAAGGCGTCTTCGCCGTCGATGCGCCGGTTTCCGGAGGCGACGTGGGGGCGAAGGAAGCTCGTCTTTCGATCATGATCGGCGGCGACCGGGAAGTCGTCGAGGCTTTGCAGCCGTGTTGGGAGGCCATGGGCAAGACGATCGTCTATCAGGGAGGTCCTGGAGCGGGCCAACACACCAAGATGGTCAACCAGACGCTCATCGCCACCAACATGATCGGTGTCTGCGAAGCGCTGCTGTACGGCTATCGAGCCGGTTTGGATTTGGAAACGGTCATGCAGTCGGTGGCGTCGGGAGCCGCCGGAAGCTGGTCCCTTTCGAATCTCGGCCCCCGCATCATCGCCAACAACTTCGATCCGGGTTTTTTTGTCGAGCACTTCATCAAAGACATGGGGATTGCGCTGAAGGAGGCGCACCGCATGAACCTGTCGCTCCCTGGCCTGGCCCTCGCGCACGAACTCTACACCGCCTTGAAAGCTCAAGGCCACGGGCGCGACGGCACGCACGCTCTGCAACTCGCACTGGCACGGCTTTCCGGCATCGACTGGACAAGCCGGTGACATCTACGAGTCACCGTCGGGAGCCAAGCGCTTGTAATCGCCTTGAATCCACCGAGCCACATCGCTGCGGTAGTAGCGCGAGAACCGGCTTTCGCTGGGACCTCCTGGCAGATTGGTCCATGCCTCATCGGTTCCCAGAGCGCTAACGAAATGGTAGGACGGTGCGAAGGCGAACTCGCGCGTCGCCGTCTGCAAGACGTGCCCCTGGAATACTGTGGCGTGGTTGCCTGGCATAGCGATGCGGCGCGAGCGGTATCCCAACATCCGGCCGACGCGGTGCTGGCCGCAGAACCGATCGGTGAAATGGAAGTTGTTGACCTCCGACC
>WFWZ01000288.1 GCA_015490875.1 Planctomycetaceae bacterium
CGGGCGTCCCCCCTTTGGCTGTTCGTGCGAGTAAGCGGCTACGCAGCGACGAGCTGCTCGTTCCGTCGCTGGGTTCGACCATCTTGCGCAAGTACATGGACGAAGTGCCACTCTGGCGCGGCGATCATGTCGAGGTGAAGCAGCTTGTCGAAGACTTCGCGCGGTACTTGTACCTGCCGCGGGTTGCGGGGCCGCAAGTGGTTGCCAATTCCGTTGCCGACGGTGTGGCGTTGTTGACGTGGTCGACGGACACGTTTGCGTATGCGGAGGGCTTTGACGAAGATTTGGGACGCTTCCAGGGATTGCGCGGTGGCCAACGGGTCACGCTAGCCGCTGACGACAAGGGCCTGGTGGTGAAGCCGGACATTGCCAAACGTCAGCTTGACGCGGAAGTTCCCGACGTGGAACCGGCCCCTGACTCGACCGAGAAGCCGAATGGCACAGGTGACGACGGCGAGGAGCCCACCGACCCGGCCCCGCTGGGCACGCGACAGACGCCGAGGCGATTCCACGCGACGGTCTCGTTGGATCCGCTGCGTGCGGGGCGGGATGCAAGCCAGATCGCAGACGAAGTCATTGCACATTTGATAGGTCGTCCGGGAGCGGAGGTGTCAGTCACGTTGGAGATCGAAGCCCGGATTCCCGACGGCGCCGATGAGCAGACTGTCCGTGTCGTGACCGAGAACTGCAACACGCTTCGATTTACGAGTCATGCCTTTGAAAGTGAATAGCCATCTAAGCCGCGTAATATCTGAGACAGAATCGGGGGCAAAGTCTCACTTTTAGGTGAGACGGAACCGCGACACCCTATTGTGGAACGTTTTTCACCTCCCAAGGGGGGAAGCCAAGTCAGAGGATCGCTTCCGCTAGCTGCCCCCTACTGCTGTGCTTTTCGCTGCGTCTTGGGTGTCGAAGTGGCGTTTTTCCCGGGTTTCAGGGCACGGTTCGCGTCCGTCATCGCCCACTTTTTCTCGGCGAATCCGGGCGGTCCCTCGGCCATCCGGTGTCCCACGCCTCCTCCCGAGTCCCGACTTCCGAATCGTTTGCCTTTCCTTGCTCTTTTCCCCAGTCCGCATCGTCTGGTAAGATGACGGCAGTCAACCAATGATCCATCCCCGATCCACGTGGGGCCCGCTCGGACGGAATACCGGCGGTGCACAGGGGCTCGCACGCAGCCACCATTCCCGGCTGCTCTGCTGACATCGACCCCAATCCAACACTCCCCTCAAAAATAGCTAGACCGATTGGAAGGGAACGCACTCCATGGCACAAGTCATCGACAACACACGCGAGCGGATCCTCGAGTCCGAAGAAAAACACGAGTACCCCGGCATCCCAACGACCTGCGACGGCGCCGAAGCCGTTGTCTGGGTCGAACGCCACATCTGTCAGGGCTCGGGAGCCTACCCCATCACCAGCTCGACCACGATGGGAGCCGGCTTCAATGCGGCTGCCGCCAACGGACTTCCCAATCTGTGGGGTGACCAACTGGTATTCCTCGAGCCCGAAAGCGAGCACTCTTCCGCGACCTTTTGCGAGGGCTTTGCGCTCGCCGGCGGCCGCGTCACCAACTTCACGTCGGGACAGGGACTCGTCCTGATGAAAGAGGTGCTCTACACCATCTCCGGGAAGCGACTGCCGGTCGTCTTCAACATCGGGGCTCGAGCCCTCACCAGCCACAGCCTCAACGTCCACGCCGGCCACGACGACGTGATGGCTGTCGCCGACTGCGGCTGGGGCATCCTCTTCGCTCGCAATGCCCAGGAAGCGGGCGACCTCTGCTTGATCGCCCGCCGAGCCGCTGAAGACTCGCACACCCCCTTCCTGAACGTGCAGGACGGGTTCTTGACGACGCACACCGTCGAGACGGTGCGGCTGTGCGAACCCGAATTCATGAAAGAATACGTCGGCCCGCCATCGGAGAAACTCCTGAACCTCATGGACCCCAACAACCCGGTGATGTCCGGGGTGGTCCAGAACCAGGACTCGTATATGAAGGGCAAGATCGCCCAACGCTGGTATTACGACCGAGTGAAACCGGCACTCGAGGAAGCCTTTCGCGAGTTCGCCATGAAGACCGGCCGCCGGTATGACTTCGTCATGCCGTATCGGTGCGAGGACGCCGAGTACATCCTGATCGGCATGGGATCGTACCTCGAGACGGCTCAGACAACGATCGATTACCTCCGCGAGGAGAAAGGGATCGCGGCCGGATGCCTTACCGTTTGCTCCTTCCGGCCGTTCCCCGCCCAAGAGATCGTCGCTCATACGCACCACGCCAAGGCGATTTCCATTATCGAACGCATGGACGATCCCCTGTCGACGACCGGCAATCATCTGACTCGCGAGATCAAAGCCGCCTTCTGCGACGCCTACGTCGGCGAAAACGGCATGGAGAAAATCGACGAGATTCCCAAGATCTATCATGGAGCCGCGGGCTTGGGCAGCCGTGACGTTCGAGCCGGCGACATCATTGCCATCTTCGAGAACATGCAGGGGCGTCCGGGCCAGCATTTCTTCTGTGTCGGGATCGAGCATCCTTTGGCACTGAAACGCACCGAAGACCCTGACCTGCGTCCTCCGGGAGCCTTCTCCATGCGAGGACACTCGGTGGGAGGCTTCGGATCGGTCACCACGAACAAGGTCATCGCCACGATCGCCGGCGATGTCTTTGGCAAGGATGTTCAGGCCTATCCGAAGTACGGTTCGGAGAAGAAAGGCCTCCCCACGACGTACTACCTCACGATCGCCGACAGCCACATCTTTTCCCACTCGGAACTCAAATACGTCGATCTCGTCGTACTCAACGATACCAACGCCCTTCTCTCGGGCAATCCGCTTGTGGGAGCCGTCGAAGGGGCTGCCATCTTCATGCAAAGCCCCTACACCGATCCGAAGGATGTCTGGATCCGCATCCCGGCTCACCATCGCCGAACCATCCGCGAAAAGAAACTCCGCGTCTACTACGCCGACATGGTGAAGATCGCCAAGGAAGTGGCGTCCGAGCCCGACTTGGAGATGCGCATGCAGGGCATCGTGCTGCTAGGAGCCTTTTTGAAACTCACACCCTACGCCAAAGAAGCCAACATGTCCGACGATGAAGTCTACGCCGGCGTCGAAAAAGCGCTCCGCAAGTACTTCGGCAAACGCGGTGAGCAAGTCGTCCAAGACAACCTGACGTGCGTGAAGCGAGGCTACAGCGAAATGCGGGAGATCCCGCAAGAGGTGATCGCTTCCGAATAACCTCGAGGCGAACCGGTTTCCCGGCTTTGCTGCCGCGAACAACACTGCCTCACCACACGACAACACTACTCCTAAGCGAGGAAATCCAACGATGTCCGATACATCTTCGATGAATCAGCCCAACGAACACGATCCCTACAACAACAGTTCTTATGGGACGCTCGTGGAAAGCGGATACCGTGAAGTATCTCTTCCCGTGCTCGACGTCAACGATTTCAACGATCGGATCATTCGCGCCTACGAAGAAGGCGTCGCCGAAAACGCCCTCCCGGCCGACCTCTCGGTCGCCCGATCCCTCGTGCCGGCCGGCACCGCGGCGCTGCGCGACTTCAGCTACATCGCCCCGGAAATCCCCGAGTACATCGCCGAGAACTGCACCGGATGCATGGAATGCGTCACCGAATGCCCCGACACGGCCATCCTCGGGAAAGTCCTCTCCGAATCGGAAGTCGAAAAGAAGCTGGCAGAGATCGAAGATCCCGCCGATCGAGAGATGTTCGCCAAGTACTGGGCCAAGACGCGCAAGTACTACGAAGGTCCAAAGAAGAAGGGCAAGGAAGGCGGACGGTTCGCCATCATCATCGACCCGAGCAAGTGCAAAGGCTGCGCCGAGTGCGTCACCGTGTGCGATGACATGGCCCTGAAGATGGTCTTCAAGAACGACGAAGTGATGTTGGAAAACCGCAAGGTCCACCATTACTTCAAGAAATTCGGTCCCTCCGACCGGCAATACATCAACGACAATCTGCTCGTCGACATGATGCTGCGAGAAGAGACGCACATCTATGTGGGTGGAGCAGGCTCGTGTGCCGGTTGCGGCGAAGCCACCGCGCTGCGCATGCTCTGCTCGGCCACCGCCGCAAAATACGGCGACCAATGGGCCATCGTCGCCGCCACCGGCTGCAACACGGTTTACACCTCGACCTATCCCTACAACCCGTACATGGTGGCCTGGACCAACTCTCTCTTCGAAAACGCGCCGGCCGACGCGATGGGCGTGCGGGCTCGGTGGGATCAAATGGGCTGGCACGACAAGCCGATCTGGTGCATCGGAGGGGACGGAGCCATGTTCGATATCGGCTTCCAGTCCCTCTCCCGTATGCTCGCCTCCGGGATGAACATCAAAGTCTTCGTCCTCGACACACAAGTCTACTCCAACACCGGAGGCCAGGCGTCGACAAGCACCTACATGGGGCAGAACGCCAAAATGAGTCTCCACGGGAAGAAGCTGCAAGGCAAGCAAGAACGCCGCAAGGAGATCGCGCAGATCGTCATGATGCACCCTCGCACGTTTGTTGCGCAGACGACCTGTGCGCACATGAACCACTTCTATAAATCGGTGATCGGAGCACTCGAATTCGACGGACCGGCGGTCGTCGTCTGCTACACGACGTGCCAGCCCGAGCACGGGGTCGCCGACAACATGGCCGCCGACCAGGCTCGGCTCGCCGTCGATTCTCGAGCCTTCCCCCTGCTGGTTTACGACCCGCGCAAAGGGGATACGATCAAGAAGCGACTCTCTCTCCAGGGCAACCCCGCGATGAAAGATGACTGGTGGAAGAACCCCAAGACGGGAGAGGTCGTCGACTTCATCACGTTCGCCCGCAGCGAAGGCCGGTTCGCCAAGCATTTCGACAAGGACGGCAATCCCTCCGAAATGCTGCTCAAGACGAAGGAAGAGCGTCTCGAGAACTGGCACGTGCTGCAAGAACTGGCCGGACTGCGTTAAAGTCCGGCTGCCCAGCCACCCACGCTTACCTTTCCGCCTCGACCGATGGCCGTCGTCCGCTGCCCGTGCGGTTGTCCCCTTCCGCGCCCACTGCCCCGTACGTGTCCGCGGTGCGGCGCCGTCATCGCCGGGGCGCGGTCTCGATCGCTCGTGAGTCCGATTCTGGTCGGCCTCCTCGTCGCAGCTTCGCTCGTCGGTCTCGTCCTGTTCGCCTATTGGTGGGCAGGCCAGTGATCCTTGCCCATCCCGCAACTACCGGGGCGGTTTCTGCGAACGAACGTCATTCACGGGGAGAAACTGCACGGCGTCGGCAATGACATAGCCTCCGGCGTCCTTGACGAGCAATCGCACCTCCGCCGGACGACCGGCCTGGAATCGAAATCTCCCCAGCGGCTCGAGCAGCCCGTCGATCTTCGGCCGCCGCCGCTGGTCCACGGTCACTCGCTTCACACCGTCGGCCGACTCGATCTCGACGTTCAATCGGGCCGCCCGATTGCTGCTAGCCGACCAACTCAGGCGAACTTCGTAAACGCCGTCCTTGAGTTTCGCCGAGTAGACGGCACGACCTTCGGAACCATCCGCGTCGCGCAGCGCATGATAGCCGGCCCCAACAAAAGGCCGGATGCTCGAGGAACGACGCCACGGGCCTTCCAATCGAGCCTCCAGGTCGTCCACGACAACTCCCGGCAGCGACGTGGGCGAAAGCCAACGCAGCGGGGGATAGCGATTCAAATCGAGTTCCAGTCGTTGCCGGTCGGCGACAAGGCGAGCTCGCAACTTGGCGTAATCGACGTCCTGGACCGAAGTCTTACCCGAATCGAGTGCCAATGCGGCCGCGGTGGCTGCCGACTGTCCCAAAATCATGAAGACCGGTTCCATACGGATCGATCCGTAGGCGATGTGCGAAGAGGAAAGGCACACGGGAACCAGCAGATTGGTGCACTCGGTTTTCCGGGGAACGATCGCGCGGTAGGAGATCAAGTAAGGGCCGCCCGGGGAAACCTGAACGTCTCCTTCATTCTGGACCGTCCCCTCCGGCGTGACGTAGCGCTGGACGTTGTGAGAGTCCATGTTGTACGACCCCATACCGACCGGGTCCTTGGCAACGCGGACACGGCGGCAATCGAGCTCGGTGACGACGTAGTCTGAAACCATGCGGCGTGCTTCGCGCACATAGATCGCGTGAGGCCAGTGGTCGTTGTCGACGAATTCGTCCTTGGCCAATCCCCACTCAGCCATTTCCTTGCGGATCTTTTCCGGGACGCGGGGGTGATGCGTGAGCGTCCACATCAGGCCTTCTTGATACAAGCGGTGCTCCCGCAAGATGGCCTCGCGCTCCTCGTCACTCGCCTCCGGATAGTTGTAGTTCATCCCAATGTTGTCGGTCGAAAATGCCCCCATGTTGTTCGTGTCGGTCTTGCCGTTGGGCACCCATCGGATGCTCAGCGGCAACCGAAGATCCCCCGCCTCGAAATTCCGCAACAACAGCTCGTATTGCCGCTCGTCATAACCTTCCGGCTTGCGAAACGGCACGCGATTCTCCGGAACCCGCGTCATGCACATCCGATAGCAGTAGGCTTGTAGCCGCCGATCGCCGGCTCCATCCTTCCCCGGATCGCCGGCGTGGACGCGAGGCAGCAGGCCGCTGGAGGGGTCGCCGGGAACGACGTACGGGTCGACGGGAACCACAAAGCGATGGTTGTGGATATTCCCCTTCTTCTGTACACCGTTGAGTGTCTCACCGTACTTGGCATTCGACTCACGGCCGATTGTGTAGGAAACGCCGGCGGCCGCCATCAAATCCCCTTCGTACGTTGCGTCAATAAAGTAATCGCCGACGTAGAGGGTCCCGTCCTTCATCCGAATCGAAACGATGCGGCCGTCCCGCACGGTGGTCCCCGATCGCCGATCCAGTTTGGCCTGACGCACGATGCGCACCCGATCGGCCACCTCACGCAGCATCGCCTCGAAAATCGCTTCGGCCACGCGAGGCTCAAAGGTCCACATCGCATCGTCGTCGGGACGGTATCCGGCGAATTCGGAAGGATCCTGATGCTTCCACGACTCTCGGCGGTCATAGTGCGCCTTGACCCTCTGGTAGAACTCGCGAGCCACTCCGCCAATCACGGCTGTGTTCCCCGTGTCGGTATACCCCAGCCCCGCGGTCGTCAAACCTCCCAAGTGGCGAGTCGGCTCGATCAAAATGACCGATTTGCCCATCCGAGCCGCCTGCACGGCGGCGACGACACCTGCGGAAGTCCCACCGTAGATGACCAGGTCAGCGCGGTACGTCTCGGCAGCGAAGATGACGCTGGTCCACGACGCCATCACAAGACCGACGAAGGATGATACCCAACTGGCAAGCGGTTTCTTTCTCATCGGTGATGCCTCCGTATGAAGCCTCAAAGGTGCAGGTCTGCAGATCGCCGCCGGAAGTCCCCACGACAGACGGTGTTGGCCACTGACGTGTGACGCCCACCATGGTGAACGCGCCAAGCGGCGACCGCAACGGGCGAGGCCGTATCTGTGCACGTTCACGTCCGTCTCAGGTGTTGGCCAAGAGACCCGCCTGCCCTCCGTAAGCTAACGTTGGGATGAAGACCGAGTACCCCGATACGCGGGTGTCCGCTGGCCGGCGCCCCTACATCCCTTCCTATCCTCCCAAGTTGACCGATGTTCGCCGCCTTGGCCACCATGACCGACGATCCCCAAGTCCCTGCCGATTCGCGCCGCTGGTGGTCACTCCTGTGGGTACTACTGGCGTTCCTCTTGGGATCGCTCTTGGCCTCCCTCGTCGGTTGCAGCGGGGAAACGACCGAGGCTCAACAGATCGAAGACCCGGCCAAGCTTTTGGAGAGCTACGACAACAGCCGGCGGCGCCACGATCCGATCCGATTTGAAGAAGTCGACCTGGGGGAGTTCTTCACGACTCGATACGTTCCCGGCAAAGGCACTTACGCCGTCAGTTTTCATCTGTATGCCGTCGTCGATCGACAGCACCGCGAGGAACTGGCCGCAGCGAAAAGCAAGCGAGAAAAACGGATGCGGGACGCCATCTTCACAACGCTGGCTAAGACGGAATTGGAGTATTTCCGCGAACCCACCCTGGCATGGATCCGCTCGGAATTGATGACGGCCATCAACCGATCACTTCAAACCCGCGTCGTCCGAGACGTCGTTTTCGGCGAGTTCTCCTTCGAAAAGACTTGATTCTCGAGTCGCCCGCAGCCGAATCAAGGAGACACGCCCAACCCCCGCAGCGCATGCCGGGATTCCTCTTGCGCTCTGTCGGAAAGGAACGACCCCATGTCGACTCCAACACGCCGTCGTCGCCGACCTGTTTGGGCGCAGCGCGCGTACGCCGCGGTTTGCCTCGCTTGCGTCATCGGTGCCGCCTCCCCCACGTTGGCAGAACCACCTACTTACTGGATTCTTCGGGCTCCAGCACAAACGCGAAAACTCGGGCACTCACGTGGCGTCTATCCAGCGCAAGCCAACTATCTCAGTCGTCACGCGTATGCCTACGGCTGGTTCGGCGTCCCGGCTCGCCAACACTGGACGCGACACGAAGGCTACCTTCACCGATACGTCCAGTTCCGCAAGCATTGAAGCTCGCCGGCGCCTGAACTAATACCTTGTGACGGCTGCGCCGGCGTTGAACATGGCACGAGCTACCTCCGTCCAGGATGCCCACTCGGCCGCCGGCGCCGGCGCCTCCACGCGTGCAATACCGACCCGCAACAAAGCCTCCGCCTTCTTGCTGTCCGCTGCAAACTCCGACCTCGCTCCCTCCAGCACCTCTAACAACGCCTCGACTTCATCCGGCTCGAGGGAACGGGAGAAAATTCGCTCCGCTGCCCACTGCACGCGGGCCGCATCGTCGGAGCTGGGCGATTCACGGAGGATTCGAGCGGCAAAGATGCGAGCCGCTTCGACAGCACTGGGATCGTTCAAAAGGACCAGGGCGGCCAGAGGCGTGTTCGAGCGAGGCCGTTGTGCGGTGCACTCTTCGCGACTAGGGGCGTCAAACGCCTTGAGCATCGGATGGAGGTACTGCCGCTGCCAGTGCACGTAGACACCACGCCGCCACTGCGAGGGACCTCGATCCGGCCGGTACTTTCGCTTGGGGAAGTTGAGGTGCCGGTAGTAACCGGCGGGCTGATACGGGCGAGCACTCGGACCACCCAACTCTGTTACGAGCAACCCACTGACCGCCAACATCTGGTCGCGAATCATCTCCGCCGGCAACCGGAAGGCGTTTTGATGAGCGAAAAGCCGGTTTTCCGGATCGATGTTGCGTTGCTGTTGACTCGCACGTGACTCGAGCCGGTATGCGCGACTTTCGAGAATTCGTTTGATAGTCGGCTTCAGTTTCCAATCGTTGGCCACCAGTTCCAGGGCCAACCGGTCGAGCAGTTCGGGATGATCGGGCGGCTCGCCCTGCCCGCCGAAGTCATCGAGCTTGCGCGCCAACCCCTCTCCGAAAAAGAGATACCAAAGCCGGTTGGCCATCACGCGCGCTGTCAACAGCCCGATGCCGTCGTGCGGATCGACGAGCCAGTTGGCCAGATCCAAACGTGTGGCCCTCCCCGTCACGTTCAACTTCCCAAGAAACTCGGGAACTTCGGGTTGCATGATGGGGCCGGATTCATCCAGCCAATTGCCTCGAGGCAGCAAACGAATGGTGCGCGGGATCGTGGCGACGCTGATCATCAGCCGCCTCGCCTGCCCTTCGATGCGCCCCATCGCTGCCTCCAGTTGCCGTCGCCGCTCGGTCGCCTGAGGCCTTGCGTCTCCGGCAAGTGCCAACCACTCCCGCCGAAGCCGTCCCAGTTCGGCCCGCTCGCGTCGAGAAAGCACCACGATCTCTGGCTCGCGTACCGTCCGTTCCCGATCGACGCCGTGCCCCAGATGGCGTCCTTCATCCAAGTCCGCGAAGAAAGCCGCCATCGAGTAGAAGTCCTTCATCGTGAAGGGGTCGTACTTGTGGTCATGGCACTGCGCACAGCCCATCGTGGCACCCAGCCAGACGGCTGAAAGGTTGCGAACGTGGTCGGCCGAGTAAATCGCGAGATATTCTTTCGCCTGTACTCCCCCTTCGTGCGATGTTTGCAGCAGCCGGTTGTAGGCGGACGCAATGACACTTTCGAGCGTCGCATCGGGCAAGAGATCACCGGCAATCTGGTACCGCGTGAACTCGTCGAACGGCATATCGTCGTTGAGCGCATCGATGACCCAATCGCGATAAGGTGAAATCGAATGCTCCTGGTCGCCGTGGTAGCCGACCGTGTCGGCATAGCGCACCAGATCGAGCCAATAGATGGCCATGCGCTCTCCGTAAGCAGAACTCGCTAAGAACCGATCGATCCAGCGACTCCAGCGATCGGGGCCACGATCTGCCCGAAACTCGGCCAACTCTTCGGCAGTCGGCGGCAGGCCACGCACGTCGAACGAGAGTCGCCGCAACAGCGTGTTATCGTCGGCGAGGCGCGCCGGCTCGACGCCCGCCGATTCCATACGCGCCAGCAAGAACGCATCGATGAAGTTGACCGGCCAATCATCATTGGCAACCTGCGGTGTGGGATGACGGACAGGAGGGACATACGCCCAGTGCCGAGCCCACGGCGCTCCCTGTTCGATCCACCGCCGGATCTTGGCACGCTCTTGCTCGGTCAGATCCTTGCCCACTTCCGCCGGTGGCATGCGCAGATCGGGATCGGATTCGTGCAAGCGCTGCCACAGCAAACTCGCTTCCGGCTTTCCCGGAACGATGGCCGCTCCCTCGTCTCGCTCGGCCTTGGCACTGGCCTCCTCGTCGAGCCTCAAGTCGGCCTCTCTCGCTTCCTCGTCGGGACCATGACAGGCGAAACATTTGTCCGAAAGAATCGGACGAATATCGCGGGCGAAATCGATGGGAGCGTTGTCGTTGGCTCGCGCGAGCGACGTTGTCATTAACCCCAGTCCCGCTACAACGACGATGAAGTGGCGCACGAACCCGCGCCTCGGCCTTTCATATCGCATCTTTCCCTGCGTCGTCTCGCGGTTCCCGGGAATCGATGAAACAGGCAGAGGAACATCGCTCTTCCAGTTGTACCTCTTGAGGAACATGGCACTCTCCCTACTTCGGATGCTGGACTCCGGCGAGTTCCAAAACGGCGTGAGCCACGCTGGCCAGATCGCTGCGGCGAAGCACCGTCGTAGCGCATGGGACCGGATCTTCGGTGACGATGTAGCGGATCGTGGGATCGGTCGCCGAGAGTGGTTCGGGGGCGACATCTTTTCGCCACACTTCGATCCTAGGTGCCTTGGACGACTGATCCCCTTCGACCAGCACGACGTCGCACTTCTCAAACATCGGAGCGAACGGAGCGTACCGGTCATCCGACTGTTCGTTGGGATCGACATCCCAAAAGAGAGCGGAAGTCGTCCGCGAAAGGATTCCGGCCGGACTTCCCCCGGCGGCGCGGTGACGGTGCGAATCCTTGCCCGGCAGATCGAGTTCGTGTTGATGGTGCGTGTGTTTGATCGTGCCCACGCGGTAACCGTGGTCCGTCAGCCACTGCGTCAATTCGCACAACAGTGTCGTTTTCCCGTGATTCTTGCGTCCTACGATGTGAACGCGTTTGGCAATCGTCATCGTGGTTGCTCTGCTTGTCGGTGCGTCGGCACGCCGCCAGTGTTACTCTCAAAACGCCAGTGTTCGTTTCCAGGTACCCGCCCAGCGGAATGCTTCGGCGGCGCTGACTCCGGCCTGTTCGCCCCGTACGCTGCACTGCTGCAACATCATGGCTTCGAGCGCCGAGAAACTCTGGTCGGCGCCTCGAGCCAATTGGCTTTCGTGGAACCGCAGCATCCTCCGTTTGACTTCGACGTAGCTGGTGATGTCAACGTAAAAGCCGGCGTCGAAACCGGACATCCCCACCGTGTCCATGAACCACAGTCCGGGAACCCGTTCCAATACGCCGGCTTCGGTCTGGTGGCCGTGCGACGCGGCGAACCACGAGGCGGTCTCCGCTAACCGCGACGCGGCTCGATGATCGGCATGATAGTCGTTCGGTGCATGAGCGATGACCAGTGTCGGTCGGAACCGCCTTAAAAGTTCCACGACCATCTGCCTCTGTTCAGGGACGTCGGCCAGCGTCCCGTCGGGAATCTCGCCGAAGAGCAATTCGGCTCCGAGCAACTCGGCCGCCTTGGTCGCCTCGCGCTTGCGCACCTCCGCCAAGTCTTCCCGCGGCGGGTTCGTCTGCCCGCGGTCCCCCCGGCAGAGGATCACGATCCCGACAGAGGCGCCTTCGTCGGCGGCTCGAGCCAGCGTTCCCGCGCAGAGCAACTCGGCATCGTCGGGATGCGCCACGACGGCCAGCACCCGGTCCCCCGAAAAACGCAGTCGCATCGTCCCCCTCCTTCCGGCGCTCGTCCGTCACAGCTTCACGATTCCGGCGAAGCACTCTCCTCTCCGTCAGCGTCACGTCCCTCCGGCAAGTTCTGTTCTTCATGGTACACCAGACCGAGCCGATCGCGAAATCGGCGGATGTCCCGCGAGTGTCCCATCACAATGAGAACCTGGTCGACTTCAAGCCGATGTTGGGCCGACGGGTTGAAGATCATCTCCCCATCCGCCTGCTTGACGCCGACAACCAGGAGTCGGTGTTCGCGAAAGAGGGTGACCTCGGCCAGGCGTTTACCCGTAATCGGGGTGTCGGCCGGCACGGCGATTTCATCCATCTCGATATCGCCGAACGAGCTTTCCGCCACCAGTTCGAGGAAATCAGCCGTGTTGGGCCGTGTGATGAGCCGCTCCATGATGTGAGCCCCGATCCGAGCCGGCATGACGACTCGATTGGCCCCTGCCGCTCGCAGCTTCCGTTCAGTCGAGATATTCTCGGCACGCGCTACAATGAAGATCTGCGGATTCATTTCCCGTGCCGTGAGCGTGATGAAAACATTGGCCGCATCGGAGGAAAGAGCCGTAATGATGGAGCTGGCGCGTTCTACGCCGGCGAGCACCAGCAAGTCGTCTTGCGTCGCATCGCCTTCGATGCAGAGGTAGCGGTGATCCATGGCTTCTTCAGCCAACTTCTCGTCCCGCTCGATAACGGCAAAGGGGCGCCCCTGTTTCACAAGACTCGCGGCGATCGTCTGGCCGATCCGTCCAAAGCCGCAGACGATCACGTGGCCGCGCAGCTGCTTGAGCTTCTCGATCTGCCTGCGTTTTCCGAGCGTGCGTGTCAGTTCGCCTTCCACAACCATCTGCAAAAGCCCTCCAAAGGTATAGGCGACCGCTGTCATCCCGAAGACGATGACGCCAACCGTAAAAAGCTGGAACGCGGGACCGCGCACCGGATGCTCGCCATAACCGACGGTCGAAACGGTGATCGCCAGCATCCACAGCGCCTCAGACCAACTATACCCGAACCAGATGTAGCCGCAGTAGGCGGTGACCAGCACAGCGGCCGCCCATGTGAGTCCCGATCGAATGCGCTGCAGCGGCGTCTTCATATCATGTGTGGTATTCAGCGTTGATCGTGATGTACTCGTGCGTCAGGTCGCTCGTCCAGAAGGTGCAGTCGGCCTTCCCCATGCCCAGGTCGAGTTCGACCGGCAATTCAAACGACTCCCGCATCACGCCTCGCAACGCGACCTCGTCGAACTCGATCGGCATGCCACCTTCGAAGACGGGGACCCCGCACAGACGCAGCTTCAGTCGATCGGGATCCAAAGGGACTCCGGCATAACCGGCCGCCGAAACGATCCGACCCCAATTCGGGTCTGCCCCCGTCATCGCTGTCTTAACCAGCGGACTGTCGGCGATCGTTCGAGCGACCCGGAAAGCCGCCTTCTCATCCGGAGCGCCTGTCACGCGAATCGTCACCAGGTGCGTTGCCCCTTCTCCATCGGCGGGAATCTGCTTCGCCAAATCGACGGACAACGCGGTAAGCGCGTCGCCTAGGATCAACTCTTCCTCTGAGTCGCACACCTCCACATCGCCCGACGCCAACAAGACCACCGAATCATTGGTGCTTGTGTGACCCTCAACGCTGATGCAGTGAAACGATCGGTCCACGGCAGCACGAAGCAGCCGTTGGGCGGACTCGAGTGACAGTTTTGCGTCGGTCAGGATGACGGCGAGCATCGTGGCCATTCGAGGCCCGATCATGCCGGCTCCCTTCGCTATCCCGGTCAACGCGACGCGCCGATCCCCGAGCGTCACTTCTCTGTGGGCCGTCTTGATCACGCGGTCGGTCGTCAGGATGGCTCGCGCTGCTTCCTCCAATGCGGCTGCATCACTTCGAGACTCCGCCACCGCACGCGGGATGCCCTCTTCCAGTGCCGCCATCGGAAGAAACTCGCCGATGATGCCGGTCGACATCACGAGCACCTGCTCCGGCTGCGCTCCGATCGCCTCGGCCGTCCACCGCGCCATGGTCTCGGTGTCCGCAGCCCCTCGCTCACCCGTGCAGGCATTAGCGTTACCGGAGTTGATCACGATGGCCCGCACATGGTCACTGGGCGTCCGCTGCCGGCACCATTGGACCGGCGCCGCCACCACTCGGTTCTGCGTGTAGACTCCAGCCGCCACCAGGTCCGACTCGGACCAGACGACCGCCAAATCGAGTGCCTCGGGCTTGATTCCGCAGTGGACCCCCGCCGCACGAAATGGCGCCGGTGGACGGATGCCGCCGCTTTCCATGACCTCCTCCCTCGTCGTGTGCCGTACGTCCCAGGTCGCGCTTCGACCCCGTCCCCATCTTCAAAGTGCCATCGTCTCGGGAAGGCCGAACATCACATTGAGATTCTGCACCGCCGCCCCCGAGGCCCCCTTTCCCAGATTGTCGATGGCCGAAAAGATAACGAGCTTGCCACGCACGCGACGAACCGTGAGGTCACAATAGTTGGAACTGAGCGTGTCCTTGGTCGCTGGCAAGTGTTCCACAACTCGGACAAACGGCTCGTCCCGGTAAAACGCCTCGAGAAAATCAAGCCACTCGTCTTCACTCTTCTCCACCGTCGGGTTGGCATACACGGTGGCCAAAATGCCGCGGTCCATGGGAACCAGGTGAGGCGTGAACAGGAGCGAAGGTCGCCGGCCTACAAACCTCCCCAAGACTTGCTCCATTTCCGGCGTGTGCCGGTGACGTCCCACCGAGTAGGGCGTGACGTTCTCGTTTGCCTCGACGAAATGCGTCGTCAACTTGGGCGTGCGGCCCGCACCCGAAAGGCCGCTTTTGGCATCCACGACCACCGAATCGGGCTCGATGACCTCGGCCTTCAACAACGGAGCCAGAGCCAAGATGGCTGCCGTGGGATAGCAGCCGGGATTGGCCACCAACCGGGCTTCCCGAATAGCGGGCCGAAAGAGTTCGGGAAGTCCGTAGGCGACTTTGCCCAACCGCTGCGAGTCGGGATGGCGTTTGCCGTACCACTCCTCGTACGTCTCGGCATCATCCAGCCGGTAGTCGGCACTGAAGTCGATGACCCGCACATCGCTGTCTGCCAACTGGGCGATGACGTCTGCTGAAGCGCCGTGAGGCAGACAACTGAAAATGCAGTCTGTTTCCGCGGCAACCTGGAGTGGGTCTGCCGACACGAGTTCCAGCTCGAGTCGACCGGCGAATTGCGGATGGACTGCCGAGACACGAGGCCGCCCCTCTTGGCGGCTCGTCAATACGCGAATCTCCACTTCCGGATGCCGCAGCAGCACTCGGATCAACTCTCGTGCCGTATACCCCGTCGCACCCAAGATCCCCACGCGAATCATTTCTGTCATCCCTTCTCTGCAAACCTCGACCGTGAGGTGCAGTATAACTCTAACGCGGACCGTCACAAGCAACCGCCGAGCGGACCACGTCCATCCACTCAGCCAGTACCATCGCGGTCGCTCCCCAAATCCAAAAGCCGTGCCAGGGCCATCCTGGAGCATCGAACGAAAGCCCGCTCCGAGTCATCCTCCGGTTCGACGCTTCAGGCCATGCCAGAAACTCCTTCAGCGACACCTCCAACACGTGAGCTACCTCATCAGGACAAGGATCCCATTGCGGACGCTCTTGCGCGGCAAAGACGACTGGTTGCATGAGAAAATTCGTACCGAAAACGTAAACGGGAGTCAGGATCCCGAGCCTCCTGAGGGAACTCGGAGGCACTCCCAGCTCCTCCTCGGTCTCTCGTAGCGCACACACTTCCGCCGATTCTCGGCACTCCAGCACCCCGCCCGGCAAGCAGACCTGACCCGCATGGTCCTTCATGTGATCGGGCCGCACCGTAAGCGGAAAGGACCACCCGCCTGTTTCGTCGGGGTACAGCAACACGGCAACGGCCGCTCGTTTGGCCGAAGGACTCGGAGGCCCCGCATGACGCCCGTACGCCAGCGAGGGTGCCAACCGCCGGTGGGCGGCACGGCCGGGAAGCGGAAGTTTGAGACGTTCCACGAGACAGTCCAGGACATGGCGCTCTCTTCGGTTATCCACCATCTCTGCCCCTCCGCAGTGACTGATCGTCCGTCGGAATTCGATAAACGACAAAGCGCGTCGACACGTCCAGCCTTTCAGGATAGACGCGTTTCCAACTCAGCGGCCTTTGAGACCATCGCCGGTCGATCAGGATCCAACGGGCCCCATAGCGAACTGCCAGGCGACGAAGCCCGCTTTCCCCATGGGCGACGAGTCCATACCGTACGACCTCACGAGGATACACCTCCTGGTAGCGTTCCCACCATTGCACGACGGATCGTGCATCTTGCGGGATATCCTTCCAGTTCACCACCTCGGCCCGCCCCGAATACCATTTGAATGTTTGTTGGTGGCGCGGCGTCAGCCATACATCTCCCGGTGCCGTATGCTCCCCGGCCCAGCGGCAAACGGCCTGCCATTCTGCCAGTGCCTCCCGCCACTTCTCCGGAGACTCGCGGCGAAACAGCCCACCCTGTTGTGCGGCTGGAGGAACGTCGATCTTCCATTGATGCCGGATGTCGATTCCACAAAAGAGGCCGAACGCCACGAGACCCACGGCCGCCAATCTCCAGCCGTCTCGGGAACTCGAACTCGTACGTGGGGCTGCTCGCGCCGCCAAGACCGACAACCCCACCGGCAACAGCCAGTCCGAGGTCCGAAACCAGTAGAACCTGGCCACTTGAGCTGCCGACTTGGGAGACCACTCACCCCAAAGACTGATGGCAATGCCGACCAACAAAAGCCCAGCGGCTCCCCACACGAGTTTTCCCACATGCTGCACCGCCCGCTCGCCTCGCAGCGCAAACCAACCGACCGAAAACAAACCCCACGCCACAAAATGAGCCGCGATGGCAGAAAGGGGAAACCGCTGGAAAACCAGATGGTGGGCCAACCGACGGTAGACATAGACGACTGCTGCTTCTGCGGCTACCTCGGCCGGCACGCCACGGTTCAATTGCCAGGCGGGCCACCAGCCGATTGCGGACAGAACAATGGCCACGGCCGCCGCCGGAAGCCAACTCGGTCGTCGCAAGACACTCCCACCCAACGCCACCACCGAACCAACCACGGTCAACAGAAGGAGCCATCCCCCAATCAAAACATGCCATCCGGCAGCCGCTCCAGCCATCACCAGCGCCCACTCCCACCTCCCGCGCGTCACACAGGCAACCGCCAGCAATGCAAGCGCGAACGCCAACCCTTTGGCTTCGACGCCCCCGATCATCCATTCCCCGGCCATCGGCGTCGCCCGCTGCAATGCGATCAACAACAGCCCGACGCCTACGGCACCGGCTGCGCCCAAGTCGAGGGCAGCCCCAAGCGCCATCATCGATCCGGCGAGAGCAATCCAGACGGTCCACCGCCCCCACCAGGCCGCTGTCTCCAAGTCTGTCCATTGCGTTAGCCGCCCGAAGGTGGCCAAAAAGAGCGCGTGCGCATCCTGAGACTCGACGAACAAATCTCCGGCGGCAAAGCTCGGGTCGTGGTAGTGTCGCGCCTTGACCCAATAGTGCGACTCATTGACGTGAGGCGGCGGAGCACCTGCCAACAAGAAACATGCCATCACCAGCGCGAACCACGCCCCGCCCCATCGCATTGCTTGCGTCACGGTTGGTCTCGTCCGCTCCATACCCGCCTGCCTGGAATGGCATGCCCCTTCCCCGTTCACTCACGCCCGCGGCGGTGAGCCCGTACCCTCTTTTCCCATTGCCGGTATGCTGCTCGAAGCCTTTCCAATCGCTGCGGAAACCGATCCTTCAGATCATGCTTCTCTGCGACGTCCGCGTCGATGTCGAACAAGTGCTCCTCGAACCGTTCTCCTTTGCGCCTCGCCACGTATTTCCATTTCCCTTCCCGTGCGGCCATCCACACCGTGTCGCCTCGAGGCTTGCGCCAAAACAGCAGCCGTTCTCGATCCGAGCGTCCTTCGGCAACGTGGCGAATGATGTCGATACCCTCGAGCGGCGTGGCGTCCGAAGCGTGCGCTCCCGCAGCGGCGACAATCGACTTCGTAAAATCAAAAGTGACACAGATCTGACTGGATACCTTTCCCGAAGGAATGACGCCCGGCCACCGGGCAATCGCCGGGACGCGGATCCCCCCTTCATACGTCATCCCTTTGAAACCGGATAGTGGCGCGTTCCGAGCACTCTTCGTCCCTCCGTTGTCGCTGGCGAAGATGACGAGCGTGTTGCCGGTAAGCTTCTCCTCGTCGAGAATGCGCAGCAAGTCGCCGATCCGCCGGTCCATGTGTTCGATCATCGCAATATACGTCTTCGGCGGTGCTTTGCTTTGGTTCCACAACGGCGAATTGAGCGGCAACGGGTCGCGCCGCCGGTCTTGCGGTCCCTGAAACGGCGCATGGGGGCACGTGTAGGGAAGATAGAGGAAAAAAGGTTTGCTCTTGTCCCGATGCCGAATGAACCGGATCGCCTCGTCCGTCGCCAAATCGGTAAAGTACCCCTCGGCCGAAATGGGGTGGCCGTTACGGAACAGGTTGTAATAGGCGAGATTGTCCAAGTAATGGAAATAGTCCATACCGCCCCCGATGCAATAGAACGCATAGTCGAACCCATGCAAATGAGGGGCGAATTTCGGCTCGTAGCCAAGGTGCCACTTTCCGGTGATGGCGGTCTGGTAACCGGCTTCTTTCAACATCCGAGGCAACGTCCGGATCGACGTCGGGAGCCCCAAGTCATGTCGGTCTGAAAGTCGCTTCGCATCGTCATAGCGGCCAACGTTGCCCGTGCCAATCGCACACTCCAGACCTCCGATCCACTGTTGGTACCGCCCGGTCAGAAAGGCCGCACGCGTCGGTGTACACTCGGCGCCGTTGGCGTAATGCGCCGTGAACCGAATGCCCTGGCAAGCCAGCCGGTCGAGTTCCGGAGTCCGAATGTCCGGTCGACCATAACAGGCCAAGTCGCCATATCCTAGGTCGTCGGCCAGGATGAACACGATGTTGGGTTTGGGTGGAGCCGCTATGGAAGCCGACTCATCGAGCGCACCGCCGGAGAAGAAGACCAGACCCGCGAGCAACCAAAGCCACGCGCTGAGCCCATAGCTTCCACGACGACGTCGTCTCCTGTACACACGGAACTTCTCAAACATCGCGATCTCCCTCTGGTTCGCATCTGTCGATAGAGTCCAACGGCGGCTTCATACCTCGCCCCCTCCGAAACAAGGCGTCGAGCCACGCAGGCCCCCCGGAAGGAATCAGCGTCTCGGTCGCACCTCGATGTATGCCTCGCCCACGCGCCCGGAAGCCAACTCCCGCACGCGTATCCTCCAGACTCCCGTCCGGTCATTGTTTGCAAAATCGAACGGGATCGTCAGTCGTCCACCGGCCGCCCCATAGTATCCAGTGAACTCGCCTGGCCGACCTTCGGGGTCTTCGATGTCAACTCGAACCGGCACCACAGCATCGAGCGGCACTTCTCCGTCCGTGACCGCAATGGCGACCTCGATCGACTTGCCCGGCTCTGCTTGCGACGGCGCCTCGACGTGCACCTCGCGAATCGGCCGCTCCGTGACCATCCAGACCGTTCCCTCCGCAGGACCGAGATGACAGGTATATGTCAGTTGCTCACCCGACATGGATACGGCGATTTGCCGGTGGTCGGTCAACGAATAGACATATCCAGAGGGGCGTTGCAGCGTGATGGTTCCGCTGGACGGAAGGCCGTCCTCCATCACAAGGCCGTAAGAGCCAACGTACGTGCCGTACGTACGGCGATCGTTGACAGCGAAGATGTAGTCGGTCGATCCGAAGCGGCGCCGCCGCACAACGATGTCCGAATCGTCGCTGTCGACGTACCAGCGGTAACGGTCCTTCAACCAGCGACGAAGCTTGTCTGCTCGGCCCTGCAATGCCTTCTTGTCCTCGTGCGCCTTCCCCGTACGCCGATAACGTTCGATGACGTAATCGGGCTGGATCGCCGGGCACAACTCGGCATCGCCGACCACGAGCCCACCCGCTTTCTGAAACGCATGCACGGCCTGCACGACCGACCGAGGCAATACGTCGCAGTCGGTCAGAACCAAGACGCGAACACCCTCGAGGCCTCCTGCCACCAGAGACTCTTCGTAGAGAACACGCGGCTGAAGGCGAGCATACATGAGGACGTGGTATGCGTCTCCAGCCCACGAGTGGTTCCAGCCATAAGTACCTCGGCCCGCGAACATCTGCGAAGTGAAACTCTCGAGAAACGCCACATCCGAGGGTGGATCGGGAATCTGACGAAGCGCCGGTCCGAGTGGCTGGACGATCTGGTGAATGAGCCTCGTCAGTTCGGCCTGGGCGTTCGGATTGGTCAGGCGGTAAGCACTCTTCGACTGGGTGGGTACCAGCGACTGCCAACCGTGGTACATGATTCCTTGAATGGGCCGAGCCATCTTCCACCAGAAGGCCTCTCGCAAGTGCATGGGAGCGATCGTGATATAGGCCGCATCCGGATCGCGATCGACCCAGGGAGAGTCGCCGGTAGCCGGCCGCTTCCCAAGCGGCGCCGTCTGCGACCGATACCAGATGATCTGCGTCATCTTCATCACTTGCTGACCGCGCCGATTGACTCGAGCCATCTCGAAGAGCTCGTCCGTACACAAACCGATACGAATGGGGTCCGGATAGGTATAGGTCCAGTGGGAAAGAACGTCGACCCCTCCGCCACTTCCGGAAATACTGGGAACGCGAACCGCAGGATCGTAGAACGTCCAAAAGTCTCGGCGGTTCGGGATCGTTTCATGCAACCCGGCAGCTAGCCGCGTGTGAAGCTCATTCCAGCCATCCCCTTCCTGCCAAAACCAACGGTAGAATGTCAGAATCGGATCATCGTCCGCCACGACACGATCCTCGGGGAATCCTGTCAACTTTCGATAATGGACTCCGCGCTTACTGCGCGCCTCGTCGGGAATCTCTCGTCCGGTCTTCTTGCGGTACGCTTCGATCTCCAGCGGGTGAAAAGAGAGCTGGGAAGCTCCGCGGGTTTCCGTATGAATCAGTGCCGCCGCGAACGCGGGATGATCTCCGTAGGCTCGAGCCATCGCCCGGCCCGTGTCGTAGCAAAACTGCTGGACTCGAGGAAATAATCCACTGACGTCTGGACGCGCATACGGCCGGCCGTTGCGATCGACACGTAGAAACGGCTTCCCTTCAGGTGCCGAACGAAGCCAGTGTCCGGGGGAAAGTGAAGCGATAATACGGAGGTCGCTTTCGAGCGCCGTATCGAGCATGACTCGAGCCGCATTGATGTCCTCCGGTTCCGCCGGCAGTGCCTTTGGCCCCTCTTTCCACACGCGGCTGTAGTCGATGCGAAGTCCCAAACAATGCGTGAATCCGATTCGCTTGAGCCGTGGGAGTTCGCGCACCACCGAGTCGACGCCGCCGATGCCCCACATCACGACAGGAAACGCATGGGGGAGAGGTCGCTTTACGAGCGTCATGGGAATCGATGTGCGAGACACCAAAGATTCACCGGAAACCGGCCAATCGGGAAGCGTGACGCTGACGCCGATTGCATACTCCGCCGGGCGTAAACGGGTATCGATGGGCACGTCGAGCCGGTAAGGCTGAAAAGGTCTCAATGTCGGCAGTGTCTGACGGGCCCACTGCCGACCTTCCAACTCTACGGTCACCGTGCCACCCTCAAGCAGCGACTCCGTGGCGTTGGTGATTTCCAGCTCGAGACGAGTCCCTTCGGCCATTCTCGGTTCCACGATCCTCGGCCGTCGCGACGTGATGCGAAGAGGGCGAAAGTCCAGCGGTGCTGCCGTGATACGGACTTCATCGATCCGACCGGGAAAAGGACGGTAGAGAGAACCTTGACGATCGCCGATCGCCAGGAGGCGACTCCCGTTCGCCATCGGACCGGCGCGATCGCGGTGGACCTGAGCAATCTGGGAACCGTTATGGTAAAACGTCACGGTCCCCCGCGAATCGTAACTCCAGGCAATGTGGTGCCACTTCCGCGACTCGAGCGCAACGGGCGGCGAATACCACGTCTCGGAGCGATCTCCCAGTCCGATCTCCACGACCATTTGCCGGCGTCCTCCACGGGCTCGGGAAAGCGACCACATGAAGCCTGTGTGGTTGATCGGCACGTACTTGGAATCGAGTAGCACGGGGGCAAGTTCGGCGGGAAAGGCATGTTCCCCTTTGGGGTGAATCCACATTTCGACGGAAAAAGCGCGAGCAGGAAAAAGCACCGGAGAGTTGGCGACCAAGAGTGCATGCGGTTTCGTCAGAAAGGGACGAGCTCCTTTCCCAATGGCCGCTCCTGTGTCCAGACATCCGCCGAAACGGCCCTCCGATGACCATACGGCTCCTCGAGCCGTCGTACCGTGATGATGACTCGAACCATCAGCCAGCCATTCAGGCCCTTTGCGGTCAAAGTTCCAATACCCCAAAACGGTTGGCCCACTAGCGTCGGCCCCTCGATAGGGCTTCCACCACTGAGCTGAAAGCTGTGTAGGATCGTCAGCGCGACACCACGCGGCAGTCGCCGAGACGAGCAACAATATCCATAGCATCGACGGGAAAGTCTTCGACAGAGACGAGGGTTTAGTACGAGCGGGGGCCTGTGAGATCCGGGAGCATCGCGACAGCCGCACAGGGTGACTCCTGAAACGCAAAAGGAAGGGATCGGTGGAAGCCATCGGAAAGGCATCTCGAGCTTTCGAGTATACTAGACATCACGACTGAGCGAACATTCCCGCCTGACGCGATTCGATCGACTCTGGTATCGTGACAGCTACGGTCAGGCAGAAACGAGCCACGACGTGTTCGACGGTAGCACGCCGTCGCTCGTTGTTGACAAGAGCCAAAAAGGGAGGAACAGGAGGATGGCTATGGTAAACGCACGACTTACCGGTTTTATGCGAGCACTCTATCTGACGGTGGCGGCGGGCCTCGTGGGACTCACGTCGGGCCCGGCCACCCGCATCGCTTGCGCCGAGGACGCCTCGAAATCCGACCGGTCCCCGACCACGATTCGCCTGGCGGACGGCGCTTTGACATTGAAAGCGCCGGAATCGTGGGAAAAACGGCAGCCGCGCTTTCGGATCATCGAATACGAGTTTGCCGTTCGGCCGCCCGAGGGCAAAGGAGATGCGGGTCGAGTCACCATCATGGGAGCCGGCGGATCGGTAGCCGCCAACATCGATCGTTGGAAAGGGCAGTTCGCGAAGGTGGCTCGCAGTGAGGAAGAGGAATTCAACGTCGGCAAAGTGAAGGTGCGCATCGTCGACTTGGAAGGAACCTTTCGCGAACGGCGCGGCGGACCCTTCTCAGGAGCTCCAGCCAAACTGCGTTCCGACTACCGCATGCTCGGTGCCATCGTTGTGACACCGAACAAAGGGCAGTATTTCATCAAGATCACTGGACCGAAAGCGACGCTGGCGAAGCAGAAAGATGCCCTCAAGGAGATGCTCAAAGAGCTCCAGTTTCGCGGATGAGGGTCCTCTCGCAGCGACGCGGAGCGAGTCTCTCGCAAAGACGCGGAGAGCGCAGAGGGGGGACTCTCGCAAAGAGGCGGGGAACGCGGAGGGGGAAGTTGGGATATAAAAAGCAGGAAGGCATGGAGCGCGATCCTCGCCAGACTCTCAGCCTTCTCTACGCTTCCTTTCTTCTTTGCGTCTTGGCGTCTTTGCGCGAGACCCGTCTTTGCGCGAGACGAACTCAGCGCCTCTGCAGAGCTCCCCAAGAGCGTCTCTCGCAAAGACGCAGGGAGCGCCGAGGAGGGAGTTGGGAGGGTGAGACTCCAGCCGAGCCGATCGGTTCTTTTGCAATCGGCCACGCGACACATGCTTGTCAGCAACTCGCAATGGCACGCGGTGCTTCAAGCCGTCGATTCCGCCTGTTTGGCTCGAGGGAACAAGATATTGTTCTCTTTGTGGATGTGCTGGTGGAGGTCTTGTTCCAGCGTCTGGAGTTCCTGATAGAGGGCTTCATAAGCGCTGCAACCATCCTCGGGGACGCGATAATCGCCCGTCGCTTGTCGAAGCTGCTTCAGCAGGGCACCGGCCTGGTCATGTTCGTGCTCCATGACGCCGATCGGGTTGGCCACCGACCCGAAGGGAAACGCGGGAGACAATTCCGACTGCTCGAGCATCCGAACCGCGGGGAAGAGAATTCGTTCTTCCTTCATCAAATGCGGCTCGAGTTCGGCTCGCAGTGCCCCGAAAAGCCGTTGCACGTCGTGCAACTCGGGGTGTTCCGAACCGTGAGCGGCCACCACCTTGGCAACCAGCTCGGTCAGTCGTGGCAGTTCTTGCTTGAGGTACGCGTGGTGTGTCTGCTCGATGTGATCACATAGTTCACCCAAAGGCCGTTCGAGCCAGTTGATCGAGCTAGCACTCTGCCGAGTTTCTTCCTCGCGTTGGGCCGCATCGATCGCCTCGAGGATCGAGTCGGGATCGAGTTGTTCGTCTTGACAAGCTTGCTCGAGCGTCCGGTCGCCGCCGCAACAGTAGTCAATCCGATGCGATTCGAGTATGCGAGCGGCTGCCGGAATGCGGGCGACGAGCTCACCGAGTTTCCACGATCGGCGGTCGGATGTCATGGCCAAGGTTCCTCGCGGAATGGAAGGAAGAAATGACGAAATGGAAGGAAGAAACGAAATGGTTCGTCGATAAGACGGGAACAGGAATGGAAACCATACCACGATCCGGGTGACTGCGCTTAGGGTGTCGGACCTTGAGGGGGTGGGCAAGCGTCGGTGGCATGGCATGGACTGCCCGTCTCGGGGTCGACGTTGTGATATCGGGCAATGATTTCCCAAGCCTCGTGAGGCGTGTCGGCGAACCGGATCAAATCGAGGTGCTCGTCGCGGATGACCCCTTCGTCCGCTAGTTTCTGGAAGTCGATGACCGAGTGCCAATACTGAGTTCCGTAGAGGATGATGGGGATGTCCTGCATGCGGTTGGTCTGGCGCAGCGTCAGCGCGTCGAAGAGTTCGTCGAATGTGCCGAAGCCGCCAGGGAACACGACTAGAGCTCGAGCTCGCAGAAGGAAGTGCATCTTCCGCATAGCGAAATAGTGAAACTGAAAACAGAGCTCGGGCGAGATGTACGGATTCGGGAGTTGTTCTTCGGGAAGGGTGATATTGAGTCCGATCGACTTTGAGCCGACGTCGAAGGCGCCACGGTTGGCAGCTTCCATGATTCCGGGGCCACCTCCAGTCACAATGACGAACTCGCACTGGCCATTGCACTGGCAGGCTTCCGAGACGATCTTCGCGAACTGGCGGGCTTCGTCGTAGAAATGCGACTTGGCCAAGATGCGCTCCGCACGCAAGACGGCTCGCTGCCGAGCCGGATCGTCGGGGGCCTGGGCGAGGGCCGCTCTTGCCGCCTCGAGCCGCGATTGGGCTTCTTCCCGTTCCACAATTTGCGTCCCGCCGAAAACGACCACGGTCGAGTGAATGCGTTCTTCCTCGAGAATGATTTCGGGTTTAAGAAGTTCCAACTGGACGCGCACCGGCCGCAACTCCGGTCGCTGAAGGAACTCGGTGTCGAGTTCGGGCAATCGGTAGGTAGGAGACTGCAAGATGGCGTCGCGCATGCGGTCGTGGTCGGTCATCAATTCTCCTTTCGCTGGGAGCGCGCGTGTCTCCAAAGGAAGGCGGCGAGGTGTCCGCGTGGCCGGCCGAAGAGGGCGAAGCGCCACGGCACCCAACGCCATGAGAGCGACCGCTCCCAGCCAACTCCAGGTAGGCGCCGCTGGCGAAGTCCACCCGAATGCTTCGCTCCAGAGGCGCCAGCCCAGGATACCGGCCAGCCCCCACCAAAACAACAGCCCGAAAAGACGCCCGGGCCGAAGGAGTCGTTGCCAGTGACCGATCGCCAAACTGACAGCCCCGGCGGCCGTCACCCACGCTGCAAGCTGCCAGTGGCATGTGAAGTGGAGGGCCAACACGCAAGCAGACCAGGAGAGTGGAAACCAGCGGGAGGCCCAGCGACGTGCCGGGAGGATGAGGGCGAAAGCAACCACCGCGTCCCAACCGAGCAGCATGGCTGTGCGCACTCGCGGCGTCAGCGCCGAAACCGAAAAGGGGAGCCGCCCATCCGGCGGCACGTCGGGAAAAACGAGATGGATTGAGACGGCAACCAAAAGAGCGGGGGTGAAGAGTTTCCAAGGGACGGGCCAGTCGTCCCGTTCGATCAGCAGGGCCGTCAGGAGCGTGCTGAGGAGAATGAGGTGCAAAGTCTGCGTCGCAGAAATCACCGCCAATGTCGGACGGTAGTTCCAACTGTCCGGCAACGGAAGGTTGGCGAGTTCTCCTGCCACCTCGACAAGAGCCACGATGAGGAACAACAACGCGAAGAGTGCTTCGACGATTGGGTATCGCGGGGAGATGGGTGCTTGGCAGTCGCGGCATCGGCCGCCCAACACAAAATAGCTGAGTACCGGAATGTTGTCGTAGAACCGAATCGGCCGATCGCAAAAGGGACAGTGCGACCCTCGGCGCGAAAGACTCTCGCCTCGAGGTAGACGCCAGACGACGACGTTGACGAAACTGCCGATCATCGCACCGACGACCGTCCACCACGCCACCAGAAAGGCGGTCAGGGGATCGACCAGCGGCAATAGCTCCAGAAACACGCCAAGTGATGCGGTCATGTGCCGGCACGAAAGGAAGCAGCGACCAAGTCCAACGCCGAAGTCGGATCCAGCGTACAAGAATCGGGGATGCCGAGCGAGGGTGGATGCCGTACAATGGGGAAACTACGGTGGCGGCTTGAGCCCGCCGCGCCAACGCTTTCTCTCCTACCGCAAGGATTCTGCTATGGGCACCGCAGACGGCCCCCGCAACCAATCCGGATTTTTGACAGCCGTAGAGGATTTCCGACCGCGATGGCCATGGGCGCTGTCGTTGATCGTGGCTCTGCTCCTCGCCATACCCGCGTGCCAACGGTCAGCGGACTCGGACCAACAAGCCAGTGCCAAGCGATACGAAGTAGTCGAAGATGATGAGTCATCCGCCAGCTCCCAGCCGACAGCCTCGACGCCGAACTCCCCGCCGGACACATCCGCCTCTTCGAGCTCGCAGCCTGCGGCTTCTTCCACCCCGCCGGACGTCGGCGATTCCACCGCGTCCAATCCGAACACATCTTCTTCTCGATCCAGCGCAGTAACGCGACCGACTTCGCCGCCAGCAAGCCCATCATCGCCATCCCGGTCCTCGGTGCCTTCGAAATCGCCTGCCAGCAGTACCGGTGGTGCGACGTCGAACTCCGAGCCGCCCAAACCGCCTCCGTCGATGTCCGCCGACCAACTCAATTCCTACGAAGTCCCTGAGGGAACCCCCGAACAACTTCTCGATTTCATCCGGTCGGTCGACAGCAGCATTCAGGAGATCGCTCAAACCGCTATCGACCCCTCACAACGGGGGCTTGCGCGGGAACGTATCCGGATGGCGATGATGGCCAAGGAGAAGGCGGCTGACAAGGCGTATGCGGAATCGGACGATCGGGAGATCAAGTATCGGGCGGCTCATGCCAAGCAGGAAGCCATGCTGGGACTGATCGGTCTGGGGGACCGTCAGGCTGTCCAGCGAGTCGTGGCGTTTGCAAAGACGCTAGAGAACGCCGGCGATCCACGGCTTGTTCAAGATGGACGGCAGTTGTCGGTGTCGATCGAAATTGGCCGACTCGCCAGTGGCGGCACGGTGGACATCGACCGACTAATGCAAAAGTTTACAACGTTGTTGCAAGAAGGCACGCCCGACCGCTCGATGGTCGATACCGTGCAAAACGCGACCGCCGTCCTCAACAACACGGGCCACACGAAGGAGTCCTTGAAGCTGCTGGAAATCGCCTCGCGCGTTCTGGCCAAGAGTCAGGACCCCGAGGTTGTCAAGGTCGCCGGTGAGTTCGCCCAGCAGGTCGCCATCTTGAAGCTGGAGTTTCCTCAGAAAGTCACGGCCGTCGCACGGAACCGGACTCCCGAAACCGAGAAGGCTTTTCAGGACGCCCTGCGTGCCGTCGAGCAGATTCCTGAGGCCGGGGAACCGGTGCTGTTCAATCTGGCTCAAGCCCTCTTCCCCCTGGAACACGGCGGCCAGTACGACCTGGCTCGGCAAACGTGCGACGTCATCGAACGGATGTTCGCCAGTCATGCCGACCCGCGCATTCAGGCCGCGGCCAAGCAGGAGGTGCAAGACGTACGCACGCGGCTCGACCTCGTCGGCAAACCGCTTGCGGTCGAAGGACTGGCGCTGGCCGACGGAAAACCGCTCGACTGGAACGCCTACCGCGGCAAAGTCGTGCTTGTCGAGTTCTGGGCATCGCAGGCTCCCGCTTGGGAGGAACAACTCCCGCAGTTCCGCAAGCTTTACGACGAGTTCCATCCCCTGGGGCTGGAGATCATCAGCATCAACCTCGACCGAAACCGATCTGCAGCACAGGCCGCCCTGCGGAGGCTGTCTCTTCCCTGGACCGTGGCGTTCTCAACGGAACCCGACCGATGCGTCGTGGCAGAGAAGTGGCGAGTGCAGTCGATTCCCTTTTCGATCCTCGTCGATCCCAACGGCGTCGTCGTGGGACTCCATTACAGCGCCGATACGCTCCGGAAGTACCTCGAGAAGAACCTGAAGCAAAGCGGGGCCACGAAGACGGGAGGCCTCTTCGATGCGCCTTCGACGAACTCGCCCTGGGAGCCGGATCTCGATCGCGCCCCCCGGAGTGCCTCGACGTATTGGGTCAGTACGGGTGTCGCTACCGAACCTCCGTCTTCGAGCGAGACGTCGAACCAAGAAGAAAAGGAGGAGTCCGAGACTCTCCCCCAAGTCGATGCCAATCCCTATACAGCGCCTCCCGATGCCTCGGCCAAGGAACTCGCCATCTTCCTTGTCGACATGGCGGACAAACCGAAGTCGATTCGCGCGCGCACGCCCTTCAAACAAGCCGTCGCCGAAGCGGCCGAACGACTCCTACAGAAGGCTCGCAACGCGGGTGACAAGCGTCTGGCAGCTGGGACGTTGCTCGAAACCTTGAACGAGTTGGCGTTCGACGGAGACGCTGAGGCGGATCGCCGGCTTGCCCAATGGGCCGAGCGGCTCGCCACCGATGAAGATGCTCGTGTGGCTCGACAAGCCAAGTTCTATGCTCTCCAAGCCCGAGCGTTGAACTCGGGCGAACTGGAGACTCGCCAAGTCCAAGCGTTGCTCGATGAGTTGTTCGACATGTTCGGGCAGCTCAAGCCGCTCGATGGTCGATATCTCCGAGCGGCCTCGGCGACGGTCCGCGCCATCAACCAGCTCGAAGATGACGCCGCTCGCGAAAAACAGTTTCAGCGATTCGGGCGGTTGTTTGCCGAGAGCCGCGACGCGGAGTTGCGACGATACGGCAAGAAGCTGGCTCGATCGACCAAGGAAGCGAAGCAGTGGATCGGCAGCGAACTCGTGCTGGAAGGGACCGACGATCTGGGTGTACCGTTCGACTGGAAGTCCTACCGCGGGAAGCTCGTGGTGGTCGACTTCTGGGCGACGTGGTGCGGCCCGTGCCGGCGTGAGATGCCGCAGGTGAAACAAGTTTATCAGCAATGGCACGACCGAGGATTGGAAGTCGTCGGCGTGAACCTCGACAAAGATCCTGAAGCGCTCGCCAAGTATCTCAAAGAAAACGATCTCCCCTGGTCTCAACTTGTGGGGAAGGGAGCCAAGGAAGCGGCTCAAACGTACGATGTGCGAGGCATTCCGACGTTGATGCTGGTCGACCGCGACGGCAAGATCGTCGCCATCGCGCACCAGGTCGCCAAACTGGTGCCGGAGATCGAAAAGCGGCTGGGGGGCCGGTAACCCGAAACGAGAACACGATGCCGAAGAGTTTTTCGCCCATTCAAGAAGCCGTCGATGCGATCGCTCGCGGCGAAGTCGTGATCGTGGTCGACGCGGAAGACCGCGAAAACGAAGGAGACTTCGTCTGTGCGGCCGAACGGATTACCGCGGAGACCGTCAACTTCATGGTCGCCGGCAAGGGAGAGTTCTGCGTCTCTGTCTTGCCGGACGTCTGCCAGCGACTCGAAGTCGAACCCCTCGTGCGCCAAAACACGGCTCCGCTGCGCACTGCCTTCATGACTCCGTTGGACCATCGAAGTGTTCGGACGGGCATTACGGCTGCGGAGCGAGCCACGACGGTGCGTGCCATCATTGATCCGGAGAGCCGCGCGGAAGATTTCGTCCGGCCCGGGCATGTCCACCTGCTGTTGGCCAAGGAAGGAGGCGTGCTGCGTCGGGCCGGCCATACCGAAGCCGCTGTCGACCTTGCGCGCATGGCCGGGCTCGCGCCGGCCGGCGTGCTGTGCGAGATTTTGAACGAAAAGGGCGAGCGGGCGAGCCGATCGGAATTGCGAGCTCTGGCTCGGCAATACGGTCTGAAAATGATCTCGATCGAGCAGTTGATCGCTCATCGGCGCGTCAATGAGAAACTCGTGCGGCGGCTCGATACCGCGCGCCTTCCCACGCGGTTCGGAGACTTCCGGCTGATCACGTACGAAGTCGAATACGAAGACCAGATTCCCATCGCCTTGGTGATGGGAGATGTGGCGAACGCCGAGCGGCCGCCGCTGGTGCGGATGCATTCGAGTTGCTTCACCGGAGACGTGCTCCGGTCGCTCCGCTGCGACTGCGGAGACCAACTGCAGATGGCACTCGAGCGGATCGGCGAGGAAGGAACCGGGGTTCTCGTCTATTTGCCTCAAGAGGGACGAGGCATTGGATTCGCGCAGAAGATCCGAGCCTACGCGTTGCAAGACACCGAGGGGCTCGACACGGTCGAAGCCAATCACGCTCTCGGATTTCGTGCGGACATGCGCGACTACGGCATCGGCTTGCAAATCCTGAAGGACCTGGGGCTGAGAAAACTGCGTCTGCTGACGAACAACCCCAAAAAGGTCGAGGCTTTTAATCTACGAGGTTTCGACATCGAAGTGGTCGAGCAAGTCTCGATCGTACCCGCAGTCAACCCGCATAACTGCCGCTATCTCGAGACCAAACGGGACAAATTAGGGCACCGCCTCCGTCTCAGCGGCGAGTAGGCGGGCGGCTAGACGGCGTCCCACGAACAACCACACATCCCTTCCCCTTGCCCCGCGCGCCCGTTACATTGGGCGTGTTGTGTTTTTGGGCGCGAAACCAAACTCCCCGGCGTCGTTCTCACCTTTACCTGATGGCATGTTGCCTGCTGCGGGACGTTTGGCTACCGCCTCGAGGGGGACGTGTTTGCCGTCGTTGCAGCGAGGAGAGCCATGAACAAGCCTCTGAAGGTTGCGGTCATCGGACTGGGTTTCGGAGCCGAATTCCTGCCCATCTATCAGGCACTCGAAGGCGTGGAAGTGGGAGCCATCTGCCGGCGCAATCGTCAGAAGCTCGATGAGGTCGGCGATGAGTTCTCGATCGAGAAACGCTATACCGACTATGCGGATGTTCTGGCCGATCCGGATATCGACTTCGTGCATATCAACAGTCCGATCGAAGATCACGCGAGAATGTCGCTGCAGGCGCTCGACGCGGGAAAACACGTCATGTCGACCGTCCCGATGGCGACGACGATCGAAGAGTGCGAGCAGATTGTTCAGAAGGTGCGGGAGACGGGACTGAAATACATGATGGCCGAGACAGTCGTCTACAGCCGTGAATTTCTGTTTCTCAAGGAGATGTACGAAAAGGGAGAACTCGGAAAGATCCAATACTTGGCCGCCTCGCATCCGCAGGACATGGACGGCTGGCCCGAGTACTGGGAACGCATGATCCCCATGCACTATGCGACGCACGTCGTCAGCCCCTGTCTGGGACTCGTCAACGGCCTGGCGGAATACGTGAGTTGCTTCGGGTCGGGGACGGTGCGCGATTCGATCGCCGAAAAGTCGGGTAATCGGTTCGCCGTCGAAACGTGCCACATCAAGATCCTCGATAGCGATCTCACCGCGCACATCTGGAGGTTCCTCTATGATGTGGCACGGCAATACCGCGAGAGCTTCGACGTCTATGGCACCAAGAAGAGCTTCGAGTGGACCTTGATCGAAAACGAACCCCACGTGCTGCACACCGCCAAGAAACCCGAGCCGGAGATTCCGGAGAAGATCGAAGTTCCCGACTATGCGCACCTGTTGCCCGAATCGATCCGACGGTTCACGTTGCCTCAAGAGATCCACGACGCCGAACACCTGTCCTTCATCCAAGGGGGGGGCCACGGCGGGTCGCACCCGCACCTGGTGAACGAGATGGTCAGCGCGTTGCAGGAAGACCGGGATCCCTGGCCCAATGCGGTGACGAGTGCCAATTGGACGTGCGTCGGTCTCTGCGCCCACCAGTCGGCACTCAAAGGAGGTGAAATCGTCCACCTGCCCAAGTTCACGCTCGGACAATAGCGGCTCGTTGCCCGCACCATCGGTACGACCAAAACGGTCGGTCTGCCCGAGGCCCTTATTTCTTGCCCGAGTGTTGCTTTTTCGCCGCATGTAGCTCGAGGGCAACGTAGAGTTGTTCCGAGCGGCTTTGTGGAGCCGCATGGGACTCGAGCCGAACGAAGGACGGTGCGGCTCGAACAGTCAACTGCCGGTTCCCGCGCGAACCGTGCACTTGGCACGGAGGCCAAGACGATCATGCCTTTCGCATACCGGAAAGCAGGTCATGGCCTTGGAGAAGCCGCGTCGTGGGAGGAAGCGCGCAGGGCGATCCGCCTGGGTTGCCGTCCTGACAGTCGCCCTCTTGGGAACGGGCGGGACGGCATCGGATGGCAAGCGGGTGCATGCCGGATTCGGGCTTCGCGCGAGCGACGGCCTGTCAGCTTCCAGCCGCCTCCAGGAAGATGTGGCGGACGGATGGCTGGACGAGTACGACTTCTTCGATGCAGCGTTGATCGCCAGCGGCGTGGAATCTGTGCGTCAACGTGAGCTTCTACGCCGCCGCTTCGATCTCTGGTGGAACAAGCAGGCCCAGACGCTCCGGCGAATCCCTGAGCCTCGAGCCAAGGCGAGAGCCCTTCTGCACGCCTTGCACCGCGATCTGTTGCGCGGCCAGTACTACGCGGCTTGCGCTCGCGTTGACCAGACCTTGAACCAAGGGCACTTCAACTGCGTCACGGCCACGGTGCTCTATCATGAGGCGGCACGGAGGGCTGGCTGGGACGCGCAAATCGTCTCTGTACCCGGGCACGTCTTCAATCGTCTGATCCTCGCTTCGGGAACGCTGGATGTCCAATCGACTTCGGCAACCTGGCTGGATCCCGGCGCACCCCGCGCTGACGTGCCGGGGGGACAGCCGAGGATCCTCAGCGAAGTGCAGCTTCTGGGCAAGCTCTACTACAATCGCGGTGTGACTCGGCTCGCCCAACATCGTTTCGCCCAAGCGGCCCGTCATTTCCGCACGGCCCTCGTGTATGACCCGCAAGATGAGTCGGCCGCCCAGAACCTGCTCGCAGCTCTCAACAATGGAGCCCTGGCGGCGGCTCAGCAGCGTCGCTTCGAACAGGCGCTCGCGTGGCTCGCGGAAGGTCTTCAAGTCGATCCGCAATTCGCGCCATTGGCGGCCAATTACCGGCACGTTGCGGAAACCGGTGTGCGGCAACTGTTGGCCGAAGCCCGCCCCGAAGCGGCTCGCCGAATTCTCCATGAAGCAGCTCAAGCCGGATTCTCTCCTTCGCCATGGCTGGCCCGCCAACGCAACCTGGTGGCTCGGTGGCAGCCGACGCGTTCTGCGGGGGAAGTTGCCGACGATGGCGGGTGGGAGCGGGACGTCGATTTGACAAGTGCGGCTCCGTAACCTACCTATTGAGTAGTCACGCTGCTGCCCAATCGGGATTGGATGCAGCCATTCCCAGCTGCACTGAAAAGACTCGTCCAATGACTCGCCTCCTCGCCATGAGGGAGGAAGTCGTACCACAACTACCGGCTGCACGCCACATGCCCGCAGATGGAAACGACGACTGCGGGATGGGTACGCGCTGGAGAACTCGTCTCAGGGACCCTTCGCCCGTCCAAAACGCGTTCACATGCGCGGAGTTGGGGACGGCACCAGAAAGGAAAGTTGCATGGGAGCTGTGGTCTCGCCGCGTACCTCCGGGCCACGAACGGGTTCGCCCGATCTGATGAGCCACGATGAGCGGATCCGCGCGAAAGTCGACTTTCTGATGCAGCGGATGTCGCGAGGTTGGGCAGGGGCAGATCGGAGAGGAGATCGGCGGATTCCCTTTCCCTATCCGATCCACCTGACTCCATGTGACCGCGTAGGCATTTTGACAGGAGAGCCCACGAATGTGGTTTTGGGCCGCCACCTGGCCGAACGTGGGCTAGACTTTTATCACCGGAGGCCCTTGCCGCACCGGCACGTGATCGCATCGTTCGCGTGCGGTCAGAGTGGATGGGTGTCGTTGCTACTGGAGTTGCGACGCACGTGCTTCGACCAGGTAGGCTGGTACCGGACGGGAGGTCGCTTCCTCCGAGCCGTTTCCGCGCCCGACCCGCAGTGGTTGATGGGAGCCCGTTGGGAAGCGGTCGAACCGGAGGCAGCCGGCCGATACGACCAACCGATTTGACCATGGGGGAATATCGAAACACCATCGCGCGAAGCCTGCGTGCCTTCGTTTGATGTATGCTCGGCACTCCACGACCCGAGTGCTCGGGCCCTTGCGCCACCGGCGGAAGTCGCCGCCGTTCGCTCATAGATCCGCACTACACGGTGTGTAGTTTTCTACCGGCCTCGAGCCGCCATGAGCGGTCTCGAGGCCGTTTTCTTTGTTTCGCAAGCACTCACGACGACCCACCACGTGTCTCCAGGTCGCTCAATCGCCCTCCGGCCTCGCCGTGCCGATGGCCGTCAAGACGATCCGACGCGGCCCCCCATGGTACCGGTGCTCACATAGATAAATCCCTTGCCATGTGCCCAGAGCCAGCCGCCCGTCGCGGATGGGAATCGTCAGCGAACTTCCGAAGAGGGAGGTTTTGACATGAGCCGGCATATCGTCGGGGCCTTCGCAGGTATGGACGTACGGCCACGACTGAGGGACCATGCGGTCCAGCGCCATCTCCATGTCGCGGCGGACGTCCGGATCGGCGTTCTCGTTCAGCGTGATCGAGGCGGAGGTGTGACAGAGAAAGATGTGGAGCAGGCCGTATGAGAACTCCGCCAGCTCTGGAAAGGCCTCCAGCACCTCCCTCGTCACCAAGTGCACGCCCTGCGAGCGAGGCCGCAACCGGAGCTCTGTCTGGCGAATGATCATCGGAATTTCCACCCATTCGAGTGACGCTCGATGCCCTGCCCTTTGCCCAGCCGGTCAGGTCGGCCAGACGGCTCGCCTCAAGCGTTTTTTTCTCAGTTATAACTTCGAAAAAATGGTTGACATTTCTCCGCGAAAGCGGAATAATCATCTGGTGTTGCGAAAAAAATGGTTGGCGAGCCCCGCCTGGCCGCGAAGATCTACCCCAAAGGCCATTCTCGTCAGCCGAATGGGAGTGAGTACGGACCGGGAGCGGTCTCCCAAGAAGAACCTGTTTGGGTGTTCGCCGCGCAGGCGAAGTGCCTGTGACGGCGCAGCCGTTTTTTTATACGTACTTGGAGGATGGGACGAATGAAAGCCCCTCGCAATGTGTTCGAGGCCATCTTGAAGTTTGGCCACGACGAGGACTTTGTGCCGGAGGCCTCGGAAGACTTCGAGCCGACCTCCGCGCCGGCCGGATCCGAGGAAAAAATCGAAGTGCTTCGCCGGCGCGTGGAAATGGGCCTCCCCTTGTGGCATGCCAAGGACCGCCGCGACTACAGCGGTCTGACCGGCGCGATTCGGCCTCGAGACTGAATACGACGGGAACCGGGCCGATGCATCGGCAACTTCGGTCGCCGGCCCGGAACCAGATTCACGACGAGCCGGGCGATGGCCAATCGCCCGGCTCGTTCTTTGCGCCCGGCCGAGTTGCCGCTTTTTTCCCAGTGAACAGGCGACAATAATGGAAGCAATCCTGCGCTAGAGATGAGATCCACTTGTCGGAGAATGCCAACGTGACCAAGTCGCACGAAGACCGCCTGCTGGCTCGTATTAGCGTCAACCCCGACATCTTCGGTGGCAAACCGATCATTCGCGGAATGCGAATCGCCGTAGAACATATTCTGGGAATGCTGGCAGCCGGAGACAGTGTGGACACCATCCTCGAGGAATACGAGTTTCTCGAGCCCGAGGATATTCAAGCTTGTCTGCTGTATGCTCACCGCTCGGTGGCTGGTGAAAGCGTTCACGAACGAATTATGGGAGCGCCGTCGCGATGAGGTTTCTCCTCGACGTGTGCGCTTCGTCGCGAGCCCTCTATGCCTTTCTCGAGGAAGACGGACACGACGTGGTATCGGTCGTGGCGCGAGACCTGACCGCGAGCGACTCGGATATCCTCGCGATGGCGTTGGAAGAAGATCGTATCCTCGTGACGGAGGACAAAGACTTCGGCGAACTCGTCTTTGTCCGGCGAGCCTCTCATGGTCCCATTGTGCGTCTCGTGGAGCTGACGGTCGCTGAGCAGGTCGCGGCAATGCGAGATTTGCTCAAGCATCACTCGAGCCAACTGACCGGTCAAGTCCTTATCACTGTTGGTCGAGGCCGCGTCCGGATTCGTCGCTAATCCAGTGTCGCTCTCCCAGACCCTGGTTCGCGCAGCACTTCGCTCACGGAACGGTCGATGACCTCGCAGAGACCTTTCAGATCAAGTTGATCCTCGTCGGCGCCGAACGGTTCTTCCACATGGCGAGCTACGACTTCGGCTGTCACGGAGAAGTAGGTGGCGAGCATCGTGAGGGGAATCGTCCACCATCCGAAGTTCTCGACGAGTCCCCAAGGGAGAATCAACAAGTACAAAACGATGGCCTTCCAGGTAATCCATCGCCAGGAAATCGGCATCAGCGTGTTCTTGATGCGCTCGCAGGCGCCGCAGATCTCCATCAGCCACCGAGCTTCCGAGTCGAGTATCCATAGTTGCTCAGCCCTCACGTGCTGCTCGTCATCCCACTTCGCGAATTTCTCGTAGATGTGCCGCACGATGTAGCTCGGCAAGTGACCCGGCCGCTCGAAATCGCGTCCGAATCCCGGCAACCGTCGCAACTCGGGATCGTCCCGTAGATGGTCCTTGAGTCCTCGGCAGAAAGCGACGATGAGATCGCGCATGCGCGCCTTGTCCGCTGACGGGACTCGAGGCAACTCGCGGATCTTGATCGCCAGATTCCGACTCACATTGACGAGCTTGCCCCAGAGCGTCCTCCCTTCCCACCAACGCTCGTAGGCGCGATTGACGCGAAACGCGATCAGCAGCGCCAGCGCAAAGGACGTGACGGCATCCAACGCCAGCGGGATTTCAGGAACATACGAGAAGGGGGGATAGGGTTTGAGCAACGTCAAGGCGCTGTATGCGGCGAACCCAGCCGAGAGCCACAGCGACTGAACGATGGGAACGGTAAGCCGTGCATACTTGCGTGAGGGCATGGCAGCGAAGCTCGTAGTTGTCGGAGGTCGGGATCGATTGGTCCAGGAAGACCCTAGGCCGCATCCACGTCAACGAATCGCGGCGGACGCCGCGGACATAGTGGACCGATCGGCTCGGCGATTCAAGGCTGCTGCTACCAGAATGCCGGGGCCCGGCGATCATAGCCAAGGCCCCGAAGCGGACTCGCCCGAAAACGACCAAGGCTCCGGACACGTGGCATGGCTCTCTATACGGCGTACTCGAGAGGTGATGCGAGTGTCCCCGGGCGAACCTCTTGCAACTTTTTCAAAGTGTTTTTCCAAGATTTACGCAGACTGCTCTTGACGCCGACATCTGATTCCCGGTATCACTCCCGCCGCTTATCAAGGATCTGTTCCCAACGA
>WFWZ01000289.1 GCA_015490875.1 Planctomycetaceae bacterium
CATAGGCACTGTGCCCGGGCAGGGGCGAGCGGGTCTGAATCGTGAGAACGTTGATGATGGTTCCTTTCGTTTCCTGTTGGACCATCTGTTTGGCCGCCAACTGCGCGAGCCGAAAAGGGCCGATGAGATTGACGCCGAGAACAGAGACGAATTCCGGCAGAGGGAAGTCGAGCAGCGGGGCGACGCTCCCTTTCGTCGCCGCATTGTTGATCAAGACGTCGAGACTGCCGAATGCTTCAACGACGCGATCGACGACGGAGGGCAACACATCGGTGTCGCCCACGTCCGCCGGAAGAAACCGGACGCGATCGCTGATTTCCTTTATCGAACGCAGCGTGGTATTTCCCTTCGCCTCATCCACGTCGACGATCGCAACATTCGCACCTAAGCCGGCGAATTTTGTCGCGATCGCCCTGCCGATGCCGGAAGCACCTCCTGTTACGAGCACCGTCTTCTTGTCCACCACGTTATCCCCCTCAAGCACGTTCGATTCCACGTCTTTGTTGAGCCAATGTCTGGGCGACTTTTTCGAATGGAGTCTTCTCTCCCTGAGTGAGAAGGCTTACGAGCACATGGGCGATCAAACCGCACGCAGTGGCCGGGATGACGGCTTTTTCGAAGAGGATGTTAAGGTCGGGGACGAAGAGCAGCAGGAGAGAAACACCAGCGGATACGATCAAAGCGGCCAGGGCGCCTTGGCGCGTCGCCCCGTTCCAGAAACGTCCCAAGATAATGATAACGCCCAGTCCGCTCGTCAGTACCGAAAGAGCATCGACGACGAAATCGACGATGCTCCGCGCAAAAAGAGCCATGGCGGTCGAAGCGAGGAAGACTCCGGCCATCGACCAGCGAGCGACACGGAGTGGGTTTCGAGGCGCCTCTCCCATGAACAAAGGATAGATGTGCCGGATGAAGAAGGTCCCCGAGGTTGCGGCATTCGAGTTGCCGGATGAAAAGATGGCCGCCGTGACCGCGATGACGACCAGACTCGCCAGCCAGATCGGCATGACCTCGGCTACCAGCCAGGGCAACGCTTGATCTTGTTTCTCGAGGTGGGGATTCAGCGAGTAGGCATACATCCCGACAATGACGACGAGGCTCGCGAAGAGCACCTCGATCATCCCTGCAATCCAAGAAGCCCACACGCCTCCCGATTCCGTTCTCCCACTGTAAATGATGAGTCGGCGGCAGGGGTCGGCCACAATGGAGATGGCTAACGCGAGGAAGATCGAAATGGGGGTAGTGACACCGACGGCATCGACTCCCAGAAAGGAGACGTATTCGTCAGGAACTCGGCGATGCAGTTCTTCGAGGCCGCCGGACTGTTGGAGTGCGATTGCTGCAAGGACCGCAAAACCGAAGAACAAGACGAACGCTTGGATGACGTCGGTGTAGACAACCGTGAGCAGTCCTCCCGGCAGGGCCGTCGCCGCGATCAATCCGCCCGTGATCAACATGCAGATCGGCACTGACAGTCCCGTGACGACGCTCAGAACAAAACCACCTCCCATGATCTGGACGGTCATCCACGCGACTTGGGAGAGATACAAACTGGCGTTTACGAAACCGAAAATGAGACGGTCGTTGTCGTAGTAGCACGCGATTTCCTCGCTCAGCGTCATGAATTCAAAACGCCGCATTCGAGCGTAGAACGATCCCACGAAGATCAAGCCGATGCCGATGGCGGCCGGGTAGGTGAAGCCCGCCCAGCCGCCGCGGTATGCAAGGCCGGCCGCGCCAATCGTCACACCGGTGCCGATCCCCGTTGCGACAAAGGTGCCTGTCTGGACCCACCACGGAAGCCGCCGCCCCCCCATCAAGTAATCGCCCGACGTCTTGACTCGCAGCATCCAGAATAAGGAAACCACGAGCATGAAAACGCCGTAAAGAAGCAGTGCGGTGAGAATTGGAAGGTTCACCTGCACGGAACTACCATCCTTCAACCCTGGCCTTCAGAGCGCGATAGACGGCGACGACATCGTCGTCCTGGACCGCCATGGGAAACTCGATGCCGAGTTTCGTGGCCGCCCGAATCATCTTCTCTCCCTCTCGGATCGCCAACTCGAGTTCCGCGAGTGCTTCGGCCTTCTTGCGTTTGCCTTTTCTCATGAGCAGGCGAGCCTTGAGCATGCGTCTGGCGCTGGTTGCCAGATACAGACGCCGCTCGGCCGAAGTGATGACGAACTCGACCAGTCGACGAGCCTCCTCATTGGAGACCAACGGCAACGCGGCTTGCGCAGCTTTGAGCGATTGGCGAGCGTCGTCCTCGAGTTCGGCCAGCATCGAGTCCTTCAGACCATCGACGATCGTCAGGTTGTACATGTCCCAGAAACGGAACGGTCGGAAGATGGCGTTGCGCCGGATCATGCGAGCCACGATATCGAACCGCACATCGAAGCGAGTATGGGCCAATGCCGTTTTCATGTGCTTCTTGGCGCGTTCGCCAAAGGTTCTCCCAAGCGTGGCGTCCCAAAAGGTGTCGTCGGGCAGCCCACTGAGATTCCAAGCATTTTGGGCCATGGTGGTGTAGTTCAGCGATGTCACATCCCACGTCCAGCACTGGCTGACCACTCGACGATAGCCGTTGACATAAGCATCCATGAGTTCTCGCTTGACGCGGTCCGGAAAAACATACGTAATGTGATCCCAGGCGTATTGCGAAAAGAGCTCGTAGCGAACGATGCCACTGCCGAAGAGCCGTCTCCAAGACTTGTTCTGGGGCTGCGTGTGCGGCGCGTAGACCTGGTAGGCATGGCCGCGGATCAACTCTGCAAAGCGCTCGACTTCGGCTCGAGGTCGCCACTCGAGATAGTCATTCAAGATTCCCACTTCCATTTCCGGGTTGATCTCGCGAATGATCGACTTCGCGTGCCGGACGCGCTGAGCCACACGGTCCACCATTTCCGGCGGAACATGCTTGTTTTCGATCGTGATCAGGATGACACCGGAGGCGTTGCTGTACCGACTGACGATTTCCTTCAGCAGCGTGTCATAGATCCGATTGGCTCCCGGATGCATCGGGTCGTTGGCCGGCACGCCCAAGACGACGGGAAGCTGGTTGGCGAAGTAGTCGTAGCCGATCAGCAGCGAGCATCGAATCCCTCGAGCTTTCCCGTAGTCGATGAGCTCGCGCAGGAAATCCTGCTTCACATTGGGAGCCGTGTACGTATCGTCGACGATGCGGCCACTTTTTTCGTCCCATCGCCGGATCGGCCGGTCTCGACAAACGAGCTGCGGATACGATTTCAAGTCGACGGGGAACCCGATCCACTCTCCTTTGTCCACATCGAGATTTCCCATCAAGCGACCGGAACCGATGATCTCGAACCAGATCTCGTTCATCTTGTGGTCGACCATCCAGTCGACAAATCGCTTCCATCGCTCCAAGCTCCATCGCGACGGCCCGATCATGAACCCCTGGCCGCCGATGTCGACGATCAACCCGCGCCGGTCGAAGTGCGGGTAATCGACGATCTCGACTTTGGGCAGAACAAGATGGCCCTTCTCAACAGCCATCATCTGCACCAACGTCACCATCCCGTTCCAAAGGGACGCCTCGGAATTGCCCGCGATCAAAATGGCGTCGCCGTCGCTGGTGCTGACACACTTGAGTACGTACGCCTCTTTCCGATCACGCAGCGTGCCCAGTTGTTTGGCAACAGACTCTGTGGCGACCGGCAGCCCCGCGGCTCCGATCGAGAAAACAACGCGGGCCTTGCCCGGCTTGTCGCTTCGGCGAGCTCCCCACCGCCGAGCGAGCCGCTTGTCGAGCTCCGATTCCAACAGCCGGAGGTCTTCGCGGCCGGATGGCGTTTCCACCGCCAAGCCGACTGCCTCGACGGGCCCGAGGTCGAGTACTCCTTTGTGCCAATACGTTTCCTGAGGAGTCGGCACGACGTTCAAAGGGAGGCCACCGGCCCGGCTCCTTCCCGACTGCTGCCGGAGCATGCCGGCGGTGACTTCGCCAACCGGACGATCCGCCTCCGATTGTGCCCAAAGCAGGCCACCGAACGTGCCATACGCGACAAGGCCGACGACCAACGACCAGAAGGGGTTCCACCAGCGGTTCACGACTGCCTCCTCCGGCTACCCTCAGCCTGCCAAGCCAACGATGCAACTTCGCATGTCCCCGGCCAGCGCATGGTAACCGCCCGGTTTCGGAGTGTCAATGCTCGGAGTTCTAATTTTGGAATATCAGGAAAGGCTGCCGGTCCAGCCCGTGAGGGGGCGAGGCAAGTCGTGGGGGGCTATTCGTGAAACAGCCTGTCATACAAGGCCAAAGTAGTATTCCGCGCCGTACTCATGGCTTCGGTGTCTCGCGCGACAAAGAGCCCCCTTGGGAAGACGGGTGCTTGACGACTCATCATTCCGTTTTCAGAATACTTGCAGAGGACCGCTGCGTTCCCCGAGAGTCACCGACGATGCGCCCCCGACCCCGCGAGACCAAACGCGCCGCCAAGAAAAACAGAATCCTCAATGAAGTTTTCCAAAGCGGCGGCTGTCTGAGGTTCGATTTGGCGCGTCGGCTGAACATCCATGCGACGATGGCCGGCAACTACGTGGATGAGTGGTTGAAGGAGGGGTTGTTGCTCGAGGAGAAGGCGACGAAGGGGCCTCGACGACGAGCGTCGCTGCAAATCAACGGCGCTTACGGCTGCTTCTTGGGACTGGACTTCGAAGCCTTGCGGGCTCGCACCGTCCTCTGTGATTTCGCCGGAAAGATAGTTGCGCAGAAAGAAATCCCGTTCCGTGGCACGGTTTCTCGCGAAACCGTCTTAAAAAAAATTGTCGCGTTGGCCCGCCGACTGGCTGAGCAGGCGGATCGACCACTCCTGAGTGTCGGAGTGGCTGCGCCCGGACAAGTCGATTGCCAGGCCGGGCGAGTTCTCCACTATCGGTCGCTTCCCGACTTCGATCAGGTCCCCGTGCGAGACCGCTTCGAGGCAGTCTTCGATGTTCCCGTCTTTGTGGAAGACAACATTCGTGCGGTCACTTACGCCGAATGGTTGCGAGGCAGCGCAAAGGGCAGTCGTAATTTCGTCTGTTTGGCGGTGCGCTCGGGCGTGGGCATGGGAGTCATGATCGATGGCAGGCTGTACGCCGGGACGAATTCGATGGGAGGCAACGTGGGGCACCTCGTCTTCTCGACCGCCGAAGGCCCGAAACTCGCCAATGATCTCGTCTCGGCCAAGAGTTTCGTTGAGTCGACACTCAAGGTCATCCAATCGCGCCGACAGACGGAGCATCACAAGAGATTGCTGAAGAAGGGCACCAAGGTTTCGCTTTCCGATATCGTTGCGGAAGCCGAAGCCGGAGATGCGCTCTTGCGGGAGCGATTGGAACGACTGGGAACGCACTTGGGGATGTTGGCGGCGAATTTGGCCAACCTGTTCGCTCCCGAGAAAATTGTGCTGGCAGGTGAAGTTCCCAACTGTTCCCAACTCGTGCGACAACGCATGGAACGCGTGTTCCGTCACTACACCGTCCCCCCGATACTCACCACGGCGTATCTCGAGGACGGTTCACTCGGCGACTTCGCCGGCGCGCTGGGCGTGGCGTGGATGGGCTTTGCCAGACGGTTTCCGGTGTCCGAACAGACGCTGAGCTCTCCTGACGATCCATGCTCGCGCGCCGCGAGTTGATCGGAGGGACACGGCCAGCCGACTTTCCAGCGGCCTTTTCGCTATGTCAACGCGTACTGCGGCACTTTCAGCCGTTCGCCATCCTTGAGTGCCGACTGGTGCGCCACGATGCCACAAACCGTCATGTTGAGTGCCATCGCGATGTCGACCAGCGGCTTGCGGTCCTCGAGGATCGCGCGGATGAACTCTTCGGTGAGATGGCCATGCGATCCGCCATGACCTCCCGGCCGAACGCCGGGAGGCAGCGGAGGCCGTGCGAGGTTCGGTAGTTCTTTCATCACGCCGCGATATTGCGTGCCGTCCATCCACCCCTTCTCGCCGAAAACGCGACCCGTCTCTCCACCTTTGCTGTGGATGCCCTTGCACATGAGCATCCTCGAGGCTCCACCTTCGGCCGTTTCGAAAAGGGCGATCTGGTCGGTAAACGGATTGTTGTACCTATTGGCTCCCGGCTTCCACGCAGGAAAGCCCGCGTTCGACCCGGTGCACGACACCGAGACGAATGGCTTGTCGGTCACTCCGACATAGTAGGCCGTCGAATGCGTCGGGTACCACAGCGGGATGCTGCCGACTCGCCAGTTCTTGTACGAGCCGATCTGGTAGGAGTGATAGTGATAGTATTCGCCCTCGGAGTAGACGAGTCGCCCGAATCCGCCGGCGTGATAGACTTGTCGCATGGCATAGCAGTCGGCCCGAAAGCAGGACGTTTCGAACATCATGTACTTCAAACCGCTCGAGCGGACCGCTTCGAAAAGCTTGTCGGCATCTTCGAGCGACCCCCAAACGGCGGGCACGGCGCAAGCGACATGCTTGCCGTGCTTGAGTACCTCGATGCAGTGCCTCGCGTGACTCGGAGCATCCGTTGCCACGAAGACAGCTTCGATCGTGTCGTCCTTCACAAGTTCTTCCAAGGATGGATATGTCTTCTTGCAACGACAGGCTTTGGCCAATGCCGCACACCGATCGGGGAACAGATCGCTGACTGCCACGACCTCGACGTTGGGGTGATCCTGAAAGCTGAACTGAGCGCCGAAGCGACAGGTTCCATAACCGACGATCCCCACGCGCACCTTGCGATCGGAAACTGGTTGCCACCCTTGAGAGGCCTTCGGGTCGGTGGGGGCTTCCTCAAAGCCCTGGATCGGCTTGCGCTGGTTCTTGTCCTGGGCCTGAGCGGCGGCTTGCCATCCCAGGGCGGCCGTTCCCAGACCTGCGGCTTGAAGGAAAGTGCGACGGGATGTGGCGCGGTTCATCGGGTTTCTCCTTTGGAATGCGAGGCGATCTATTCAGCCCTCTTGTCTCTACTTCCGGTCCGCTTCTTGCACGCCGGTCGGATCTTGCTCAGAATCGGATGGTTCCAACGAATGTGGTGCGAAAGAGCCTGACGAGCGGCCTGCCAGTCCTTGTCGAGCAAGGCCGTAAGAATGTCGCGGTGTTGACGAGCCGTTTCGATAGCTGTTTGCCGATCCTGATCCTCCCAGTCGAACAGGATCGTGTAATACGGGCCATGACGGTCGAAAAAGTCCTTGATATAGGCATTCCCCGATTTCTCGATGAGATAGGCATGCAGCGAGTCGTCGATGCAGGGAGGCTCTTCCCTTGACGAAGGGACTCGGTTCCGGTCCAGCAGTTTCCGCAGATCTTCGTCTGCCAGATGCGGTTGAGCCAATTCGAGCGCCTTCAGCTCGAGGACTTCTCGCACTTCGAGAAATGCTTGCATGTCCTCCTGGCGAAACGGACGGAGCCGCCAACCTCGACGCGGAATGTGGTCGACCATGCCCGATCCGGCCAGACGGTGGAGAATGTTCCGCAGAGATGACCGGCTGATGCCGTACTTCTCCGCCGTCGCCTCCTCGCGCAGAAAGACCGGTTCGCCCTGGAGACTCAGGCGCACCAAATCGTCGGTCACCTGCTCGAACGGATCGCGCGGCGGCTCCGGCGGTTTCGCGTTCCTCCCGCTCGGCTTGTGACGGTGAGCCGGTCGTTTGGCCACCAGACGCCGATTCGGGCCCTTTTCGAGCAGCCCTTCGGCAATCAACTCGCGAACTGCCGTCCGCACGGGCGTGAAACTGACACCGTAGTGGTCGGCGAGTGCCGCCAGCGTCAACGGAGCGGGGAGCTTCGTGCCCGACCGAAGCCGAACCGCGAGGTCGTCTCGGATGTAGGTGGCCATCGACATCCCCGAAGGATACTTGTTTCTGACGACAATATCAAGTATGGTGTCGCCAGTGTCCTGAGGGGCCGGTATCCGGTGATCGCCGGATATGAGGTTGTCCGACCGCCGACTTCGCGAGACGGGAGATGCCATCATGTCGTCTAGCACCCATTCGAACGTTCGCCATCTTTCCCACGGTCCTGCCATCTCACGCCGCCGTTTCGCGGAAGTCACGGGAGGAGTCGCGGCCGGCGGTCTGGCATGGGCGGCTCTTCCCGTGCATGGCGCCGCGTCATCCGCACGCAAACTGCGCATCGGCGTCGTCGGCGGGCGCTTCGGTGCGTCCTTTCAGTGGCATGAGCATCCCAACTGCCAGGTGACGGGAGTGACCGATTTGCGTCCGGAGCGGCGCGAGCGGTTGCGGAAAGTCTATCGTTGCGACCAGGTCTACGACTCGCTCGAGATCATGCTCAAAGAGGCTCGCGACATCGACGCCGTCGCCATCTTCACCGAAGCCCCTAATCACGTGCGCCACTGTGTGGCCGCGATGAACGCCGGGAAGCATGTCGTCTGCGCCGTTCCCGCAGCGATGAACCTCGAAGAATGCCAGCAACTGATCGACACGGTCGAGAAGACGGGTCGGACCTTCATGATGGCGGAGACGAGCTACTGGCAGCAGCACACGATTTCGGCTCGCAAGTTCTACGAGGCCGGCGAGTTCGGGACACTCTTCGCCGCCTATTCGATGTATCGCCATCCCGGTTTGGAGGTGCTTTGGTTCGAGAACGGCAAGCCGACGTGGAGGCACGGATTTCCGCCCATGCACTATCCGACGCATTGTACGGCTCACTTGATCGGAGTGACGGGGGAGCGCCTCGTCGAAGTTTCCTGTCACGGCTGGGGGGACGATGCCAAGGCACTCAAAGGTAATCCATACAACAATCCGTTCTGGAACGAGACGGCGCAGTTCCAGACTGATCGCGGCCACTCGTTCCGAGTCGAAGTGTGGTGGAAGGGGGCGGTGCGCGGCTGCGAACGAGCCGAGTGGTATGGGGACAAGATGAGTTTCCTATGCGCGACGCCCTACGGTACGCCACCGACGATTGTCCACGAGGGCCAAGGGAGGGAACTCGACAGTGGCGGCTTTACACGGGCGGCTCCCAAAGTCGAACGCTACAATCAGCCTCACTGGTGGAGTACCGACATGCTGCCGGCTCCCTTGAGGCACAACAGCGGGCACGAAGGTTCTCACTGCTTCATTACTCACGAATTCGTTGACGCAGTGCTCCACCAACGCCGGCCGGCTGTCGACGTATACGAGGCAGTCGCCTATACGGCCCCCGGTATCGTCGCTCACCAATCGGCGCTCAAGGACGGCGAACTATTGAAGATTCCCGACTTCGGCCGCGCGTCGGGGAAGTGAGTCGGTTGGATGCAGGGCATCGAGTCCTTTCCGCTGACGCGGCTCGACTATGCCGCCTTCGCAGGGTACTTTGTTGCTCTGTGCTGGATCGGCTTGTGGGCCGGGTGGAGAGAAAAGACGCACGCCGACGACTATTTCCTCGCGGGACGCAGCCTCCCGTGGTACGTCGTCGGCAGTTCCTTCATCGCGTCCAACATCAGCACCGAACATTTCATCGGAATGATTGGCGCGGCCTATGTGTACGGCATCTGCGTCGCGATGGCCGAGTGGGGGAACGTCCTCTCTTTCTCCGTGCTGATTTGGCTCTTCATTCCGTTCCTACTGGCCTCGCGCGTCTTCACGACTCCGGAGTTCATGGAACGCCGATTCCATCCCCTCTTGCGGCAGTTCTTTGCCCTGTTGACCGTCGTCAGCAACATTGTGGCGTTTCTAGCGGCCGTGCTGTACGGCGGCGGCCTGGCACTGCACAGCCTCTTCGGTTGGAGTCTCTGGTTTTCGATTATCGCACTGGCCGTCGTAGCCGGTTCCTGGGCGATCTACGGTGGCCTGCGTTCGGTCGCGTGGACCGACTTCTTCACCGTGATCATCATGGTAGCGGGCGGGTTGATGGTGACGATCTTGGGACTCCAGATGCTCGCGGGTGAAAGCGGTTCGCTTATGGACGGCTGGAATATCATGATCGAACGCAACCAGGCGCACAGCGGCATCTGGCGGGATGTCGTTGCCAAGAACGCGCAGCACATTGCCCACGTCGACCACTACAACCGCCTCTCGGTGATTCAACCGGTGACACATGCCACGAACCCATGGCCGAGTCTCTTACTCGGATTGTTTTCCGTCAGCATCTGGTACAACGTGATCAATCAGTTCATGATCCAGCGTGTCCTCGGTGCAAAGAACATGTACCACGCAAGGATGGGGATCGTCCTGGCGGGTTATCTGAAGATCTTGATGCCGGCCGTCGTCGTCGTGCCGGGACTCATCCTCTTCGCGCGCTACCCCGAAGTCATGCAGCTTCCGTGGCACAAGATTCGTCCCGAAGCCGACAAGGGATACATCCACATGCTTCAAACGCTGATTCCGCCCGGCCTGCGAGGCCTGTTTCTGGCGGCGCTTTTCGGAGCCATCCAGTCGACCGTCAATTCCGTCCTCAACTCCACGGCCACGATCTTTACGCTGGACATCTATAAACGGCTGTTGGTTCGCTCGGCCAGCGACCGACACCTCGTATGGGTCGGCGTCTTCTCGTCGGTCATCATTCTAGTCATCTCGATTGCGATCGGGCGGTACATCGGCCAGTGGAGCGGCAGTCTCTTCATCTATATCCAGTCGCTGTATGCTTTTTTCGCTCCGCCCTTCGGTGCGGTCTTTCTCCTAGGCATCTTGTGGCGACGGATCAATGGCCCGGGCGCCGTGACGGCCGTGATACTCGGTTTCCTGCTCGGGATCGCTATGAAACTCTACATTCAATTCGATCCGGACCACGTGGCTTGGCTGGAGCCGTTCGCCATGCAAGGCATCGTCAACTGGGCCTTTTGCGTCGTCGTTTGCATAGCTGTCAGTTTGGCGACGCCACCTCCTCGGCCCGAGCAGATCACGGATCAGCTCACGTTCAATTGGAGCCGACTGAATATCTTCGGCGAACTCGGTGGCCGTTGGTACACGAGTGTCGTCTTTTGGTGGGGGCTCTTCGCAGCCATCACGGTGGCGCTGTGCGTCTATTTTTCCGGATGGGTTCTTTGATGGTTAGTACGCGAAGAAGTCGTTGCGCGCAAAGGCGCGGAGACGCAAAGAGGATGAAAGATGGGAGCATGAAGGAAAAGGACTTGGAAAGGTTGGCTGAGCCGGTTACCGCGGCTTCAGACTGTAAGCAAGAATACGCAGACTCATGAAGATTGAACGGATCGAGACACTGGTTTGTCATGCCCGCATGCGGAACTGGATCTTTGTCAAGGTGATCACCGATCAACCGGGGTTGTTCGGTTGGGGGGAAGCCACACTGGAGTGGCACACTCGGAGCGTCGTCGGAGCGATCGAAGATCTTGCCCCGTTGCTGATCGGCGAAGACCCGACACGGGTCGAGTACCTTTGGCAGGTGATGTGGAGGCAGCACTTTTGGCACGGAAGCGGCCTGGTGCGTTCGACGGCGATCGCCGGGATCGATCTGGCGCTGTGGGATATCCTGGGCAAGGTCCATGGAGTCCCCTGCCACAAGCTATGGGGAGGGCCGGTCCGCGATTCCATCCGGCTATACGGTCACTTGGGTGGCGGCAATCTGGAAAGCTTTTACGAGACGCCGGTGGAGAACGCGAACCGGTTCGCCGAGTTGGCTCAGCAAGCGGTCGCCGACGGTTTTACCGCTTTCAAAGCGATGGCTGTACCGCCGACGATGCCGATCGAAGGACTCCAGCCGATCAAGGCGGCAGACGCGTGCGTGCGAGCCATGCGAGACGCCGTAGGCGATCACATCGACATCATGGTCGACTGTCACGCGAGGCCGTCTCCGGCCATGGGGCTGCAGTTCGCCAAAGTCCTCGACCCGTACGGCTTGTTTTTCCTCGAGGAACCCTGTTGGCCCGAAAGCCTCGATGGGCTTGCGGCAATCAATGCGGCCGTGGCCACGCCGATCGCCACTGGAGAGCGTTTGACTCACCTGGCTGCGTTTCGTGACCTGTTCGCCAGGCGAGGATGCGAAGTGTGTCAACTCGACATCACCCATTGCGGCGGCTTCACCGAGGCGCGTCGGATCGCGGCGTTGGCGGAGGCTCACCGCATTGCATTGGCCCCACACAATCCGCAGGGGCCGGTGAGCACGGCCGCGTCGCTCGAATTCGGATTCTCCCAACCTAGCTACGTCATTTGCGAATCGGTGCACAACGATGTGCCGTGGCGAGACGACATTGTCGAGGAGGGATTCACTGTCGATGCCTCGACACGGACGGTCCTTCCCAACAACCGACCGGGTCTGGGAATCTCCATCAACGAATCGGAAGTCAAGAAACATCCGTTTCAGCAGGAGGTACTCGAGTGTGTCTTCTACTGCGACGGTAGCGTCGGGGACTGGTAGGCCATGAGAATCCAAGAGGTCGATTCGGTGACGGACACTCAGATGCTCGAGTTCGTTCATGCGTCCTTTGCCGGCCGCATCGGTGTGGCTCGTGAGGACATCACTCCGCCCGTCGGCATCTACTCCCGAAACTGGGGCGCGGCCAGGCACGACCTGGCCGAATCGATCCATCGTCCGCTGACACTGACGGCATTGACGCTGCAGTCGGATACTTGCGAAGAACCCTTGGTGCTCGTGGCAGCCGATCTCGGCTGGTGGAGAGGACTGCGCGGCTTTAGGGAGTTTCAATCGCGAGTACTGAAGGAGCTGTCGCTTCCCTCACGATCGTTCCTCTTTGCACTCAGCCACACGCACGCAGCCGTTCCGCTCGTAGAGAAGGACTCGAGCTTCCCGAAGAGCGAGCTGCTCGATGCGTTCACTGAGCAGTTGTTTCATGCAACCGTGCGTGCTGTCCGCCGAGCTTTCGACGAGGCACGTGACGCGACGTTGGACTGGCACACCGGACGGTGCGGACTCGCTGCCGTGCGGGATCTTCCCGAACCTGACTCGTCGAGTCGACGGCTCGTCTGTGGATTTAACCCAAACGTTCGCGCAGACGATACGCTCCTGGTTGGACGGGTCACGGATCGGTCCGGCAAGATCGTCGCGACGCTCGTCAATTACGCGTGCCATCCCACGACGCTTGCATGGGACAACACGGCGATTTCTCCCGACTACGTCGGCGCGATGAGGGAACTCGTCGAAGAGGCGACGGGAGCACCGACGTTGTTCCTGCAAGGGGCATCGGGCGAGCTGGCACCGCGATATCAGTACGTCGGAGATTCGGCTGTCGCCGACCGACATGGCTATCAACTCGGGCATGCCATGCTGGCGACACTCCACGACATGGAACCTCCGGCGACGAAACTCGTGTTCGACCGCGTCGTCGAGTCGGGTGCGCCGCTGGCAGTATGGCGGCACGAGCCGATCGAACCGTCCCCACTGCTGCGTTCGGTCGAAGAGACGGTAGAGCTGCCGGTCAAGGACTGGCCGAGTGCCGAGGAGTTGGAGCGGCAGCGCCAGGCGTGCACCGACCGCGCATTGGAAGAACGGCTGCGACGCAGGCGAGACATTCGTCGTTCCTTGGGTGACGGCAAGACGTTTCGCGCGTCGATCTGGGCGTGGCGGATCGGCGATGCTTTCCTGGTGGGAAGCATGTGGGAGGCTTATTCGCAGCTTCAACGGGAGCTGCGCCGTCGCTTTCCTGGCCGCTGCATCGCCTGCGTGGGACTGCTCAACGGATCCCTGGGATATCTCCCGCCTGCCCAGTTGTATGACCAGGATGTCTATCAGGTCTGGCAAACGCCGATCGACCGCGGGGGTCTCGAGAAGGTCATCGAGGCGATGGGGGCGGCGATCGAGCGGATGTCGTCGGAAGTTGCATGAGATTGCGACACACATAAGTCACTTCGATGAGACGCGCGACAGTGATATGAACCCAAGTCATGAGATTGCGGGAGTGCTTCCCATCCTGCACACGCCGCTGGATGAACGGGACAACATCGATGCGGAATCTCTGAAGCGTCAGATCGATTGGGCCTTCAGGACGGGAGCGGACGGGGTCTGCACCGGAATGGTTTCGGAGATTCTGCGACTGAGTCCTGACGAACGAAATGCCCTGCACGACCAGATGGTGCAATGCACGGACGGCCGAGGCGTCACGGTTGCCAGTGTGGGAGCGGAGAGTGTCACGCAGGCGATCGCCTTTGCCCGGCACGCTCAGCAATTGGGCTGCACGGCGTTGATGGCAGCGCCACCGGTGACGTCGGCGTTGCCAGCCGATTCGTTACTCGAATATTTCCGAGCCATCGCGCACGCCACATCGATTCCTCTGATTGTGCAAGATGCGTCGGGATACGTAGGCACGCCTATACCGCTCGAGGTCTGCGCGCAACTGTTGGATGAGTTCGGGTCGGACCGGATTCTTTTCAAGCCGGAAGCCGAACCGGTGGGGCCGAATTTATCGCGTTTGCGCGAGGCGACCGGCGGCCAAGCGAAGATCTTCGAGGGTTCGGGCGGCATCCACCTGATCGATAGTTACCGGCGCGGGATTGCCGGTACGATGCCCGGCATGGACTTGCTGGATGGAATCGTCACCCTTTGGAGAGCGTTGCAGGAAGGCGATGAGGAGACAGCATATCGAGTTTACTTCCCGATTTGCGCTCTGGTGGCACTCGAGCTTCAAGCTGGACTCGATGGTTTTCTAGCGATCGAGAAGTACCTCTTGCGGAAACGTGGCATTTTCACTTCCGAACGCCGGCGCGAGCCGATGGCGTGGAAACTCGATGAAGAGACGCGCGCCGAAATCGACCGGTTGTACGAACGGCTGCAAGACTCGCTTCAGGCGCCTTGAACACGAACCCGCGTGCTCTCTACGGCCGATAAATGACCGGCTGCAATAGACAGACATTGGAGCGCCTGTGCTGCATCATGGCGACTCTACACGGATGAACTCATAGGTTGGGATGGCGAGGCTCCTGCCGAGCCGGAATGCCATATGTGCCTGTCACCGGTTGAGGAATGGTATGCATGCAACGGATCTCCCCCAAGGCTCGTCTTGTATGCAGAACCAACCCGATATCATTCGTCCTGACACCGGCCATCTGTGACATGCAAGTCCGAGTTTGCGGTGACGGAGCGGTTCCTTTGGTGGCTCGGCAGGAGCCTCGCCCTCCCAACTCGGAAAACATCGTTCGTAAATACTTATGATGGGCCGCTTTGACGACCACGCTGAGCCCAGATCAGGAACGACGTCCCACCTCGTGCCATATCGCGTCCACCGTGTCGGGATCGAGTCCTTCTTTCGACGGCGTCGAGACTTGAGGATGTGGACGGACCCATTCTCCCTCACCGGTCAGTGCGTTCACGAGAGTCAGCGCGTCGATGGGAGACAATAGGTTATCGCCGGAGGGGTCTAGAAACAGTCGGAGCGCATCGATACCGGCTTTCGGGGGCGGTAGCGGTCGCGAACCGTTTGTGTTGAGTTCCAAGATGATTTCGAGTGCGTCTGCCGGAGACACTGCGCCGTCACGGTTGACGTCGAACGGGTTGACCGGGTTCTGGTGCGGATGAGGATTGAAGTCGACAGTCAAGCGAAAGTGCGTGGAAGCACTGGCGGGAGGGTCTCCGCGGTCGATGGCGGTAACACGGATGTCGATGGAACCGGCGACTTCGTTGCCGGGTACGCCGCCAAAGGTTTTTGTTGACCTATCGAACGAGAGCCACCCCGGAAGCGGTGAACCGTTGGTCAGGGTTGCCGAGTAGTCCAGTGGCTGACCTTCAGGATCGATGAACGTCTGCTCGTTCAATGCAAGTTGGAATGTATGGTAGGCGGTGACGGATTGGTCAGGGATCGGCTGGTTGAGGAGAGGCGGCAGGTTCCCTCGCTGCTCTACATGCACGTTGATGGTCGCCGTTCCCACTCCTCCGTCATCGTCACGGACTTCTACGGTGATTCCGTAGTCTCCCGGTGCATCGTACGCGTGGATCAAACGGAGCGACTTGTCTTGATGGAACACGGGCTGCCATCCGGTTCCGTCTCCGTAATCGGCTCGGACTCGCCAGCGATCGCTTCCCGAGTCGGTGAAGGTACCATCGATGGTGAAGAGTCGTCCGGCCTCAGCATTGACGGTTCCAGGGACCGTGACCAGCGGAACGGCGTTGTCGACGGTGACAGACACCGTCGCTTGCGCAATGCCGCCGTCGTCATCTTCCACCGTCACCGTGATTGGGTAGGTGCCATTGTCGGCGTAAATGTGCTCTCCTTGCAGGGAAGCTTGCGTCGGAACGCCGGTGCTCCCTGTGGCATCGATTGACGCATCTCCCGATTCAAGTTGGGAGCCATCTCCCCAATCGATGGTGTAACTGAACGTCTCGAGCGTCTCCAAGGCCGGGTTGTCGAACCCCGGATCCGTAACAAGCGCAAGAGGATCGATCGTGAGTGCCACGCCCTCGACGGCCGTTTGTGCAGAGGCTGGCGTCAGCAAAGGCGCCACGTTTTCCACTTCGATGACAAGGGTTCCCGTTGCCAGTCCTCCATCGTCGTCGGTGACTTGGATGGTGACTGTGTAGACGCCGTCGTCTGCGTACACGTGTTGGCCGTCGAGCGAGGCCGTAGTGGGTGTTCCGGGCTGCCCGGCTACGACTTTCGTGATCGCACCGACATCGGCCGTGGTTCCGTCTCCCCAATCGATCGAATACGTGAAGGACTCGGATGTCCCTCCCGCCGGATGATCGAAACCGGTGTCCTGCAGCGTCGCGAGATCGGGGATCGTGAAAGGTGTTCCCTCCGTTGCGCTTCTATTCTCATGGACGGAAAGAACCGGCGCGACATTGGAAACTTGAACCGCAAGAGTGGCGATGGCCTCTCCGCCATCTCCGTCCGTGACCGTCACGGCAACGACATAGTTGCCGTTGTCGGCAAACGTGTGTGTGACGGAAGGTCCACTGGCCGGCGGACTGCCGTCTCCGAAGTCCCACGTGTAGGTCAGCGTATCCAAGGCGCCGGCGTCTGTGGCGACGGCGGAAAAGGCGACCATCGCTCCTTCGTCACTCGATGTGGGCCCAGAGACCTCGGTGATAATAGGAGCCACATTGTGAACCTGAACGGCGCGTGTCCCTGTGGCAACGTCTCCGTCTTCGTCCGTAACCGTGATCGTCGCCGTGTATTCGCCTTCATCGACGTAGACGTGTTCAAGGGAAGCGATGGCTCGCGTCGCGCTGCTGACCACGACGTCGAACGGCTCCGGCTGCGTACCGTCTCCCCAGTCGACCGAAAACTGCCACTGGTCGATCGTCGAGGCGAGTTTTCCGGTGGGGTCGTCGATCGTGAGCGTTGTGCGGTAAGAACTGCCTTCGGGAATGGACGTCGATTCACCTTCGCTCGAACCAGATCCACCCCCAAAGCTGAGCGTCGGCGGAGTCGACGCGACGAATACAAGGAAGGAATCGGCCGCCGTTCCTTCCAGACTGAACGGATCGTCCGGATCGTTCCAACTCTCGACGGAGATTTGGACCAAGAACCCGTTCGGATTCGGATCGACATACGTATGGTTCAGCGTAAAGGTGCGAGACGTGAGGCGAGAGAGGACTTCGGGCGCCGTGCCATCGCCGTAGTCGATGAGGACGTTCCAGGAATCCGCACCCGGGTCGACGATCGTCAGTTGCCGAGTGAGCGTGTCCCCTTCGGTCAGATCGGTGACATCGCCACCAGCTTCCAGTTGCGGGTCGACATCGACGACAAACAGCCGCATTTCATCTTGATAGGTATTTCCCGTTCCCTGTTCCGTGACCGTCAAGGCGACCAGATACTCGCCTTCCTTCTTCGGCGTGATATCGACATCGGCCTGGTCGGTCGGACCGAGTTGAGGAGGGGGTGCGAGTGGATTGAGAGGCGTCACGGTCCACGCATAAGACGCCACCGGGATCGGTGCAGTCGATTCGACTGTGACTGAGCTCCCTTCGAGAATGTAGTCGATGTTCGGTCCGACGTCGACGACGATCTCGTTCGGAAAATCGGCCGTCGCGAGAACGGCGACTGCCACGTCATCGACATACCATCCCTCGAAGTGATTGTTCGTGTCATCGACACTGTCGAACGAGAATTTCACTCGAGCATCTGGCACACCGGTCGCCCATGACAAATCCAACGACGCTTTGTGCCACGCACCGTCGCCAACGAGTCCACCGAGCGTCTGATTGTCAGCGACAGTGACCCAGTTCGAACCATCCCACACTTCCACCGAAGCGATATCGCGTCCGAGGGTTTGTTCGGTTTCCAGGAAGTAGTTGAAAGTCAACGTCGCCTTGGCCATCAGCGAAAGATCGAACGGTGAGGACGTGAGAGCGCCCGCGACGGGACGTCCCACGTCGTAGGTCCCCGAAGCAGCGCTGCCGAACCAGGCCGAATGGGGAGGACTGTGAGCTTGGGCATCGCTGCCGGTGCTTCGTCGATTCGTCAGTTGCCATGCGACATTGTTGGGATTCGGCGGAGTCGTGCTGATGTCGAAGCCGTCTTGGTTCGGCGCCGTTCCCGTGTCGTCGCTGAAGTCGGCGAAAAGCCTGTGCGTAGGAACAAGCTGGAGAGTCCAGGAGTCGACGGCCACGCCGTCTTTCTCGGGAGTCAGACGGAGCGTGTACTGACGGTCTCGATGGAGATACCACGTAGGCGTTGCGATGGCCCCGTCTCCCAGCATGCCTTCGAAGAGGACCGTTTCCTCGTTGTCTGACGTGTCGAAGTCGGCGTCGGACTGCGCTGCCTGTCGGCTCAACTCATACCAGTCCGCCTGACTTCCTCCTTGGCCGTCACGCAACTGCGAGATCGACGCGATCACGGCATTGCTCCCCGTGTCGAATCCATCCCATCGAAGGAAGAGTCGATAGGTGCCGTCCATGGGAACTTCGAAGTCATACTCCAATGTCGGGCCGGTATTTGGCGAGAAGGCCGGATTGAATACGGCACCAAGATCGGGAACCACTTGAACATACTTTCCACCTTGTGCACCGGCGAATTTGTCGCCGTTGCCAGAGACGCCGGGATCTTCACCCGTACCCTTCCCTCCGGCCGGAGCCGTCGCATCGATGATTCTCCAGCCGGTGATGTCCGTAGGGAATTGAGGAGATGCCGTGTCGCTGCGGCGGTCGAACTCCTCCGCTTGAACCGTCATCGACCACTGGAGATCGGGAACCGAGACGGGGCGTGCGTTGGAGGGAACCTGTTGAGCGACGACCGCACCGGCTCCGAGAGGAACATCGTGGAACACGTAATCGCCGTTCGCATCGGTCCGTGTGATCGGCTCATAATGCGACAACTCGAGCGACCAGTTGCTCAACTCGATCGACGAGCCTGTCTCGTTTCTTCCCCGGAGGCGCCACTTGCCACGTCCAAGCTCACCGAGGAGTGTGGCCAAAGGCTCAAGCGGCCGGAACGATGTGGCTTGCGATTGTCCGTATTCGGTGATCGAGACGGAGGCGGCGTCATCGAAGGTAATCACGACGTCGTCCCGTTTGGTGTCGATTGACTGGGCGAGGGTAATCGTCGTTCCGGAAGGAGAAGATAGCTTGAGTTGCCGCAGTCGGTTGATCGACGGATTGTTCTGGGAAAAGGCGAAGGAGACGGTCGCGCGCACTCCGACAAGGAGGCCGACGCCCGACGCGTCTTGAGACCTCGAAGTGAACGTCGAGGTTCCTCCGACGGCGAGCGGCGTGTCACTCGAGCCGACGATCACCGTTCCGCTGTCGCGAATACCGTCCTGGTCGAAGTCGAGAAAGAGAGCGAGGTTTTCCAGTCCCCCTTCGCCGGGATCCTGGATCCCATTCTTGTTGATGTCGACGAACCGTCTGCCTCGAACGGCATGGGAATCGACGTAGTAGTCGACAGCCGTTTCGACCGATCGGCCCTGGAAATCCCCTCGACCTCGAGGGCCATCGGCCACGACGACCGCGATCTCTGTGTGGCCCTCGAAGTCTGGTGGGAAGACCATATTCGCCATCCCCGAAGCGGGTGCGAGCACTTGTCCCGCGTCGAAACCGGTCACTCGCGGATCGTCGGCGATCAGGCGCACGGTGGGCGTGGTCGAGCCGAACGCAAGAAGGGAAGGCCACGTGGTGGCCGTGTCGTCCGCACTGATAATCTCATCGATGAGCGTGTCCGTGCCGTTGGGATCGAATCGCAATACCGCGCCTTCGGTGGGATCGCTGAGATAGAGCAGTTGGTCAGGGCCGATTTCGATGCGAGGGCGGCTGTCCCGGCTGTCGAACGCAATCGGCCGGTCACTGACCACCACGTGCACGAAACTGGCACTCGCGGAATAGTGAAGGACTCGGTACGACTGCTCGTCGGCTGCCAAATCGACGACATAGATGTCGCCTTCAGGCCCGGTGGCCACGTCGAGCGGAACGTGGAGTTCCGGATCGATCCCCGGTGTGATCAGCGGGCTGACCTGGTCGACACCGGTGACGACAAGAACTTCCCCGCGGCGGACTCCTCCCACCATCCCTTGCCAACTGACGAGAATATTGTCACCGGCGCCGTTCGCCAGACTATAGTCGTCGGCCATGACTGGGAGGGAGGCGTACGTCGAGGCGCTTTTCACTTCGGGTACGCCTGTGACCGAATCGTATCGACCGAAGAAGCGTTCCAACGAGTGCCGATTCAGGCTGGCGACATACTCGTAGCTTCCGTCGGGAGCGCTGACGATGTCCCGTGGCGTAAGGAGCTGGTCCGTGTTACCACTCGCTCCGAGAGTACTCGTTGCCAGGATCCGACCCGTCGATGGGCTGACCCAGTGCACGGTGTTGCCATCGGCGTCGGTCACGAACACGGTTCCGTCGGCTCGCTGGACCGCACCCGACAGCCGGTGAGTGCCGGTGGCTTCTGGCACCTTCAGTTGAGCCATCGTGCCCTGGAATTCGGCGCCGCTTCCCGATTCCGGTAATCCATAGCGAAGCAGTTCGCTCGAATGCGCCAGACCGATCATCATCCATGACGCGTTTGTGTCATAGATATAATCGAGAACGGTGAGCGGGACCGGCGGTGGTGCGTTCGGTCCGGAAGAATGTGCCTGGCTCGGCAGGCGGCTGGTCAGTACGGGAGCAGCGTTGGCGTCATGATCGACACGGCCTTCGCCGATCAGCGGGATTCCGAGTTCCACCGCGTCGTTGTCGAGCGGGTTGTCGCGCAGGTCGAGACGTTCCAACGACGGCAGGCGAGACGTCGTCGCGACGACCAAGATGCCATCGGCAATGACGGTGCCATCCGCTCCTGCACTCGTCAGTTGCACCGACAGCTCTCCCGCTTCCGAAACGGGGACGGCATCCATCAGTTTCTTCCAGGGACGTCCCGCAGCAATCCAACCTTCGGGTGCGAGTCGCTGGTCCACGACGACGAGCGACGATCCGCTGTCCGACGCGACGGTGAAGCCGGCATTGGACGCCTGATCTTCATCTGCGTGCCATGTCGCGTAGACATCGTAGGTGCCTGGCAGCAGACCGTCGAACGTCCAGATCGCTTCGCCGTCTTCGCCATCATCGAACTGATAGCGGTAGTCGCCCCAGAACGCGTCCTCGACGTGGCTGAGTGAACGAGACCAACGCTGGCCCGTTTGACGGAAGCCATCCGGTTCCCACGCATCGTCGATCGACTGGATGCCCGATAAGCCGGCGATCGAGGCGATGGAGTTGCCCGAGAGATCGACGATCCTCGCATCGGGCAGATCACCCAACGGATCCGCATTCGTAATGGCATTGTTTTCCAAGCTGACGTACGCGAGATTCGTCAACCGTCCGACTGCCGCCAGATCACTCACAGCCGGTGTCGTCATCAGTCTCGCCGGAAGGTCGAGCAGCAAGCCGGGAATCGGATCGTATTGCACCTGGATCTTCGCAAAGCCGGTCGTATGGAAGTAGTCGACTTGAATGTCGTGGAAGCCCGGTTCCAGATAAATCGTTCCGTTAGCATTCTCGCCGTGGGTGGCGCATCCATCGTCGGTAACGACGCGACCGTCGACCGAGACACAGCTTCCGTCGGACGTTCCACTAGCGAGCGTAAACGTGCGTTGGGCACCATACGGGACGAAGAGTTGCCCGCTCCACCGCGCTGCGAAGCTGCGTCCGAGCTGGAAGTGACCGCCACCGGAAGCAGCGGGATCATCGAGTGTCAGTTGCGTGTCCGAATCGCGGGTCATCACCGAGTACGTCACCGGCGTGTCGTTTTGCGTGATGGTCAGTTCGCCATCAGCGGCCCAGTCGGGCCACGCGCCTCCACTGAGCGTCGCGACCCCGCCAGTGATGCTGACGATACCCGTGACGTAGAGAGCACCGGGAACTTCGAAGTTGGGGAAGTCGCCGGAATTGTCGAAGTCGATTCGACTTGTCGTACCAAGCGACACTGGATAGAGCGAGAAATCGGGAACCGTAGCAAAACTCTGGCCTTCCTCGGCAATGACAAACTCCGACTGCCATCCCGGCTGAGTCGACTCGATCGTGTCGTTGACACTGAGGACACGGAGGCGCTGCAATTCGTCGATCTGGAACAGCTCGGGGAGCGGATTGCCGTCAAGATTCAAGTATCTCAGAAGTGGCAGCCCCGTCACGGCACCCGCAATGTCTCGCCCTGGGTCGATCGTGGAGAGATCTCGAATCTCGTTGCCCGAAAGATTCAGGAGATCGAGATTGGAGGCATACTCGAGTCCGGATAGATCGGAGATCGGCGGTTGCAATCCCCGATCCTGCAATGCTGCTGCCGAAGCGTCGAGCGAGAACAAGCGTGCCAGGTCGGTGACACGTACCGGCACGGCGAACTTGGGGCCGGCCGCAGTTTCTTTGAGCGGAATCTCGAGTTCGCTTGCCAGGAGGCGGCCGAGCGTCACGTCAGCGATTTCGACAGTATTGTTGGGAGCGGCATGATCCGGGGGAACGACGGCGTTGCGAATCTGCACCCATGGATCTCGGACGATCGGCGGATCGCTGACGATGCGCTCGGCAGCAAGCGGCGGTCGAACCGGTTCCTCCCGTTCCCGATCGTGCACTTCGACACGTTCTGCGAGAAAGACGTCGTTGCCACTTTCGCCGAAGATGCGATCCAGATGCCGGTTGCCGACCAAGATGTCTGCACCTTCGTCTCCTCGCAGGACGTCCCGATCCGTGAGCGGATGGAATTGGCCGAGAGCCGGCGGCTTGATTTCGATCGAAAAAGCGAGATCGTCGGTCTGTTCGGCTCGGTGCGGATTGAAGACACGAAGATAGTACGTCCCGGCGGTCAAATTGCGCAAATCGGCCGCGGCGATGTTCTCCTCGAGGACGCCTCCGGATTGGTCGAGGAGGTCGGCGCGGACTCCATGTCGCCGAGTCACTCGGAGCCCCGTACCCTCTTCGGCCGTTGGCCGGGTGATCCTCAATCGCAAAGGATCGGAGTCGCCGACGGCGCGAGCCTTGAGTCTCAGAGTGATATTCCGCTCGCCGACGGCCAAACGTTGGCGGATGAACTCGCTCACGTCCAGTTCGATCCTCTGAGTCCCCTCAGCCGTGACCATCGATTCCGTCAGGAGATTCGTTGCCCCAGCGATAAAGTCGCGCCCCGTGACCACGCCGTCTCCGGCTTCGACGAGTGCCTCGACGATGAGCTGTCCCAGAACCTCACCATTTTCCAAGAGGCGAACGGTCTTGCCGGTCGGGAGCGGGTCCAACTGGGCAAGCCAGACTTCGTTGTCGCTTGGGAAGTCGGGGTCGACAGCACCGACAAACAAGGTGCCCTGACCGAACCGCGTCAACTCTCCCAGCGCTGTGCCCGGGACGGGGCCGGTAAAGAGGGAACGCGTTCCTCGCACCGTCATGTCGGTCGCGTAAAGTTGCGGACTCGCCACAACCTGACTGTCGACGACCTCGAACAGCAACTGATTATCGACCGGTGTGAGCTGGTCGATACGGTTTCCAGCAGCGGGGAGTGAGAGCAAAGTTGTGAGGCCGTCTCCCTTCGTCGTCATCAGCGACACCGTGTCTGGACCGTCGATCGTGAAGACATAGCGGCCGCTGATCGATCGCCCTTCGTTGGTGGAAGCTGAAGTGACCGGCATCGTCGGCGTCGATGGCACAGGAAATGTTCCCGCCTTGGTGCCGTCGGATACCCAGACTTTGACCTGTGTGGCTGGATTCGAATCGGACGCCAGAAAGAAGAGACGGTCTCCGACGCCGGCCAAGGCGTGAGGATTGCTACTCCGGGATCCCGGATTGAGATCCGCCACCCGCTCGGTATGTCCTGCGCCACTGTGTCCATCGGTTTTCCACAGTTCGACGCCACGGTTATCTCGTGCCGCGAAATAGAGAACGTCGCCGACCGCGGCGGCATTCTGAAGGAGATCGTCATGGCGGTCCTCGATGATGTCGTCGAATGTGCCCACCCACTCGATATCACGGACCGGATTGGCAGCTCCGATTCTCCATAGCTCCCATTGGTTCGCCGTGTTGCGACCGGCGAGATAAAGGTTGTTTCCTACGACGAGGCTGCGAACGATTGTCAGATGCGAGAGTTGCCCGGTCGTGCTGATGAGCTTGAGACCGACATTGGTGCCTTTGCCGGTCGTCGCCCACAATCGTGCGCCACCATCGTTGGTGACGAAGAAGAGCTGTCCGGCGAACGGCGTGAGCACCTGTGGGTTGGCAATTCCCCCCGTGCCAGAATCGTCGACTCGATGAGTTCCTGGCTCGGTCCCGTCACTCACCCACAAGGCGCGAGCTTCGTTGGGATCGCCGCTTTGAAGAACCGAAAAGAAGAGGATGTCGCCGACGCTGGTCAGGTCGAGTGGAAGTGAACCGTCGGTACCGGGGACGATGTCTTGCACGAGCGATGTTCCGGCAGCCGTTCCATCGGTCTTCCACAACTCCGTGCCGGCCTGAGGCGTGGTCGCAGCGAAGTAGATCGTATCGCCTGCCACTTGCAGCGCATGAGGCTGTTCCCACTTGTCGACCGAAACTTGAGCGTCCAATGCAAGGACGGCGCGGTCGATCGCTTCCGGAGACTCGAGTCCTTCCAGCAGTCGAGAAAGGTCGAACTCGAACGCCGCTGGTACCGCGTCGCGTCCTCCCAGCAAGATGTCTTGATTGGGAAGGTCTTGGATGAGTCCGCTGGGAACCGGACCGCCGGTCGAACGAAAGCGGTCCGGGAAGCCGGCGGCCCCTCGAATCGAGATCGTTCGAATGTCGTATGCCGTCGGCAGAAGCCGAAGGGTGTTGCCGGCGATGAAGCTCCCATCTCCAACTGTCGTGAATCGAAACCACTTTTCGGATTCGGAGTTCGGTCCTCCTGTGAACTCAAAATCGTCGATGCCGTCGCCATCGATGTCGCCGGAAAAAGTAACCGGTCGGCCCGTGCCCGGATCGACCAGAATCTCGCCGACCCCCGCGAAACTGTCGTTGGCAAGTTCGACCGCTGAGTTTGCCGCCGGCGGGAGCGGAAGTCGGCGCGGAGAGCCGTAGATGGCATAGAGAGCGCCGGCGCCTTGGAATACGCGTTCCGCGACGACGTCGGCCCCGGGAGCCCCGATCAGCAAGTCGTCATAGCCATCGCGGTCGAGATCCGCACGCAACGTGGCGATTAGCGACCCGAATCCATCTCCTTCGCGGACTCCGCTAACAGCAACTCGTTCGATGCGAGCGTCGCCCACCAGGTCGGCTGACTCATCGGCCAGAACGACTTCCCGACCGAGTTCCGCCACGTCCCACAGAACATGGACCACTCCCATGGGGTTGCGATCGATGACGCGACCACGCGCGGTGGTTTCCGTTTGTCTCTGAGCGATGGCAAGGTCGAGTTTTTGGTCGCCGTCGAAATTGCCGGATGTCACTGCC
>WFWZ01000290.1 GCA_015490875.1 Planctomycetaceae bacterium
GGCTCGGCAGGAGCCTCGCCCTCCCAACTCATGGATTCGTTCACGTCAGAGTCGCCACCATGCAGCATAGGGGTGTCCATGTCTCACAATTGCGCACGGTGATTTAGACCCGTCAAGAAGAGACCGGTTTCATGACATCGAAACGTCCCACCCTTCGGTTTCTCGGCGGAGCCGGCACGGTGACGGGATCGAAATACTGGATCCGGCATCGTGGCCAGAGTTTGTTGCTCGAGTGCGGTCTCTTCCAAGGACTCAAGAAGCTGCGCCTTCGCAACTGGGAGGATCCGCCGTTTCGCTGCGCTCAGTTGGCTGCCGTCGTCATCAGTCATGCGCACATCGACCACAGCGGCTATCTTCCGCGCATCGTGCGCGAGGGTTTCGAGGGTCCCATCTACTGCACGCATGGAACAGGGGAACTCCTGGAGATCCTTCTTCCCGATGCGGGGCGGATCCAGGAAGAGGACGCGCAGTACGCCAATCGCAAGGGGTTCTCGCGGCACAAGCTGGCGCTGCCTCTGTTTTCCGAAACCGACGCCAAGCGCACATTGAAGTTCGTCCGCGGGAAGCCTTACCATCGCCGGATCGAAGTGACGCCTTGGTGTCACGTCGTCTTTCGGCCGGCGGGTCACATTTTCGGGTCGGCGACTGTCGAATTGCAAATCGATGCGGATCCTCCGGTTCGTCTCGTTTTCTCCGGCGATCTGGGCCGTTGGGGCCGGCCGATCACGAAGGATCCTGAACTGGTGCCTCGAGCCGACGTGTTGCTGCTGGAATCGACGTACGGAGATCGGCGACATGAGCTCCAGCGGACCGACGAAGAGTTGGCCCAGGTCGTGCGGCGCGTCCAGCGGCAGCGGGGTGTCCTCATCATTCCCGCATTTGCCGTGGGAAGGACGCAAGAGGTCCTTTGGCGACTCGATCGGCTCGAACGTCAGGGGAAGATTCCATCTCTCCCCGTCTATATCGACAGCCCGATGGCGACCGACGTGACGCAGCTCTATTGCCGCCATCCCGAAGAGCACGATTTGCAGATGCAGCAGCAGATGGCCGAAGGTACTTGTCCGTTGGGGCGCGACGGCTACGTCTTCGTCCGCTCGCGCGATGCGTCCAAAGCGCTTAATCGTCGCAAGGGCCCGATGATCATCGTGGCCGCCAGCGGCATGGCGACGGGGGGTCGCGTGCTACACCATCTCGAGCAGCGACTTCCACATCCAGAGAACGTGGTGCTTTTGGTTGGCTATCAAGCGGCGGGGACACGAGGCCGATCGCTGTTGGAGGGTGCCGAGACGGTCAAGATCCACGGGAGGCAGATTCCGGTGCGCGCGTCGGTCGAACAGCTCGTTGGGCTCAGTGCCCACGCCGACCAGGCCGACATCGACCGGTGGTTGGACGGTTTCGAGGAACCTCCCGAGCGGGTTTTCCTGGTACATGGCGAGCCCGAATCGGCGCAAGGGTTGGCTCGGCACCTGACCGAGTCGCGCGGCTGGCCGGTAGAAGTGGCTCGAGACCAGCAACAAATCATGCTTTGACTTCAACGTAGGTCAGGCTTTCCAGTCTGACGGAAGTCTTGGACATGGTAGATGTAAATCGTGTAGCCCAACTGGTCGACTGGTACCTTGGTAGTGAGAAAGGTATACCTGCGATCACGTACCAACTTCCCGATGCTGACGGCATACCAACCGCGAACCGGCTGCATCGGCGTTTTCTCCGCGTCGATTCCCAACACGGCCAATGGCATGATCGTGTCGATGTCAGCGTACAAGGGCCGTGCCTCAGGGTGGCGGTCGCACCATTCTTTCAGGTAGGTCACATCCAGCCCCCAGTCGAGCGCGCTGTCCGACGAAGGCACTCCCAGTAGACGATAACCTTGGTTCGGTCCCCCGACGGCCACGTTGAAAAAAGAAAGACTGTGCGGATAGATAGAGAGACTCTCGATTGCCGAGCCGAAAACGAACAACCACGCGAGCGTCCGGCGCCATCGCAGGCCACCGAGACCATGGCATCGCATCGCTCCCGAGCCCGCAATGAACAGAAACGGCAGTGCCGGTAACGCGTAGCGCGCATGCTGGTTGATCCCCGTCTGGGAGCTCACCAGGATCAGCAAGGCAGTGGGCACTGTCAACAGTACAACCGTGTCGGAAGACACGTTACCCTTCACCAGGCTCATGATAGACACGCCGAGAGCCATAACCACCAGCAGCCATGTGCCCACCGGTATCTTGACCAAAGCCGCGAACAAGTAGTAATACCACCACCCACCTTCGCGAAGTTCGCCCGCCAGGTACGCCGACATTACCGATTCGAAATCTCGCTTCTGTTCATCGATACCCTGCACGAAGTCTCGAGGGAACGGGATTGGCAGATACTCCAGCCATGTTCCTCGAAACCGGTTCCCCGTTTTCTCTGGTGGATCCCCTCTTGGATCCTCGCGATCGACCTCAATACTCGATAACATCCCGCTGACGAATTCATACCGTCCCAACAGTGTGCCGGTTCCCGTGAACCGGTACCCCGCATTGAGCAAGATGAGAGCCACGAGGAGCATCCAGGTCGCCTGAAGAACCGAACTCGCGCGTCGTCCTCGCCCAAAACGATGACCGGGCTGCCATACTCTCACTACTGCCAGGACGCCCCACACCGGCAGAAGCACGAGCCACGTCGTTTTGCTCAACCATGAAAGCGAAAGCAAGACACCGGAAAGTGTCGCCGAAGACCAGGTCGGCGACTTCCACCATCGGTCGAAAGCGTAACAAGCCGCCAGTCCGATCGCCGTGGCTCCGGCATCCGGTGTGATCATCTGGGCGTGAGCGAGAATATTGGGGGAGAACGTCCACATCGTCGCAGCGGCCAAGCCGGCCGTTTGCCCATATAGCTCCGCTGCCCATCGGTAGCAGATGATTAACCCGCAAAGCGAAAAGGGTATACATGCCCAGCGTGCTACGATCAACAGCCAAAGGAAGCGACTCCCTTCAGCCGTCATCATCTGCATGCCCAAGGTGAACTCCGGACGCGACCCCGGTCGAGCATCGAAAGACGGTCGAGCAACGTCGATACCGGTCCACATCAGGGGGACCGTTGCCACCATGCGCACCAACGGAGGGTTGACGCGGTACGGTTCCCAACGTTTCAGTCGCCAATGAACCACGCCCGATGCCAAGTGAGCCGGCTCATCGGCGCCCGGCCCGTGGCACCACGCTGCCCAACCGAGCAACAGTGTGTGGCCGACCAACAGCGTTCCTAAGAAAAGGGCCGAAGCACGCACCGATGACATGACTCCCTCTTGATAAGCACATCCGCTGTTAGCCATCATAGCCGTACATTGCGTGGTGAGCCAGAATCACCGCTAGCTGTGTCAAATCCGCCGGTTTTCAGAAGGACTGCTCGGGACAGTTCGGAAAGAAGGCGAGAGGAGTCGGCACGTCGTGGTCCGGAACCGCTCCAGGCCTCTCCTTGCAGTTCCCACCCAACGGCATACGAAAAATGCTTGACAAGGAGATGGGAAAAGGGATATATTGGCGGCGTCTTCGTTGGAGCGTCTTTTCATGCTTCCCCGTCGTCTAATCTCCATCCGTCTGTTTGGCCTGCCCGTAGACACGGAGCAACTGGCTAAGTACGTTCGTCTTGTATTAGGCGCCGTGCTGCTTGTCGCTGCGTCAAGCAAGATCTTCGCGGGGGGGGGGGACAACATAGCCCTTGTTGGCGATCGCCCTGTGCTCGTGTTTGCCATCGTGCTGGTTGAGGCCGCAATGGGTGGCTGGCTGGTAACCGGCATTGCACCCAAGTGTGCCTCGGCTTGTGGTTCCGCGTTGTTTTTCATTCTGGGTTGCGCTGCTGCGTCACTCGTGGCGACCGGAACGCCAACGTGTGGCTGTTTCGGAAAGTTTGAGACACGGCCAGAACTGATGGCGATTCTTGATATCGTGGCCTCCGCCACCTTGTACGCGGCATTCTGGACAACACGAGAGTCGAAGGCTTTTGATGGTGAGCCAATCTCCATATCCTCCATGAGAGATCTTTTGTTCGTTGTGGTAGCCGTACTTTCGGTAACGTGCATCACAAGTCTTCGGCCAGAACTGGCCGCCGGTACGCGCGTCCCTCCCGACACGTGGATTGGACAACCAGTCAAGGTCCTGGCCGAAAGGGATTTCGTTGCCCAATTGTCAAAGCGCACATGGCTGGTCGTCCTCTACCGGCCTGATTGCGCCGCTTGCCACGATGCTATCACATCGCTGTGTCGTCTCGTTGATGATCATCCCCAATTGGCACTTCCCATAGCTTTTCTCCGTCTCCGAGACAAGCACACTGCAAGGATGCCCGACCACGTACAACGAGCGATGCAGGCCCATCCGAATGGCCTTGCTCAACTCACGGTTTCCGACAGCATCGTTACTCCTGCGATGGTTCGAGTAAGAGATGGAATCGTTGAGGAAGTGTGGGTTGGAAAACGAGCGATGCAAATGGTGGATCTACTTGCAAGTCGACGGAGTTCATCCCAATGAACACGTGGCAATCGACACTGGCCATTCTACTGTTGGCAGCGATTCCGGTTTCCATCGGCTATTGGACCGGCTGGGCTCGAACCCCACCCGATCCTCTCGACATCGACTCGAAGGATCTCGTCGTCGGCATGGTTCGCACCGGCCGCCCTTTCTCTCACCGAATCACGCTTCGCAATTCAAGTTCTCGGGCCGTCACCATTTCTCGAATCGTCGCAAGCTGTAGCTGTACCAGCGTGACTCCGAGTCGGTTCGAGCTGAAGCCAAGGGAAAGTGCTGCCTTACAGGTCACCATCGATCCACGATTTTTGCTCCGGTCGGTCGACAATCGGTCTGAGGGCAAATTCGTGATTCAGCTCTTCGTCTTTACAGAGGGACGTTCGGTTCCTCAGCAGTGGCGTCTTACAGGAACACTGCAACCGGCCGTTGTGTTGTCACCTCAGAAACTCGCCTTCTTCGGAACACGGGCCTGCATTGCCGGACGTGCCGGCCCGAAACTCGAAGCAATGGCGACCCTCCGCAAGGCAGAGCACGTTCTCGCACCGGTTGAGCCTCATCCGGATTTCGAGGTCGTCTGCCATCGCGACCCGAAGGAACCGACGAAGTGGCAAGTGCAAATCGTGCCGCGTCAGCGCCCAACACCTGGCCGTTTTTCTACGACCGTCTGGTTGCAAGCAAAAGACGCAAACGGCGAGTCGCTAGGCGAGTGGCCCTTGCGGGTCGTCGGAGTCGTCGAACCTGCTATATCTGCACTCCCGTCTACGGTCGACATCTTTCCCGACCAGAGCGGCTCCACGCGCCAGAACATCGTCTTGCGGTCGAATACCGGTACTCCATTCACGGTCTCACGTGATCCCACTGATCAAGCATGGGTGACGGTTCGTCCAGAAAGCAGCGAAACCGGCATTCACCACTCGGTTCAGCTCATCTTTGACACGCGAGCCATGCCAGATAAGGGCGAATTGACGTTGCGAATTCGTTATGCGGATGGCCGCATGGACAACGCCACGTTCGCATACGTGGTACATCGATTCCGGGAGCCGTCACCATGAACCCTCGCATACTCTATTTCTTGCCACTTGTTATGGCCGTGCTCGGGATGAGTTTCGCGGTTGCCTCCGATTCCGATGCGGCTATCCTGGCGAGGATCATGCGCGATTGGCAAGCGCGCCGGACGGCCATGGCGCGCGTCCGGTATGATATCCGGGGAACACGAATGATTCCGAAGGGAACATACACTGAAGAAGTACGTGTTATGTTCGGCAAGGTCGACGGAGAAGTGCCTCCGGAGGACGAAATCGTCAAGACGTCGATTGACATGCTCTTCGACTTCCAGAATTTCCGCCATCGAATCGAAGAGCGACTCCCGCCGTTGCCTGGATTTCACGACGACATTAACTTGCCGAAAGCTCATTCGGTGCGGTTTTACGATGGAAAGATCCATGAGTACTGGTATCCTAAAATGGGTCCCACAAGGCCCGAGCTCAAGAGGTTGTCTTCCGACGGCGGCCTTCCCGAGCCACGGTGGCTTCCGATCTTGTTCGGCCACGGCTTCGCGGATACGCGCGACCCTTTTTCACACATGCCCAAGACGGCTCGGCTCGATCCTTCGCTCTTTACCATTCAGGCAAAGACGACCCTGAACGGCAGGCCAATCGTCGTTCTTCGTTTTTCCGAGCCTGATCCGAGGTCTCGAACGTGGCTCGACTGGTGGGTCGATCTGACTCGCCAAAGCGCCGTTACCAGATTCACGGTTTATCACGAGACTTCGAAGCTACGAGACTACCGCATCGAGTACACCAAAGGCGAGCGTGGATGGTTTCCGAAGTCGTGGCGATTCAGCTCACACTACGGTACCGTCGCGGATGTTGACGCGGTCTTCGAGTATACCGTTCGGAAGATGTTGGTCGATCCGCCCGTCAAGGATTCTATGTTTCGAAAGAAGATGACTCCGGGCATGGCGGTGCGCGATGGAACGATCGGTCGAACGTATGTCGTCGCGGAAGATGGAACCCCTGGCCGAGACTTCGCGCCGGTACGTCGCAGCCGTGTCGTTGCAAAGCTGCGCAAGGATGTCCGGAGCCGCGGCCGTTGGCGATGGCTCACCCTCGTCCTCGGTGGAATCGCTATCGCGGGAAGCTCGGCGATCTACTACTGGATACGCAAGAAATGATCCAGTGTGCGGAATTCCCAAGGACACTCGTGGGCTGATCCAAAGAAAGGGGGCGCAGCCGTGGCAAGGAATGGGCAGCCTGGTGGGAACGCCCGGCGTCTGGTTCGCGGCGTGACACTCGTGGAACTTCTCGTCTGTGTTGGCATTGTGATGATACTCATGGGCCTGCTGATGCCTGCCACCCAGTCGGCCCGAGAAATGGCTCGCGGCATGCAGTGCACAAACCGACTCCACAACTTGGGTTTGGCGGCCCTTCAACACGAAACGGCCCACGGTTTCTTTCCCAGCGACGGGTGGGGGTTCCGCTGGGTGGGTGATCCCGATCGAGGATACGGTCCCAGTCAACCGGGCGGCTGGGCCTACAACATTCTGGCTTACGTGGGAGAGGAGAATCTGCGTGAAATGGGACGAGGCCGGGCGGACGTTGCGAAGCGAGCTGCCTTCTCTCGGAGATTCGCCGCTGCACCAGAAGTCTTCTACTGTCCCAGTCGTCGCTCGGCCGGCACGTACCCGTTCACCGAAAATCGATTCGGACTGGTCAACGCAGAGGTGCCGAAGTCCGCTGCAAAAACCGACTACGCCATCAATGCCGGAAATGTCGAACTCAGCGGGGGACTCGGGCCCGATGCCCCCGATGACCCTCGCTACCGTTGGCCCTCGCTGGAACATATGAACGGCATCTCTTTCGTTCGAAGTCAGATCCGCGCTGCCGATGTCCGAGACGGCTTGAGTCGGACGATCTTGATCGGGGAGAAACACGTTCCGATCGGAAGCTACCAGACCGGAACATCGCTCGGCGATGACCAGAGCTTCCTCGTTGGAGATGACGCCGATATTCGGCGATTCACCGTCATCCCGCCCGTTCCCGACCTAGTTGAGGCCCAACTACCTGGAGCTCGAATTGTGCATGCATTTGGAAGCGCCCATCCCAACGCCACCTATTTTGTTTTCTGTGACGGGTCGGTCCAAAAGATTCATTTCGAAGTTTACGAAGAGGTCTTTCAGAAGATGGGAGGCCGATACGACCGGCCGAACCGCGGCCAGCGACAACGTTGGCACTAGCCAAACCACCGCTGCGTCTTTCGTCTCTACGCGATTCCCATCCTGAACGGCTATAATGGGCCTTCGTGCAAGTCAAAAGGCCTCGCGCAAAGACGCAAAGACTGGCCAAATCACGATTGGCTGGCAGGAGTGCACCCATGTCCTGGCACACGCTTGGTTCTTGCCATGGGGGACTCGAAGTCACTCTCGCTGCAAGTTCGATGATCACTCGCGATTCCATCTTGATAGGGAGTGGCCTTGTTGCCTCGCTGGTATTCGCTTTGACGGTGTACGTTGTTACTATCCGGCAAACTGCAAGCGTATGGACGGCGTTGGTGCGACGGTTTCCTGCGACCGAGTGGCCGGCAGGCTGCAAATGGCATGGTGCCGGTGCGCTGTCTCTTCTAACTCGAGAGCGGAGAATCGTTAAACTCTGGTTGCAAGACGTAGAGTCGGGACCTGGCTCCTACATGTCCGAGGGTTGGTGTCTGTCTGCGAGACAGAAGGTGGATTGGTTGTTCGGACACGAGGCTTGCGAGAGATTCTCGGAGGTGGCGTGCCGCTTGCGATGATCCCCTGGAAGGACGTTCAGATTTATCGATCGTGCTTCTTGGAAATTCGCAATGGCGAGTGCAGCATCATGCTCTTGTGTCGTGCAAAACTTACGTAGGTCAGGCTTTCCAGCCTGACAAGTGCTGATCGCGATGTTACGGACAAGGCGTAGGTAGGACGCATGAGAATCGGCAATGCGATTCGGATGTCGGTATCTCTCGCCTTGTTCATGCACTTCTTGGCGAATGCGCTGATTCGAAACCTCGTGCCGTTCGTCACGGATTCGGGAACCGTGCAGCGATTCGGGTGGCCAGCGACATTCTTCGTGCGGACCGCAGAGATCGACTTGGGCCCTGACACTTGGCTGTTGACGCCAGCCGAGCATATCACATGGGGTTTCCAAAGCGTACTCATTTTTTCAATGAATATCGTGCTTGGCGCTGGTCTTGCACTGGCCGTTGTGTATCAAGTCAAGCATGCCACCTGTCGTGCGGTGAAACGTTACGGAAGAGCGCGACTTGTCGTTCTTGGTTTACTATTTCTGAGTGTGTTCGCAGGCTTGCGAATCTCAGATGCCGCAGCGATGCGTTACCTCTTCGGGTCGCCCATCGGCATTCTCATGTGTTCCTTGGTCTATGGGTTTCCGCTTTCCCTGTTTGTGGCGATATGTGGGCTATTGCAGGGCAGCCTTGCCCTTTGCACGATGGCTGGTGCTCGCAAGGGAAGACCTGATTCGAATGAGTGCCCGCCCACAAGGAATCAAGCGAGGCGTTATAGGATGGCGATTGGAATGCTCGCGGCGATATTTGCTTTTCATGGCGTCCTTCATGCGGTGCTATACGAGATTCCCTCTGATCCCTCGATGCCGCCTGGTAAGAGTGGTTATCTCGACCGCTATGGATGGCCGCTGGCATTTGTTGGACTGGCGAAAGGAGACCCTCTTGGGCTTGCCGATTTTGCGACAGTTGGGACAGTCGTGTTGTATCCCATCGGCTGCGTAGTGGATATCCTCGTGGTTGGTGTCGTGAGCGCCGTATCTGCCGCAACGATACTCCGAGTGGTCAGTCGGCTCGGCTATCTTAAGGGCGGTCTGAGCGCGACGCTCTGGACGTTGCTGTTTGCAGCAGTGCTACTTGCCGAATACAACCGCTTTGCGTCATGGGCGGCTCCGTATCCGCCGGTCGATGCGAGTCTTGCCGTGCTTGATCTAGGTTTCGTCGTAACGCACACGTGGCATGCCGTCGTCAGCATATCGATACTCCGGCTGTTCTGGTGGATCATTCGAGCCGCCTACGTAGGTCAGGCTTTCCAGCCTGACGGAAAACATGCTAGGCGTAATTCAACAGTTGACTAGCGACCAACGGGAGCGGACCATCCCACTCGAGCGACAGCTTGCCAATGTCCACGGCGACTCGCCGTGGGTCAGGCTTTCCAGCCTGACAGAAGTCACTTTCCAGCCTGACGAGCGCCCTAATCGGGGCTGTTCACGGCGTACTCGCGGTACTGGATGATGACGACGGCGGCACCCAGCAGCAGGGCCGTCAGGCCCAAGAGAAAGCCGACGTTCTGCCAGGCCGGCGCTTTGCTGAGGAGGATTCGAGCGTCCTCGGGAATCCGCTCATACCAGTCCATCCATCGGAAGAGGAGGCTGCGCAGCCGGTATTGGATGGTGAGTCGGTTGACGGTGGCCGGCACCAGGCTGACGAGGCCTTCGAAGATCAACGTGTAGGCGACCGCGAAGACCATGGCTCGCTTTGGAAAGATGACGGCCATCAGCACATACAGCGCGCCGTAGCTGAGACTGGAAAGGAAGGCGAGGGTGACGATCACGGTCCAGAACTGACCGACGTGGACCATCCAGACGAAGGGAGCTGTGATGGAGATGGCGGTGAGGGCGGCAAGGAAGACCCAGGTGACGGCGTTGGCATACTTGCCGAGCAGCAAATGGATTCTTCCTCGAGGACGAACGGCCAGATAGATCCAACTGTTCGACTCGAGTTCCGATTGGATGAGTGGCGCTCCCCACAGAAGGAGTCCCAGGAGACAGGTCACTTCGACGACGAGCACGAAGATGACCGAGCCCATGACGAGTTGCGA
>WFWZ01000291.1 GCA_015490875.1 Planctomycetaceae bacterium
CAGCAGGCGCAGGCTCCCCTGATACAGTTCGAGGAAGACCGGCGAGCCGTGACCTTCAGCGGACCCGCAGTCGCCGAGTCCTTTTGCCTCGATGGAGACTCCCTGCCGGTCGGCAACGAGCTTAACTGGCTGCTGGCCGTCGAACGATGGATCGGCGTCGACCAACGTGGTTTCGAGTTCTCGTTTGCACATTGTGGTCTCCGTTGCATTGAAGCCGTGCTGGGCGTCATCCGTGACGCCCAAACGCAGCGTTGGCTATTCCGGCTGAAAATTGAAGTAGAAGCGAGGGTTGTGCTGGAACTCCAGCGATCCCTTCACGCCATCCGATTTACGACGGACAACAACGAACGGTGCCATGAAACCGAGCACATCGAACTCTTGACGGAGTTGATCGGTGTCCCACACTTGGCCGTGCTCAGCTTCGAGCGCCTCACGGCTTCCCGGCTTGGCGTTGATTTCAGCGAGTCGTTCCCGACGAAGGTTTTCCGTTGGATCGGACATGGTTCGCCTTTCATCTTGAGGTTGTGTTTGTCATGCAACTTCCAAGTGGGTGTTAGCTTGACCGTTCCCTGATCCCGTGACTGAGACGGGCGAGCGAAACAGCGATACCGGCTCAATACTCTTCCGGCAGCAGAATCGTGGTTGCCGCACGATGTCCGTTTTCATCGGCAGCTTCGGTGATAATCCAGATTTTCGTCCTGTCCTTGCTCGTTCTGTATGCCGAGAGGATACGGCTGCCGTCGATCAAAGCCTGATCGTTCAACTGACGGTCTTCTTCGCAGAGTTCCTCGCCCCAATCGCACTGGACATGTCGGTACAGGAACTCAGCGGGCGACTGACCGTTTTTCTTCAGGAGTTCAAGCGCTCCGGGCGTGGCTAAAACCTGCCCGAGCGAAAACTTCGGTCTGCCATTGTTCATTTGCGTCTCCACGTCGGTTCGTGATGGATTTGTCACTGACCAACAAGTGGGTGTTACCCGTAAACTGCCAGCACAGCGCCACGCACTCGCTCCCAATCCCGTTCATCGCAACCGTGCCTCTCTGGCAGCGGAGTGACGTAGGCGCTCTGGATGGCGTCGGGATCGTCCGACCGAAAGCTGATAGCCGGTGCCCAACCGAAGCCGAAACCCGGCGCACCGAGCGAACCCATCGTTTCAACATCTTCGGCGAAGAGACCGCATCGATCGACGAACTCGTCGAATTGCTCCCGGTCGAGGATGGCGCACCACTTTCGATGCAATCCGTTTTCCCACCGCCCTTCGAGATAACCGTACTCGTACTGGTCGTCGTCTTCCGTCTGGTCCCAAAGCTCTTCGACGCTCGGTGGAGCGAACTCAGTAACGTCCACGTCGTCGGGAACATCAACGGAATAGATGATGCTGAATTGCATGTCGCACCTCGCTTGATGATCGAAGCGAGCCAGCCAATCTGACTCGAACGATCCGCAAGCGGGTGTTGGCGTCGAATGTTGTTCAGACGCTCGATGCTGCTTTGCGTCTTCGCTTCTCAGCCCGTCGTTGATGATGCCGCTTCACTTCGGCACGCCACTCGGCGTTGTCGCCGTAGCGGTCCAGCGGCACCATGTCGAGATACTTCTGCGGACACGAGTAGTAGTACGGGTGCATCGACTCTTCCATGTCTTTGCAGCCCCAGCCGTAATCCTGCTGGTATTGCAGCAGGTCGCACTGAATCCAGCGTTCGGTCGGCTGCGCTTCTGTACCTGCTTTCGTGAAAGTGCGTTCCCAGACGCTCCACAGGACGCCGCTGAATGAGCCGCCTCGGTAGCAGTGGGCAAGGCAGACACTCTTCACCAGCATTTCGCCCGATGTTCTTTCCCATGATTTCGTACGGTCTGCAATCAACTCACGTCGAGTCGAGCCGCAAGTAAACAACCAGCCCATTCGTTCCTCCAGTCCAAGATTTGTATCGAGCAAAGCGACCGTCAACGACGGCTATGACTGATGACGAAGTGGGTGTTAGAGCGGGATCACTTCGTACTCGACGGACTCGCCCTTCTCGATCCGGTCAACCGCACCGAGAGCCGCCATTTCCCGGTCGAGGTTCATGCGGCAGAGCGAGTTGAGTTTGCTGACGAAAGCCAGCGAGATCGGATGATTGATCAACTCGTCGGTGTCGTGCCCGAGCCGACTCAGCGCCATCAAGTGGCGATGAAACGCTCCGACGATCCCGCAGATGTTGACGCCATCTTGAACGGCGTTGGCATCTCGGGCGGCGTGCTGTTCGACCGGTTCGGCACCGTTGGCTGTGGCAGTTCGTTTCGGCATGGTTTGGTCCTCGGTGGGGATTGGTTTTCGAGAACCAAGCAGGTGTTGTCGGAAGCGCTACCTAGACCAAGGGTTCGCAA
>WFWZ01000292.1 GCA_015490875.1 Planctomycetaceae bacterium
CCCCAACATCAGCGACCGTTGCCCGATTGGTCACGCCCGGTAAGTGAACTCGCGGATACCTCTTCAAGCCCGCCTACCAACAACGAGATCGCTTTCCGCGAAGTGGCAACGGATCTGGGAGTGACATTCCGATGGCACAACGGCGATGATCCTACCGAACCGGGGATCCATCTCTATCAGGACTTCGGCGGCGGTTTGGGGGCCGTTGACTACGACGCCGACGGTTGGCCCGATCTCTATTTGGTGCAAGGAAATGACCATCCCGACCGACCGGGGCCTGAACACCGAGACCGGCTCTATCGCAACCTGCTGGGCGAGCGGCTGGTCGACGTCACGAAGGCGGCTCGAATCGAGCAGGCTGGTTATGGCCAGAGTCTCGCCGTGGGAGATTACAACGGCGATGGCTGGCCGGACCTTCTGATCGCCAACATCGGCGAGAACCATCTCTTGCGAAACGAAGGGGATGGGACGTTCACCGACGTCAGTCGGGAAGTCGGCTTGAGCGGCAAGCGCTGGACGGCGGCGGCCGCGCTCGTCGATCTCGACGGCGATGGACTCGATGACATCGTTCTGGTTCACTACTTGCATGGCCGCGAGCCCCTGGAACTCAAGTGTCGAAGCGGGGGTGTCGTCACCGCGTGCCGGCCGACGACTTTCGATGCCGAACCGGATGAGCTCCTGTGGAACCAGGGTGACGGCACGTTCCTTCCAGGGCAACTCCAGGCGGAACCGGGAAGAGGACTGGGGATCGTCGCCGGCGATTTCGACGGCGATGGTCACGTCGACCTCTTTATCTCCAACGACATGACGGCCAATCATCTCTACTGGGGAAGCGGCCGGCGGGCGCCGCTCGAAGATCAAAGCCTCCTCTCCGGTGTCGCCTTCGACCGAGACGGCCGATCGCAGGCGTGCATGGGAATCGCTGCCGGGGACCTCAGTGACGACGGTCGTTTCGACTTGTTCGTGACCAACTTCTTCAACGAGTCCAACACGCTTTACGCGAGAATCGACGGGCGGCTTTTCGCCGACGTCACGGCGGAAGCCGGGCTTCGAGATCCGGGTCTGCCGATGCTCGGTTTCGGCACCCAGGCCGCCGATTTCGACTTGGACGGTGACCTCGATTTGATCGTCACCAATGGCCACATCGACCAGGCTCCTCCCATCCAGTACCGGATGCCGACTCAGGTTTTCGCCAACGTCGGCGGAGGTCGCTTCCGTGAACTCCCGGCGGCCCAACTGGGCGATTTCTTTTCCGGCCGTCGTCTGGGAAGAGGCTTGATCCGGTGGGATTTCGATCGTGACGGCAAACCAGACGTTGCGATCAGCCATCTCGACCAACCGCTCGCCATCTTGCGCAACGCGAGCGGCACATCCCACCACTTCTTGTCGCTCCGCCTTACCGGGGCTCGCCACCGCAGTGCGACGGGAGCCGAAATCATCGTGACGGTCGGCGATCGGAAGCGACACGTGTATGTCACTTGTGGCGACGGCTATGCCGCGGCCAACGACCGGCGGATTCTCATCGGACTTGGGCCGCACGATCGGGCCGACCGCGTCGAAGTTCTCTGGCCGGGAGGTGAAACGACGCATTACGAACGAGTCGAGGCCGATCGGCACTGGGTGGCCGTCGAAGGGTGGAATCGTCTGGTGGCATGGCCGCTCGAGCGATAACGGCGCGAGGAGGCTTCGGTCATGAGTGACCCGGTCGTGTCGGCGCCGACCCGTTATCTCGCTCGCTGCTCACGACCCTGGATCATTTTCACAGGATATGCTGCCTTGGCCGTGATACTCACCTGGCCGCTCGCGACATGCTTGACCTCGTGTCTTCCCTTGGGGCAGGAGCCGACCGATACGGTTCCGTTGCTCAACGCTTGGACGCTCTGGTGGAATGCCGACCGCCTGGAACACGGATGGGCCGGGTATTGGGACGCACCGATTTTCTACCCGGAACGAGCGACGTTGGCCCTGGGGGAACCGCAGCCGGTGAGTGGCGTGTTGTCCTGGCCGTTGCAGAAACTCCTGGGGCTCCCGGCTGCCTACAACGGACTTCTCCTGTTGCACCTGACGCTCAACGGCCTCTTGGGAGTTCGATTCCTACGTGGAGAGGGTTTGTCTCTCACCGCCAGTCGCATCGGGGGAGTGTGGTTGATGGGACTTCCGCTGGTCGGCACGAGCCTCGGAGTTTTCCAAGTTATCCCGATCTGGGGAATCTTGTGGACGCTCGCAGCCGCGCGACAGGCGGTTGCATGCAGAGGCACTCGGCGTTACGCAGAGCTGGGAGCGGCGTTGGCAGTGACATACGGCCTCAATTGCCATTACGGGCTTTTCCTCCTGACGCTCCTGCCGCCTTGGATGGTCGTCCTCGCTGGAGGGCCACGCCGGTGGCGGTTGTGGGTTGTCCCGTTGTTGGCGTCGACGGCCTTTTTCGCGGTCCTCGCTTCACCGGTCTGGTCCAAGCAGTGGAGGGAACTGGGTGGGAGCAGCACACGGCGAGACCCGCTTGTCGTGCGCGCCATGTCGGCGACACTCGCGCGCTATGGACGCAGTCCGCATCCCTTTCAAAGCCGTGCTATGCCGGTAGAGCGGCTGGGGATGGGGTGGCTCAAGTACGCTCTGGCTTTGGGAGCCGTTGTGATGGGTTGGCGTATCGATCGCCACCTCGTGTTGCCTCAGCTTTGTCTGGCCGGCGGGGGATTCCTTTTGAGCATGGCGGTGTGGGTCGGGTGGCGAGACTGTAATCTTGCGAGGTTCATGGGCGAATGGATCCCCGGCATGCATGCAATCCGCAACTGGTTCCGGTACGCTGTCTTCTTTCAGATCGGCATGGTGGTCTTGGCAGCGTGGATGGTCGACCGAGGGAACCGATGGTGGTGTTCCTTTGGACGATTCCCACCTTGGCGCATCGTGTTCCTCGTGACGATCTTGTTCGTCGGCCTGGTGGAATCGTGGCCAGTGCCGCAAGTGATCGAGGCCGCGCCTGAGCCACCTCGGTGGGCGCATTGGCTGGGCGAGCATCATGCGGGGAGTGTTTTGGCCGTGTTACCTTTGGGACAGGGACCGATGGCGGCCGACCATCGCCGTTCGGCTTTGGCCATGCTTTGGCAGCCGGTTCATCGGTGCCGGCTGGTCAACGGCTACAACGGCTACTTTCCCGCTTCGCAACGGAAGGTTCTGCCGGCGCTGCGCCGTCTTCCCGATGAATCGTCGCTGCGAATCCTTCGCCGTGTGGGGACACAGTTTCTGGTCGTTTACGGCAGTGCCGACAGCGCCGTGATGAAGCGGTCGGGGTGGCGTCGCATCGCATCGGCTTCGGAGCCGGGAGTCGAGTTGTGGCAGTACACCGGTGGCGAGAGGGCCACGGTTACTGCCCGCGCCGGAGCTTCTCGAAGTACTCGGTCGCCTGGCGTTTTTCCATCCGAGGCAGCTTCTCTTGCACGATCGGGTCGGGGTCTTCCTTGAAGGCGCTCTCGACCTGTTCCGCTGCCTGTACGGCCGATTGTCCTTTTCGGTTGGGGCCGCCGGCATCGCCTGTCCGCACGACTTCACCTTTCTTCGGTCGAGCGCGAACGCGGCTCTTGTATCCGCCGGTTTTGCCTTCCTCTTCAGGACGGGGGCCTCTTCCGCGGCCCTTTCCCAGACTCATCCGGTCTTCAGGCATCTCGAATGAGTTTTCACTTCCCTTTCCCATGCCCCGACTGTTTTGGCAGGCTTTGGCCAGCCCTTCTTTGCACTGTTCGAGTTCTTCGAGGGCTTCGGAAAGGGACTGGAGTTCCTGAGCCTCGGCTTCCATTTCCTCCATGGCCTGAGCCATCTGCTTCATGGCTTGAGCGGCACCTTTGCCGTCGTTATTGCCGACACATTGTTGGCACTGGCCGAGCTTTTGTGCGAGTTCCGAAAGGCGGTCCATCTGTTTCTTCTGGCGCTCGAGTTGATCGAGTTTCTTTTGCAACTCGTTGACGGTCTGACGGTCGCCGGCTTCCTGCGCCTTGCGGATCTGTTCTTTCAGATCCTGTTTCGCCTGTTCGTAATCCCGCTGGAGTTGCTCGAGCTGCTTCTGCAACTGCTGGAGCTGTTTCTTGAGTTGTTCTTTTTCCTGGGGGCTGAGTTGGTTCTTTTCGAGTTTTTCGGCGAGTTTCTTCGCGAGTTCCTTTGCTTCGTTCCACCGGCCGTTCTTGAGTGCGCGATTCAGCTTCTCGGCCGGACCCTCGGAGACGTCCTTGAGTTGCTGCTGGAGTTTCTCTTGGATCTCTTTGGCGCCCCCAAGTTCCTTTCGGCGCTTTTCGATTTCTTTGGCCAGATTGTTGATTTCGACGAAGGTCTTTTTGTAGTCGCCCTGATTCTTCTTTTGGAGATCGTCGAGTTTCTTCTGGAGCGTTTCGAAGAGTTCTTTCGATTCGGCCAGACCTTTTTGCTCAAGTTCCATCTGGCGTTGTTTCATTTTCTTCTTGAGGTCTTGAACCGACTTGTCGATTTCCTTTTTCAAGAGGTGGCGGTTGGCGGATGAGGCTGCGACTTTCTTGGGCGTGGCGTTATCGAGTCCCAAGGCGAGGGCAACGGCGAGCAAGGCGACGCCGATGGGGAGCCAGCCGTGCCGCGGGAGTCGCACGGGGAAGGCGGCGGGGACGTCGATCCTCCCGGCCGCTCGTTCGGCGTCGGCCACGAGGGCTTCGCCGGCAGGTGTGTGGCGCGTGGACTCGTCGAGCGTCCACGTGCTGGAGATCCGCTCCTTCAGTCCAAAGCGACGGTCGATTTCGATGGCGGCTTCGAGTGTCCGCCGTCGGCCCAGCCAGGTCCAGGCCCCGGCGGTGAGGACTCCCGCCAAGGCGCCTCCCCCGAGCCAGTACCAGGGCCAGCGGTCGTCGGCTGAGGGAACGTAGGTGAGTTTCGGCCAAAGCACGCCGACCAGGGCGAGGGCCAGCGTGACGGCGAGGCAGATGGGAAGTGCTCTCAGGAAACGCTGCAACGTCAGACGCCGCTGTGCCTGCCGCACTCGAAGACGGATTTCGTTCATAAGACAGATATCCTGTGACCAGGCGGAACGCCCCTAGCCGGTTGTCATCCGGCACCATCGCTCAGCGTATATTATAGGGGAATCGCTCTCCGATTCGAACCGGAAACCCGTGGTGCGGTTGTCGCGGGCGTGCGCGGAAGAGAGGGCGGATGAGGCAAAGCCCCCAAGTGATCGGAATGAGCGAATCGTTTCTGAGGAGATGCTCGATGGCGACGATCGAAGTGCCATCTGCTGGGCCTGAGCTGGATCTGCCGTCGCCGGAGGATCGTCCGGGGGCTGACGTGGTGATCTACGACGGTTCGTGCGGTTTCTGCCGGTCGCAAGTGGCACGGCTGGCGCGGTGGGATACGCAGGGTCGTCTGGCGTTTGTGCCGCTGCAGGATCCGGTGGTTTTCGAGCGGTACCCGGATTTGACGTGTGAGCGGCTTCTGGAAGAGATGGTGGTGGTCGACCGGAGCGGAAGGCGGCATGGGGGGGCGGACGCTTTTCGGTATTTATCTCGGCACGTGCGGCGACTGTGGTGGCTGGCTCCCTGGATGCACATCCCGGGGAGTATGCCGCTTTGGCGGCTCGTCTACCGCATGGTGGCTCGACATCGTTACCGACTCTGGTCGCGCCAGCACTCATGTGAGAGCGGCACGTGCAAGGTGAGATAGCGCTCGTCGGGAAAACTGGTTGGGACAGGCGAGCTGTCTCGCACGCCGATGGCCCGCTCTGAAATTTTTCAAAAAAATCCTGCCCAAGTGACCAGACGTGTCACGGAGTGGTGGAAGACTGAGAAAACAAATGGGCTTCGCAGTTTTCCGCATCCCCAATGATGGGGCGTTATGTCGTCCTTCCCAACAATCCGATGGTGCTTAGTCATGCCAGAAGAATCAGTGATTGCCCAGGTCACTCAGGTGCTGTCAAGACGCGACGATATCACGATTCATTACGATCCGCCCGCCACTGGGCCCGTCCCCGGACATTTTCGTCCCATTGAAGATGTGGCTTTACATGATGATCTCCGGCGTGTCCTGAGACGTGAGATTCGTGACGGCTTTTTTCGTCACCAGGCACTCGCGATCGAACAAATCCTGGCTGGAAGGAACACTGTGGTTGCGACACAGACGTCCTCGGGGAAGTCACTGATCTATTCGGTTCCCGTATTTGATGCCCTTTTGCAAGAAGAGGATGCGTGCGCGCTTTTCATCTATCCTCAGAAAGCTCTCGCCAACGACCAGCTATCCAAATTAAGGGTGATGGCGCGCCAACTCAAGGTGCTGTCAAATCGAATGGATTCCCGGCCTCATTTGATCAGCCGATATGATGGTTCGACGCCTCATGGCGTGCGGAACGACGTGCGAGCGGAGGTGCAGGTCGCATTGACAAACCCAGACATGCTACACCTCAGCATTTTGCAGCATCATGACCCGAAATGGGCCAGGTTTTTTGAGCATCTTCGATATGTGATTATTGACGAATGCCACGAATACCGAGGGATTTTCGGGACCAACGTTGCCTATGTTCTGCGGAGGCTGCGACAGATATGCGATATTCACGGGTCGAGCCCTACGTTTGTCGCCACGTCAGCCACGATCCGCGATCCGCGGGAGCATCTCGAGAAGTTAACGGGCCTCGAGTTTTGCGAGATCGGAGCCGACGAAGATGGAAGCATTCAGGGGCGCAAGAAATTCTGGATGCTCAGTGGTCGCGATCACTTCTATGATCTGGGACGAAAGATTGCCCTTGACCTTGCAAAGAAAGGTCTGAGTGTCCTTGCTTTCTGCCCTAGCCGATTGGCAGCTGAGAGAATGATGGCTCGCGTCCTTTCATCCAAGGATGATCAACTTCCCTTCGTGAAGGTCTATCGCGCCGGACTTTCGCCACAAGAACGCGAAGCGATTGAGGCAGGGTTGCGGGACAAGTCGGTCCGCCTGGTCTTCTCTACTAGCGCATTGGAGCTGGGCATCGATATCGGAGCTCTTGACGTAGTTGTTTGTGTGGGATTTCCCAGCAGCATGATGAGTCTTTGGCAACGTGCGGGGCGGGTAGCCAGAGCGGGCAAGGAGGGTGGGATCGTCCTTATTCCCGCGGATACCCCTATCGACTCATACTATGCTGCTCATCCCGATGAGCTTTTCGGTAAGGATCATGAGCTTCTTGCACTGAACCTAAACAACCGTCGAGTCGTGTACTGCCATTATGCTTGCGCCGTGAGCGAAGTGGGCGGCGTGGACGACAGACTTCGGCTGAAGATATTGGGCGAAGCCATCTCGACCGTGGCTGAGCTAAGAGCGACGGGATCTTTGAACGACGATATCTTCTACAGATCGGACCCGCATTCGGAAGTCAATATTCGCAGTATGGGAGAAGGTTCGTACTCGCTGGATTGCGGTTCGGAGAAGGTTGGGGAGATTGACGACTTTCATTTGCTCCGTGAGGCCTATCGAAACGCTATTTATCGACATGGAGGCGTTGGTTATCGCGTAAAGGACGTGATCAAGGGCAAGAAGATTGTCAGGCTTGAACGCGAGTATTCGTGGAACGAGACCTCTCCAGTCATCCAGAAGCGCATTCGACTCAAGAGACGGAATTCCGTAGCAGACTACTCGCAACTTGCGATCGCAACCGTTGAAATGGACGTAACGGAATTCATTGTCACGGTGACCGAAAAGGACCGGTCAGGAAATGTTGTCCGTCAGTGGCAGGGTTCCGCCGGTATGCCAGCGCATACCCTGCCGACCGTGGCGACGCAAGTATTGATTCGAAAGGAGCTTTGGCGGGACGTCGTCCTGAAATTGGGGGACCGCCAGGCTCGGTGCGCTCTTGCATCATGCGAACGTCTTCTGTCGAGTCTATTTCCAACGGTTAGCGGTCCATGCGATACTCAAGACTTCTCTTCCTTTAGCGAAGTTCTGAAGGATGGGAACGCAGCTCTATACCTCTACGACAACGTTTATGATGGAGTCGACCTTACCACTGGAGCGTTCGGCAAGGTACAGGTACTTGTTGAAAAGGCATTGGACCGACTAGCAACTTGTGCATGTAGTGAAGACGCAGGTTGCTTTCGGTGTATCGCCAATCCGCGTATTGACGAAGCGACGAGCAAGGAAGCTACAGCGCAGCTTCTTCAAATGTTGCGTGACGCGATGATGGCGGAACCACCGAGGATTACAGAGCAAAGTGAGAACAGCGTGAGCGTGTTGGCGCCCGATGAGATTGCCACTTGCCCTACCTGCAGCGTCAATATCGCCAAGGGGGACCGCTTTTGCAAGAACTGTGGGCACAAGTTGATTTAAGGAGAGATGATACATGACCACCAGCGAACCTTGGGAAAGCATTCGACATCGCTACCAGGATGCATGGATTCGGGTAACACGAATAACGCGTCTCGAGGAGAAGTGGCTCGGTCGGATTGAAATGGATGCAGAAACGGCGTGGACACTCGGGACAGATAACATCGGCCTGTTCGTGGGGGATTGCAGGTCGCTTGGGCGCACCATCGATATGATTCGGCCTCTCCACCGTGCTACGCCGAGATGTCAGTGGGTCATCGTGGCAGCAACAAAGAAGATGGCTGCCGTGCTTATTCAACGGTGGTTTCGAGAGGACTTGCTGTCGCGAGTTGCGACGACAACTCTTAAGCTGCCGCAAGTGTACTCCAACCTTGTTTTGGCGACTCCTGAGAGTCTTCGGCGAATCGAGAACAGTGATGTTCGCTCTCTTGGCGGGATACTCATTATTGATATGCAGTGCCACATTCACAAAGCTCGCCAGGGCATAAGACGAGGAAGGTTCTATGTGCCCAATGATCGTCCACAGTTGATTGCAGATTTTCGTAGTAGGATGACTATCGGAGAGTGGGCTCCACCCGTGGTCTTTATGACTCAGAAAAGAGCTAAAGCTCTTAACACAGACCCCGTCAGAAGGGCGTACTGTCTTGATGGATGGTGGTTTGCTGACGGTCAATCATTGCGTTGTGGTCCACGTCGCCGACATTACATTAATGATTTGGTATATCGTAACGAAAGTAATGCAGGTGCGGCCGGCGGTGCGGTCTGAAGTGTACTCAACCTGGTCCAAGACGTTTCGATGGATCCGAGGAGTTCGAAAACCGGTTTTCCTCTCCAAGTACTCGATCCGTCAACCATGGCCCTGGTGACGCTTACAGTGGAACCAGACGGACGCTCCGATGAAAGCCACAACGGCCACGGCCATTGCGCGGACCATCCACCGCAGGCAACGACATCGTCTGGTTGGCCTTTCGAAAGAGGTCATCACGTCACCTCGGCTGGGACATCGTGATCACTTTCGAAGGGACCTCTGGAGTTGGAATCGAGCAAGGTGTCTCCGTAGTGGCTGACACCTGTCCTACTACCCCGATTGCCTCACGAACCGTCTTGCCCGGACGACTCGGGCTCAGCCTTGGTTTCCCGGGCGTCTTGGTTCTTAGGTTCAATGAACTGCATCCCGGCGACGACCGCATAGGCCGGGTCGCGGAAGTCGAGGATCCGACCGGGGTGCACATGCAGTTCGACCTGATAGAGCCGGCCGTCGAAGACGAGGCAGACGATTTGCCGCTGAGCCGACTCTTTGCGGACCGCGCCGCTGGAGAGCCGAAAGGAGAACTTGGCCGCGTCGACGTACCGAGCGCACGCGTGGGGACCGATCACCATCGGCAATACCGGCTCGGTCAACGATCGTCCCCGGAGTCGCCTGGCCACGAGATCCGCCAGGCGGCGAGCATCTTCGGGGCGGCGCGAGTCGACTTCTTTCCACTCGGGGCCATCCAAGGGCTCGACGAGGACGCGGATGCGTGGGAGGCGGACGTGGCCGGACCGGCTATAGGTAAACTGGCAAAGGTATCGCTTCGATCGGGGCGAGACGTGCCATCCTTTGGGAGCCGCGATGCGGACGCGGCCCTCATCGAGCGGACCGATGTAGCTGGACAAGGGCGGAAGGTTGGCTCGGTCGACATGCAACACCGGCGAGGCGTTCCCGCCGGCTGCTCGAGCCCCCTCCTTGGCAGCATCCTTTTCGGTGCGGGAGCAGCCGGCCAACCCGATTACGACGGCCCAAATCCATGGACCATGTGTCATCCGCCGGAAAACCCGCATAGCACCTACGTGTCCTTCTCGTCGACCACCGGTTCTTTTACTTTTTGGACGAAGTAGGGGGTCTTCGAGTTGGCCGCCAGTTCTTTGGCTCTGGCTTCCGCCTGTTTCTTTTGGCTGTAGTCGTACTTGGCCACTTCTTTCATCGAGTGGTTGAAGACGCCCCAAAAAAGCTTCATGCGCGCATTTTCGGCCACCTTCTTTTTGGGGGTGCGCGAGGTCTTCTTGGCCTTGGTCGTCTTCTTCTTGGTCGTCTTCGTTTCGGCAGCCGAGGCTGCGGTCTTCTTCTTGGTTGCCTTCTTTTCCGCCATCATGACACCGCTTGTTCCTGTCCCCAAAATGAGGGAGACCGCCGATTTCGGTCCGTCACCCGCACGACGCCTTCTCGGCGCACCAGTTTTGAGCCTCCCGGCCATCCCCAACACCCCCCTTCAGAGGCTGGGTTCATTGATTGTACCGCAGCGAGGCTCGACCAGCCACCAGGGGCCGTCAAGCGACGATCATCACTGAGCGGCGATCAGGAGCTTCCTTCCTCTTTGCGCTGGCGCAGATATCGCCGCCGCATCTGGGCGTAGGTCTCGGCATCGGGGACCTCCACATCGATCTCCCCGGAGGCCTTGGCGGCGTCGAAGAGTTTTTCGAGAAATGGCCGGCACCACCCGCAGCCGGTGCCCGCTCCGAAGCACTCGGCGAGTTGGCCGACCCGCTGAGGTTGTTCGACGCGTAGAAAGTTCACCACCTTGCGGCAGGTGACGTGAAAGCAAAGACAGAGCTCGTCATCGAGTTCCATAAGCCGGTGACCGTATGTTGTTGGGGTCGGCGCCCGTCCGCCGTGCGCGTGCCGGGGCGGGATGGCCCGCGGTCGCCTGGCACCTCGTTTCAGGACATCCGCCGAGCATCTACCATGATAGGGTTGTATCGTGGCATTCCCCAGGGCATTGGCTTAAGCGTCCTCCGGCACACATGGATCTGACACCTTCTCTCTTGCGAGCGCTTACGGACGGCACATTCGAGGCGTGGGTAGTGGCGCAGGGTCAACCCCCCTTCCGCCGAAAGCAGGTGGAGCGCTGGGTAGCTCGAGCCGCCACCGATTTCGAGCAGATGTCGGACCTTCCCGCCAGTTTGCGGGCAACCCTGAAGCGGGATTTCGCGCTACGAAGCTCGCGGGTGATCCGGCATCTCCGAGACGCTGACGGCACGGAAAAACTGCTGTTGGAATGGCCCGATGGTGCTCGCATCGAAGGAGTGCTCTTGCGCGAGGGCCATCGGCGGACCATTTGTCTCAGCACGCAGGTCGGATGCGCGATGGGGTGCGTCTTTTGTGCCAGCGGTCTGGAGGGGTTGGAGCGCAATCTGAGGTCGGAGGAGATACTCGAGCAGGCGTTGCGACTGGTGGAGTGTTTGGACCCCCAGGAGCGGCTGTCACATGTGGTGGTCATGGGGATGGGCGAACCGTTGGCCAACTTGGATGCCTTGCTCCCGGCACTCGATTGGATGGCTTCCCCTCGGGGCTTCGGGATCAGCGCCCGGCGGATCACGGTCTCGACGGTCGGCCTTCCCGGCGCCATCCGGCGGCTGGCTCGCCACAGCAGACCCTACCGATTGGCTGTCTCGCTCCACGCAGCCGACGACACCTTGCGAGCTCGGATCGTACCGGTGAGCCGATCGACGGGGATCGCTTCGCTGCTCGAAGCGGTCGACGACTACTTTCGAGCGACGGGGCGGCGGCTGACGTTCGAATATGTTCTGCTGGGCTCGATCAACGACCGTCCCTTAGACGCTCGGCGATTGGCACGGCTTTTGGTCGGTCGCACGGCGTTGGTCAATCTGATCCCCTACAATCCGGTTCCCGGTTTACCGTACCGGACACCGGCTCCGACGGCGGTGCGTCGATTCCGCGAGATACTCGAGGAGGCGGGCATTGAGGTCCGGGGCCGCAAGCGCAAAGGGGCTCGCATCGATGCCGCCTGCGGGCAGTTGCGCCGCCGGAGCCGCGATGGGCGGGAGATACTTTCCACTGGCGGCGGGGTTGAATGAGAGGAGTCGAGCAACGGAGGGCCGAGCGGCTTTCGTGTTCACTCCGTCTACCGAACGAGGACTCGACTTGGCGATTACCGACTCCACAGCCAACCGCTACACCGCACTGGATCCCGATGTGCGGTTGATGCTGCGCGTGCGCGACGATGATGCGCAGGCGTTCGAGGAGTTGGTGCGGCGCTACCAGCAGCGATTGATCGGGGTGCTGGAACATTTGGTGCGGGGGAAGGACGTGGCCGAGGACCTGGCGCAAGAGGTGTTCCTCCGCGTCTTTCGAGCCCGCAAGCGGTACAAACCGGGAGCCAAGTTTTCGACATGGTTGTTCACGATTGCCAACAATGTGGCGAGCAACGCGGTGCGGAACCGAGCGCGACGGAGGGAAGTCGATGTTTCCACGGTCATGGGGCCTCAGCGCGAGGGCAACCCCTTAGAGGAGATGGTGGCGGCGGCCAGCGGTCTGATGCCGGCGAGGCAGTTGGACAAGTTGGAACGAGCGGAGGTCGTGAAGCTGGCGGTCGACGCCCTCAACGAGCGCCAGCGCATGGCGTTGTTGCTGGCGAAATTCGAAGGTTTGAGTTACGAGGAGATTGCTCAGGTGATGCAGTTATCTCCGCAGGCGGTCAAGAGTCTCCTTTCCCGAGCCCGCCGGAATCTGCGGGACTTGCTGCAACCTTACATGGATGAGGGTGTTGCGCCGGAGGAACGGGAGACGGAGCCAAGCGATCATGGGGAATCGTAACAGGGAAGCGTTGCCATGAACGACCAAGAGTCTCAGGGCTACCGACCGGACGACGCCGAGTTAGAAGAACTTGTGGCGTATCTGGACGGCGAGCTCGAGCCTGATGGCGTGGCCAGGATCGAACGGCGGCTGGCGGACGACCCCGAGTTTCGGCGGCGTTTGAAGGAGTTGAGTCGCGCGTGGGAGATGTTGGAGTGGCTGCCACGGAGTGAGGTGACCGAACACTTCACGGAGACGACGGTGGAGATGGTGGCGGTCGAGGCCGAACGCGACCTCAAGACGCAACAGGTGGCTTCGGTGCGCCGTGACTATTCCCGCAGACTCCTAGTGGCCCTGACAGCGCTGGTGGCCAGTTTGGCCGGGTTCGGCTTGATCTGGTCGTGGCAGCAGCGGGACGAGCGGCAGTTTCTGCGAGATTTGCCCCTGATTCGGGAACTCGACATGTACCAAGTCGCGGACAGTGTCGAGTTTCTTCAGGCACTCGAGGAGCGGGGATGGTTTACGGACGACGAGGAGATCGGCGATGAGGACTTATAGGTTCGCCGGGTGGATGCTGGCCGTGATGGCGGCACTGGCGGCCGACTCCCAAGTCGACCTGCGCCACCGAGCGCGTCTCGTGGAAGCGATGTCCGCGGAGGAGAAGCGGGAATTGCTGGAGCAGCGCCGGCGATTCGAAGCGCTGCCGGAGTCCGAACGGCGGAGGCTTCGGGAGTTGTATCGGGCGATCGAGCGGCAGCCCAATGCCGATGCCCTCAAGACGGTGCTGCGCCACTACCATCGCTGGCTGCTGCAACTTCCGCCTCGCGAGCGCGCCGAGCTGCTGTCGCTTCCCACGCAGGAGCGGTTGGCGCAGATCGAGAAGCGGATTCGCGAGGAGGAGCGTCAGCGGTTTTACGAGCTGGTCAATCGACAATTGACGTTGAAGGATCATGAAGTGATCCACGCCTGGCTCAAGCAAGTCATTGAGGCTCGTGAATCCCGATTGCTCAAAGCGTATCCCAAGTTGAAGAATGTCGAAGGAGGCCGCCGTTATCGTATCCTGGTGATGCTCATGATGCGCAGCCGGTTTGCTCCCTCGGAGTCCGAGACGCGGGCGCTCTTTGAACCAACAGAGCAAGAATGGCAGGAGCTGGCCGGGAAGCTCTGCCCCAAAGCGCAAGAGTTCCTGCGCAAGCAGCCCTCAGACGCAACACGCCACAAAATCCTATGGAAGTGGGTGCACACGGCGATCGGCAGCCGGCTCCATCGGCCGTTGCCCACAAATGCCAAGCTCCTCGAGTTCCTCAAGCAACTGCCGCCCGAGCAGCGCAACCGCATTGAGTCTCTTCCGACGCGGCAGCAAATGTTCGAAGAACTGCGGCGACTTTACGTGCGCCGTCAACTTCCGGCCTGGGGACGTCCCCGCCATGGCCCGCCCCCAGGGCTCCCTCGCCGCCCGCCGTCCGAAGCGGGCTCGAAGCCGGGTGAAGAACGCCCGCTGAGCTCTGACCGTTCACGTTAGAGCATGCTTTCCAGGAGAAGCCCCAGCTTGCGCAGTTCGCCAAGATGGTCGACATTGGGCATGGGTTGAATATCGACGCACAGGGCCTGGTGGTACTGATGGCGTCGAAGCTGGTTGATCAAACGTCCGAAGTCGACTTTCCCCTGGCCGACCCGAACTTGGAACTGGTCACTGCGGGTGTCGCGCAGCAGGACGTGGTGGACATACTTGAGGATCTTTTCGTAGTCGCGCGGCTTCTCGTGGCCGTAGATGAAGTTACTCGGATCGAGTGTCACCCCCAGTCCGTCGACGTTGTCACACAGGACGGTGAGGGTGTCGGGGTCTTCAGCGAGTCGGCCGGCCTGCGTGCGGATGCTGAGGCGAGCCCCTTCGAGTTTGGCGATCGATACCAGCTTGCGCAGGCGCTCGACCTCCTCGTTGAATGGAATCCCCAGTTTTCCCGATGGCATCGTGAGCGTCACGACCTTGGTCGCCTTGGCCAACTTGCAGACGGCCGCGAATTTGTCGTAGTAGCGGGGTTCCTCGGGTTCCATTTCGAGCCAGTACGAGACAATGTTGAGTCGGTGGGTGTCCCGGCAGAGTTGCCGGCAGCGCTCGAAATCCCTCAGCACGTCTCCAGGCTGGAGTTGCTGGCCGGAGCCCCCGATCATGATCGTGACACTCGTATATTCCAGCCGATCGAGATTCTCCATGATCTCCGGCAGAGGCATCTCCGGAAAGCATCCGGTCGAAGCAGCAACAATCACGATTCACACTCCTTTGGTCCTCGGGCAGCAGCGCCCTCAACCATAGCGACAATCCCGAGATGGGGGCAATCCCAAATCGTCGGGTCCGGAAGTTGGAGTGAACCAGAGTGGCTCCCGCGTTCATAGCACACCTCCGGTGGTGGACCGCGTTTTGGTACCCGGTTGTCCGGCTCCCTCTGCGGTATGTTCGTCCTCGTGCGGTTGGTTTACAGTAAACGGGAGTTCCTAGAGTCGAGGTTGAACGAGCATCAGGGAGATGAGTCGTGAACGCGAAAAAGAGAAGGAAGTCGAAGAAGGCAGAGGAGCGTTCCGAACATCTTCCGGACTCCCCCGGACCCGATGGCGGCGACCCGGATGAGGACCTGACCCTTGACCTCCAGGAAGCGATGCAGCAACGGGCCGATGGTCCCTTTCCCTACCGGAAGAAACTCAAACGCCGCTACTACGAACGAGAACTGTTTCATCTCCAAGTGGAGCTGCTGAAGGTACAGCGTTGGACTCAGGAAACAGGGCAGCGCATCGTGATCGTTTTCGAAGGGCGCGATGCGGCTGGCAAAGGAGGGACGATCAAGCGGTTCCGAGAGCATCTTAATCCACGGGGAGCTCGCGTCGTTGCGCTTCCCAAACCGAGTGACATCGAACGGGGCCAGTGGTATTTTCAACGCTACATCAGTCAGTTTCCGACGGCCGGTGAGATCGTCTTTTTCGATCGGTCGTGGTACAACCGGGCGGGCGTTGAACCGGTGATGGGGTTTTGCACGACCGAAGAGTACCGCTTGTTCATGGCCGAAGTCCCGGGGCTCGAGCGAGCATGGGTCGAAAGCGGCATCCGACTCTTCAAGCTCTGGTTCGATGTCGGCAAGGAGGAACAACGACGGCGTTTGGAAGCGCGCCGCACCCACCCGCTCAAACAGTGGAAACTCAGTCCCATGGACGAACTGGCGGCGAAAAAATGGGACGCCTATACGCGAGCCCGCGATGCCATGTTTCTGCTGACGCACAAGGGAGACGCGCCGTGGACGGTTATCCGGTCGGACGACAAGCGGCGAGCGCGCCTCGCGGCAATCCGAAGCGTCCTCCGAGAACTCGATTATCCGGAGAAGGACGATCGGTGGGCGCGGACCCCCGACCCACTCATCGCGGGTCCGGCCGACATCATGTTTCCTCGGCGCTGGCAGTCCCTCTTTGGAACGCTGCCCCAGTTTCCAGGGTCTTCGGAGTCGTGAAAGATGCCAGCGTTGCCTTTCGGACGAGACTTCCATCGCGGTCGATTCCGCGTCTCTTCCCGATGTCAATGTAGGAGATACTCATGAGTCAAACGCCTTCCGCACCGCCCCCCCAAATCGTTGTGAAGGCCGGGCGCTCCACATTCCTGGGACGCCTCGGATGGATCGCTTTCTTTATCTGCCTAGCTGTGCTCCTCTCGAGTTGGCGCTCGCGTGAGGAGTACTACGACACGACGAGCGGGACGCTCGAGAAATATGTCAGCGGCAAGAAGATGGCGGACAACAAGGTCGCCGTCATTCGTGTTTCGGGAGTCATCCTGAGCGGATCGGGGTTCGTCAAGAAACAGATCGACCGGATTCGCAAGGACAAATCGGTCAAGGCGGTCGTCCTGCGGATCAATTCGCCCGGGGGCACGATATCCGGTGCGCATTATCTGTACCACCACCTGAGTGAACTGCGAAAGGAGCGGAATCTACCCATCGTCGTGAGCATGGGGAGTGTGGCCGCGAGCGGGGGGTATTACATCGCCATGGCCGCGGGAAAAGGAGAAGACTTGCTTTTCGCCGAGCCGACGACCACCACCGGTTCGATCGGTGTGATCATCCCGTATTACAACGCCTCGGACCTGATGGCGAAGATCGGCGTCGAGGATCAGTCGATCAAAAGCCACCCGCTCAAGGATATGCTCAGCATGACGCGCCCTCTGACCGATGAAGAACGGGCGATTGCGCAGGAGTACGTCGATGCGGCATTCCGGCGGTTCAAGCGGGTGATTCTGGAGAGCCGCCCGCAGCTCAAGGGTGACGAAGCCGACTCCGTGGTCGACCCCAAGACAGGAAAGGACCTGGCGACGGGGCAGATCTTCACCGCCGAACAGGCACTGGAATATCAACTGATCGACCGGATCGGTTTTCTGGAGGACGCGATTGCTCGAGCTCGCGAAATGGCTGGACTTTCCGAATCCAACTCACGGGTTGTGGAATACCACACCAGACCCACGCTCCTGTCGGCCTTCACCGGTGTTCAGACTGAGGCACCTTTCGACGCGACGCTGCACAACCCCCATCCGGGGGCTCGCTTCTGGGAAGCCACGACGCCTCAGGCCTTCTATCTGGCCACGACCGTCCCGCCCCTCATGCACTCGTTCCCCCTGTTGCGATAGACGACAGTTCGGGAAGCGTTGGGAAAACGCCACTCGGTTAGCGGCCGGTCGTCCGGCCACGCCGCTTGGCGAGGACCTCGCGCAGCCGCCGTTGCAGATGCTGCAAATCTTGCTCGAGCCGATCAAGTCGGTCGGCCAGGAGCGAGTCGTCAAACGAACCGCGATCGGGTTCGATGAGCACCGCCGGACCGATGCGAAGCACACAGACCGCTTCGCCGGCCGGAGGCTCCTGAAGCCAATGCCGAAGCTGGCGAGCCACCGGGTCGTCAGTCCAAGTCGGCACCAGTTGCCGCAGGCGCTCCTCTAGGTCGGAAGGAAGCGAAGCGGCACTCCCGCCCCTCCAACGCACCTCCCGAACGGGGAGCCACACTTGGCGGCCGCGCTCGAGTGCCACCCCGTACCACCGTTGGCGCTCATCGATGGGAGCCCCCGCTTCCCGCAGAGCCGTCCACCACAGTCCGGAGTCTTCACGCCAAGCCTGGGCTAGCCGTTGGTCCGTAGGCGAATAAACCGGCACGACGGCACGGCCCGCCGAGCTGTCGACAACAAGCTGCCACGGCCCGTCGTCCCTTGGGACGGAAGATGACGGGGACGCCCGCTCGGCACTCGGTTTTGGAGCGTTCGCGGCCTGCTTTGCCTGGTGCCACTTCGGAGTGTCCGGTTCGAGGCGGGAGCCCAACAAGATGCCGAGCAGCAAAGCGGCGAGTGTGGTCAGGCCTGCCAACACCGAGCTTCGCCAACGCCCTGAGGTGGCCCTGCCGTAGTGGGCCGGAGGGTTGTGGGGTGAGGCCGCGAGGGGCTGGAGTGTTTGCTGCCACGCTTGAGCCTCGAGGAAGGCAAGTGCGCACTGTTTCCACCCGGCGGGCGTCGTTTCGATGGCTTTGACGAGTTCGCGCACCTCCTCGGGCGAGAGTTCACCGTCGACCAGACGATCGAGTTCTGATGGCGGGAGATGGGTAGGGCAAGTCATGACACGATCAAGGGGCTGGAGGACAGGAGACGTCGGCGGCCACGCGGCCGCTGGTGTCCGACCGCGACGAAGACGAAAACGATGAATCGGCCAGCTGGGCGAGTTGGGTTCGCAGCCGACAGCGGGCTCGGTGTAGGCGAGATTCTACGGCACTCGTAGTGACTCCCAGGTGCCTAGCCAAGTCTCGGTACGACCATCGCTGCGTGTACTTGAGCAGTAGGATTTCGCGGTCGCGTGCCGAGAGGGCTCCCAGTGCTTGCTGCACGAGTTCAGCGCGTTCTCGGTGCAGCAGCCAAGCGAGCGGCTCAGGAGGGGCGTCGCTGGCTGACCCTTTCGCGGCTCTGGCTTCGCGATACCGTTCCAGCAGCCTGCGACGCCGACCGCACTTGCGCCGAAAGAGGAGGGACTGGCGCACGGCGAGCTGGTAGAGCCATGGGGCGATCTTGGTGGCGTCGAGCAGGGGGGAACGTTGGGCGAGCGCGGCGACCGCAACCTCTTGCATCACGTCGTCGACATCCTGCGCGTCTCCGACGCGCGCATAGACGACCCTCCGCAGCCACGACTCGTGCTGCGCCAAAGCAGCGCCCCAATCGAGCGCCGTCACACTTTCTGAAGAGGTCGAGGACATCAGTGCCTTGATAGGCTGTACCCGAACTTCCGGCTGCAGGCCACACATCCGAAGATGGCACCTCACCGGCAAGTGGCGTCACACGCTCGAAAGGTAGCCGCCGACGCGCCAATCTTGCTCAATGATTTCCATTTTCGCGGAGAATCGACTCACCACGCAACGTTTTCAAGCCGACGGTTTCCCCGTGCAACAACCCATCCTCCAGAGTAGACACTGCGAGACGGCCGCACCATAATGACGCTCGAGGATGAGCGGAATTGGCAAGGCGGTCGACAGCTCCCTGCGTCGGTCTCAATGGGTATCAAGGAGCACACTCATGGCGAGTTGGACGATGGTTCGCGGACGGCTCGGGACGGCATGGCTGATCGCAGCGTGGGGGGCGTTGCTGTTGGTGACGGCCGGATGCAACTCGAAGGACGAGGAGATCGTCTTGCCGCCTCCTACCGGAAACCAGCCGCTCGAACCTGACGTGGTCCCCGAGGATGAGGAGCCGACCGTGGAATCCAAAGTGAAGGTTACGGCGAGTGTTTTTGGGAAGCTCCCTGATGGCCGCGAAGTGAAGAAGTACACGCTCGACAACGGCACGATGTCCGTGGACATCATCGAATGGGGGGCGACGATTGTGGCGATGCGCGTGCCCGACCGCAACGGCAAGCTCGAAAACGTCACGCTCGGTTTCCCGAACTTGGAGGGATACTTGCAGCGACACCCGTATTTCGGTTCCACGGTTGGCCGTTACGCCAACCGCATCGCTCATGGCAAATTCACTCTCCAGGGGAAGACCTATCAATTGACACTCAACGATGGCCCTCACCATCTGCATGGCGGCAAGGAGGGATTCGACCACAAGCTCTGGTCGAGCCGGTTGACCGAACCAGGCGAGAACTTCGCCGGGGTTTCGTTCGACTACACGAGTCCCGATGGGGAGGAAGGATACCCGGGAACGCTCATGGCTTCGGTCGTCTACACGCTCACGACAAACAACGAACTGGGTATCCAATTCCATGCGCAGACCGACCAGACGACGATCGTCAACTTGACGAACCACGCCTATTTCAACTTGGCCGGTGCCGGGAAGGGGACGATCCTCGATCATCGCCTCACCATCGTGGGCGACCGTTACCTGCCGGTAGACGACACGTTGATCCCGACGGGGGAATTGGCTTCGGTGGAGGGGACGCCGTTCGATTTTCGCAAGGCTTATGCGGTGGGCGAGCGAATCGGAGAACTGAAAGGGGACCCGGGGGGGTACGACCACTGCTTCGTGCTGACGGGGAAGCGAGACGAAGCGGGCATCCGCTTGGCAGCGAAACTCGAGGATCCCGCGTCGGGGCGCATCCTCGAGGTGCTCACGACGCAGCCCGGCTTGCAGTTCTACTCGGGCAACTTCCTCGACGGGAAGCCGGAAAACGGCGGGTATCCCAAGCATGGCGGCCTGTGCTTGGAAGCCCAGCATTATCCCGATTCTCCGAACCACAAGGACTTTCCGTCGGTCGTTTTGGGGCCTCGCGGGGACTACCAGCAGGTCATCGTCTACCGGTTTTCCTTGGCCGAAAGCCCCGAATCGTCCGGGAAATGAACCGGCTCGAACGGTGCTAGCAACGCCCGGCGAGGTCGGTTATGTGAGCTGCCCCACAGAGAAAAGCCACCTTTTCGGGGGATTTTGGCGGTTCTTGGCAGCAAAGCTCGGAAATGGCTTGATGGGGGGTCGAACAGGGGTACAATCGATCCCGGTTAAGCAGGCGTTCGTTGGGGCTCGGTTTTGGGGCCTCCAGTGAAACGGTTTTGAGGATCGTTCGTTTTCCTTTTCGGAGTCGTAAGTATGTTGGTACAACCTTCTCTGTCCCGACGTGGAAGCCGCAAGGGTTTCACGCTTGTCGAGCTGCTGGTGGTGATCGCCATCATCGGTATCTTGATCGCTCTGTTGCTTCCGGCTGTGCAGATGGCTCGCGAAGCCGCTCGCCGTCTGCAGTGCACCAACCGCCTGAAGCAGGTCATGTTGGCGACGCTCAACTATGAAGACGCCAACAAGGTGCTGCCACCGGGGAACGTCCACGAGTTCAGCCATCAGCTTTTCAACACGCAAGGCAAGTACCTCCCGCTGTATGAGAATTACTTTTGGCTCGAGGATCCCCAGTGGTACAACCATGGGACGTACATCGGTACGATCGCGTACATCCTGCCCTACCTCGAATTGCAGGACATCGCGAACAAGATCATGGTCGAGATGAATGTCCGCAAGTTCGTCAATGGCCCCGAGGATTATGCCAACGGCACGTTGATGAAGCCCTATTGCGGCGCCTTTTGGCAGGCGCCTGCCAATCCGCGTCCGGACACGACGTGGCACATCGCCGGGGCGAGGATCGACTCGCTGGTTTGCCCCACGACCGATGCCTATCAGCAGCCGCGTCGGAATTTCTTCATTTCGTTCTGGGCTCCCGTTTGCGGCCCAGTGCGTAGGGGCATGGGCGGCCTGTTGTTCCACCACGACCATGACCTGCTCGGCCGAACCAACTACGTCAGTTGTGCGGGGGCTCTCGGTCGGTGCCGCGGTTACAGCGGGTACTGGTCGTACTTCCAGGGGATCTTCGCCAACCGGACTCGGACGCGAGTCGGAGATGTCCAGGACGGCATGTCGAACACGCTCGCCTTTGGTGAGACGATCGGTCACCGTCCGCAATGGGTGCAAGCTCGCAAGCAACTCGAGTGGGGACCGCCGGCGTGGATCACGGCCGGATCGCTGCCCACGGCATGGAATATCCGTTATTCCTTCCGGATCGGTAGCCGGATCTACCAGCGCGAGCAGAACTGGTATCAGTACAGCTCGGACCATCCGGACCTCGTGATGTTCGCCTATGCGGACGGTTCGGTCAAAGCCGTGAATGCTTCAGTGGATCGGCTGAGTTTCCGGTTGGCTTCGGGTATGCGAGACGGCAATGAAAGAGGCTATCGTAAGCCCAACTGGGATGCGCTTGGCTTCTAAGAAGGATAATCATGCGGAGTTTCCTCGTGATCTCTCCTGATGGGTCTGCCGATAGGAGAGGTCGGCTTGAGGGCTCCGGGTCCGCCCATCGGCGAGTCGTGATTCGCGGGGTGGACAGCCGTTGAACCACTTCCGCGGTGGCGGGCCAACAGGCCCGCCACCGTTTTTTCACCTATAGTGGGGTCGTGGCCGTCGATCGAGAAACTCTGAGCTACCCTGGCGAGTCGGCGACGCGACTGGACTATTTCGAGCCCCACGGGATCGGTGACAGCGTCTCTCTTGAGCAGAGTGACGTGGCTGTCAGCCTCCCCACGGGTACCTGTTTCATGAGATGAGGAGACTTAAGAACGATGAAGAAACTGCTGACGCTCCTGTTTGCTGTGGCGATGGTGCTGCCGGTGTTTTCGGGTTGCAATTCGAAGCCCAAGGTCGAGATTCCGGAAAATGCCACGCAGCAAGCTCGCGAGGGAGAGATGGACGCCGAGTCGCAGGCGACCAAGGCACCTGAATTGACAGAAGCAGACGAAGAGTGAGCCGACGGTAGCCATCGTGCCTGGCCGAATTGTTGGCCAGCGCCTTTAGGCGAGCGACTCCGGGCGGACCCTTTCCAGGGTCCGCCTTTTTTTGTGGGACGGTTTTTCAGGATGGTGAGGCAGGATAAGTGGGAAAGGTGGGCTGTTCGGTTTGGCGGGATTGGGGAAAGCGCTGCAACTTTCTGGCAAACTTGCCGCCTCTTTTGGCCGAAATATGGCAGCAGAGGCTTATTGCCTCCGAAATCAGACCTCGAGGTCGGATGGAGGCGATCGGCCGATACGGGGCCCACGTGACGTTCCTATCTGGCTGGGAGATTCCCGCAATGATTCGGTGGTTGGCGGCTGTTTGGTTGGCGTTGGTGGTAGTCCATCCGGCGTGGGGCCAATCGTGGGCGGTGAAGATGTTTCCCGTGCGCCAGCACAACTTTGGTACGGTCGCTCGCGGCGCCAAGGCGGAATACGCCTTCGAGTTCCAGAACCTCTACAAAGAGACAATCCACGTCGCTGGGGTGCGCGTCAGTTGCGGTTGCACGAGTGCTCGCGTCACGAAGGCGACGGTTCCGTCGCTGGAAAAAAGTTCCATCCTCGCCACGTTCAACACGCGGAGTTTCGTGGGTCAGCGAGGCGCCACGATTACCGTGATCATTGATCAGCCGTACTATGCCGAGGTGCAATTGCGGGTAGACGGCTACATTCGCAGCGACGTCGTGTTCGATCCCGGCGAAGTCGACTTCGGGTCGGTCGGAGCGGGCGAGTCGGTCGAGCGGCACATTCGGGTCGCGTATGCGGGAAGAAGCAGTTGGACGATCCAAGATGTGCGCAGTGCGAACGAGCATCTCGAGGTGGAACTCTCCGAGCCTCAACGGAGTCCAGGACGGGTCACGTATGACATGACCGTCCGCCTCAAGCCCACCGCACCGGTCGGCTTCTTTCAGGATCAGCTCGTCCTCGTCACCGACGATCGGTACCAGGATCAAGTGACGCTCGCCGTCGAGGGGCGGGTCGTTTCGGCACTGACCGTCGCCAACGACCTGGTGTTGGGAACGGTTCGCCAGGGCGAGACGGTGACGAGGAACCTCGTGGTTCGAGGCAAACAGCCATTCCGTATCACGGGTATCGAGTGCGACGACGACCGCTTCGAGTGCTCCACCGATTCGCAGTCCAAGCGTCTGCACGTAGTTACGGTGAAGTTTCAGGCTGGGAACGAGCCGGGGGACTTTCGGAATACCATCACCGTCCAGACCGATTTGCCCGGTGAACACGAGTGTCAGACTGTGGTTACAGGCACGGTCCGATAGGCGACCGTCGCAATATCGCCCCGGGATCTTACTGTTTGGGCAGGGCGTAGGGGACACCGCCCACGACGATGCGCCCCGCTTCGCCGTTGTAGCCGGCGACGCGCATCGCCGGCTGATCGACGACGGTCCCAAGCAGAAGGATGCGAGAACCTTTGTGGTAATAGGCGGCGGGGTCGGCGAAACTGAGCACGCCGATCTGGGCTTTCTTGCGCGAGGCGAGCTTCACGGTGGTGACGAAGAGATGTCCGTGAGGCTCGATGCGGACGACCGTACCATAGATCAAGACTCCGTCGCGCGGTCGCTGCTTCTGAGCAAGATGCTGCGCGCTTTGGTTGCCGACGTAGGCCAAGAGTTTGGCATCTTCGGATATCGCTTCTAGTAGCGCCGTCGCCCGCTTGGCCAACTCGGGGATTTCGGGCGCCTCTGGGTCGACGTAGACGGTCGTTTCCCCGAGGTCATAGAGGGCGGCTAGCAGTTCGCCTCGCACGCGGTCGCGAACGGCGGGATCGAGTTGCTCATCTTGAGCTAGGTTGTGCCATGTGTCCCAAGCCGATTCGGCCGCCCCCAGTGACCGCTCGAAATCGGCTGCCTCAAAATGCGGCGCATTGTAAACCCCGAGCATTTCTCCGTCCCCGGAAGTCATGGGGTCGGCGGGGGGAGCCGGCGAGGAGACCGGTTCCTGGGGTGTCGGGTGGGTACCCGCCGGCTGCTTGCGACGTGAGGCCCCGTTGTTCGCACGGGCGTCCCCTGTCGGCTTGTCCTCTTCGGCCAACCGATGATGGCGAGTCGCATCGGCGGAAGCCGAAACGGTCGTGGGGCTCCGCGGCGCGGAGGATGCGTTCTTCGAATCAGGTGTGTCTGCGAGACCCTCGCCCAAACGCGGCAATGGGGAAGAACCGGCCGTCGACGACGACTTACGGGGACGTTCGTTCGGTCGAGCCGGTTCCGGCGTCTCGGCCTCCTCTTCATATCCGGGGCGCAAATTGGCCGGCACGATCCACGGGGCATAGCGTCCCAAGGTGGGGCCGATGCCCAAGGGGTCCCGTTGCCACCTTCCGGGCAACCACAAAAGGATCATCGTGGCGGCCGGCACCGCCAAAAGGGCTCCTGCGACGATCTTGACCAGCTCGGCTTGGCGCCGGCCGGCGTCTGCGGACCGAGCTTGCCGCAGTACGCGGCCGGAAGGAGGTTCCGAGTCTCCTGTCACAAGGGACAAAGGTTCGGCCGTTTCGCCTTCGTCATGATCCCCTTCCTCACTTCCCCCCGGCGATAAAAAACCCTCTTTCCCGTCTTCTTCCTGTTCCGCCATAGCCGCCAATTCGGCAAATGCACGCGACGTCGCGTCGGCCGCCTCGCTGGAGACGACTTCGAATGGCGGAGGAAGTTGCTCGAGTACTTCCTGTCCACGGCTCATCTCACCGCACCAGGGGCAGCGTAACTGAGCTTCCGGTCGCAGATCCGAGGGGACCTGGCACAAGTCACCACAATGGGGACACGGGGCAGTGTTCATACTCGAGGGCTCCATTGCTGCCAGAAAGTCGGTGGTGCGGCACTCCCAATCACCCTATCCACCGAGGATGCTCCTGGGTTCGGAATCGTCTTGACCATGAGCCAGTATTTCATGGATCTCACTGATATTGTCTGCCATTTTGAAGAAAAGAACAATCGCTTCCATGACCAACCGAAATGCCAATTGGCTGATCACCCATCCCAATACCCCTAACAGGGTTATTCCCAGCCGCTCAGCAACCGTTTCAAACTCCGCCACCGTCCAAACAACGACAGCTTGACCGATCGCCCAGAAAGTCATACCGAGCGCCCCCATCATCCATAGGACGATGAGAAGATAGAGAGACAGGTTCTTATCGAACAAGAGGAATTGAACGACCGGATTCGTTCGACGACTAGGGTTGCGTCGTATGGCAGTGTGAGCGGTTCGTTGACGAACGGATGTTCGAGACTGCTGGACGACCGGCGCAGGATCGATCACGGGAGGCTGTTCGGCGGGAGGCGGTTCCGAGACAGACGGCTGCTGAGGCGAGTTTTTAGTAGCGGTCTCTTCCGGGACGCCAAGCAACAGTCGGACGGTCACCCAGTCCGATCCTCCTTCTTTACATACCTCGTCGTCAGCTGAAATCTTCCCCGACTCGTACAGCGTCCGAATTCGAGCTCGACTCATCGGCCCATACGTCCGACCGCCTCTGCGTACTCGCCACATAATGACACTCCGCACCTGCTGCTTTCGATGACTGATACGTTACCGAACGCGCTGATGCCAGCATTTTTCCCTCAGCGGGCTCTTCCAGGAGCTCAGGGGCCAAGAAGCCATTGGGCCAGCGAACCCCGATGTTTTCGGCTTTCCCGCTGAAAGCTCTTCCTGCCCACCATTTCCTTTGGCTGGATTCCTTCCCCCAATTGTAGTTCAGTGTAGTCCAGATTTCCTGGAGCGTCTAACGGCGTTGGGCGGAGGCCGCAGGCGGCTTCTTACCCAGAACGATTTCGACGGGAACCCACATGTGATCGAGATGGGCTTCCGCGATTTGGAATCCGGCATCCTCGAGTGCTCGGCGGACGTAGATCGGCCGGCAGTCCAACAGATTCGGAAAATGCCGGTGGGTCCACTCGAAGGCCTTCACCATCCATCCCGGTTTGCCTTCACGCGAAAGTGAGACCACTGCCAGACGTCCCTCGGGCTTGAGCACTCGGAGACATTCGTGCAGGACTTTCGGGATCTCCTCCGTTGGGAACAGTTCCAGGGTGAACGCCATGAAAATCCCGTCGAAGAAGGCGTCTTGGTAGGGTAGTTGAGCCGCATCGCCGATCGTCAGTTCGACTCGATCGGCCACTTCGGCCTTGGTAATTTCTTTGCGGGCCAGTTCCGCCATTTTGGGCGAGATATCGATGCCGTAGACGCGCCCCTCAGGGCCGACCGCTCGAGCCAGTGCCACCAGCGTGTGTCCGGTCGCGAAGCCGATCTCCAAATGCTGTTCGCCTGGTCGAGGATCCAGCAACTTCAGGCCTTTTTCGCGCATCGGCTGCTCGCTCCGCTCGGCGAGCAAGTCATACACTGACGCAATCTTGTCATAGTAGGCGCGTTGTTCTTCCTTGCTTTGCAATACCGGTAAGATGTCCCGATCCGCGGCTTGGTCGCCCTCGGCATTCATCGCCTTCACCTCTCGTTCGCTAGAGATTCATCGCCCCAATCACCATGCGTGATTCTAGGACAAAATGATCCATGAAGAAGCCTTGGTCACAGCTGGCCGCCGGAGACTTCAACCCAACGTCCGCGGACCCGGACGCGTCCCTCAGCGATCGCGGCAAGCGCAGCCGGATAGAGCTGGCACTCGGTTTCAAAAACCCGCGTGGCCAGACGCTCCACCGTGTCGCCATCCATGACCGGAACCGCTCGCTGGGCGATGATCGGCCCATGGTCGTACTCGTCGTCGACGAAGTGCACGGTGCATCCGGTCAGTTTAGCCCCATATTCCAGTACGGCTCGGTGGACCCGATCGCCGTAGTATCCTTTGCCGCAAAACGCAGGAATGAGCGACGGATGGATATTGACGACACGGTTGTGGAAATCGGGCGGGATCTGGACACGGCAAAGGAAACCGGCCATGACGACCAGCTCGACGCCGTGCGACCGACACGCCTCGAACAAGGCGCCGCTGTAGTCGGCCACGGATGCATATTCCCGGCGTCTGATCACCGAATGTTCCAGCCCCGCATCTTGTGCGATCTGAAGTCCTCGAACATCGGGACGACTGGAGACGACCCAACGGATGTCCAGAGGAAGGCTACCTTCGGCGATACGAGTCAGCAGGTTTTCGAGGGTCCGGCCGGTTCCCGAAAGAAAGACAGCGACGGGAAGGGGTTCGGGACGAGACGAAGAGCTCATAGCGGCTTTCCAGGGTACGGTGTGCCGTCAGCTCGAGGCTTGCTTGGAATCGGCCGGCGACCATCGCCGCACGTACAACGATACCTTGTGTCCTCCCACCTCGAGTTCGACGGGGGACACATCCGGCAGCGCCTCTTCCACCAGCGACTCGGCCAACGTCTCTCGGCGCACATAGGCTTCGTGCCGTCGCACGGCCTCTCGCACCTCTTCCGATTCCGTTACCAGGCCGATGGCAATGCGGTCGGTATAGTCGCAGTCGATCGCCTTGCGGCGTTCCTGAATATGTCGTACCAGATCGCGAACCCATCCCTCCTGGATCAGCTCGGGTGTGAGTTCCGTCGAGAGAACGACGACGGTTTGTTCTCCTTGAGCGGCCGTCCAGCCTGACCGAGCCTGGAGGCGCACTTCGATGTCGTCGGAAGTCAATTCGACGGTACCATCAGGCAACTCGATCGAGACGTGGCCGACCTGTTGCAACTGCCGGAGCAGCGCGGCGCCGTCCGCTTGTTCCAGCCACTGCTTGACCTTGGGCATGTTCTTGCCGAGCTTCGGTCCGAGTCGCTTGAAGTTGGGAACCACTTTGTACTCGATGTACTCCTCGCCCGCCGTCGTGAATTCGACTTCCTTGACGTTGATTTCCACCGACAAGAGCGATGCGTGTTCCTGGAGCCACGCCAGATGGGTTTGGTCGGCCAGCACGACTTCGGCTCGAGCCAGCGGCTGGCGCACTTTCAGCTTGGCCGAGGCCCGCGCGGCTCGGCCCAGCGATGCGATTTCGCGGAGTAGTGCCATGCGCTGCGAGAGCGTCGCATCGACGGCTTTGGTGTCAGGCGTGGGATAGTCGCACAAATGGACGCTCGAGATCGCCCGATCGCCGAACACGCCCGTGAGATGCCGCCAAAGAGTCTCGGCCAGGAACGGGGTAAACGGCGCGATCAATTTGGATGTCGTGAGGAGGACTTCGTAGAGCGTCCAGTAAGCGTCGATCTTGTCCTGAGCCTCCACATCGCCGCTCCAAAACCGCTCGCGGTTGCGGCGCACATACCAGTTGCTCAAGGCATCGACGAACCGGTGCAACCGGCGGCATGCCGGAAAGTTGTCATAGGCGTCCATGTGTTCGATCACGGCGGCCGTCGTCTGGTGCAACTCGCTCAGGATCCATCGATCGATCTCGCAGCGATCTTCGAGCGGCCGGTAGCCGCGGCCTCGTGCCAAGACATCCGGCCCGAGCTGCCCTGCTTCTCCTTCCAGTCGCTCCGCCGGGTCAAACCCGTCGATGTTGGCGTAGATAACAAAGAAGGAGAAGACATTCCACAGGCGCAACAGGAATTCGGGAATGCTTTCTCGAATCGCCTGTTCGCGATAGCGGATCGACGTCCACGGAGCTTGATTGGCGAAGAAGTACCACCGCAGGGCATCGGCGCCGTACCGATCGAAGATTTCGCTGGGCTCGCGGTAGTTCCGCTTGCTCTTGGACATCTTGTTGCCGTCTTCCCCCAGCATGAGCCCGAGCACGATGCAGGTGCGATAGGGGTGAGGCCATGGGTACATCGGCGTCGTCGGATCACGCTCGCCCGAATCCTCTTGGGACTGAGGCCCGAAGAGCATGGTGCTGATCGCCAAGAGACTGTAGAACCAGCCGCGTGTCTGATCGAGGGCTTCGCTGATGAAGTCGGCCGGAAACTGTTCGGTGAATCGCTCCTTGCCCCGATGCGGGTAGCCCCACTGGGCGAATGGCATGGCGCCAGAGTCATACCAGCAGTCGATGACTTCCGAGACGCGCCGCATGCGGGCCCCGGCCTGGAACGGTGAATCGTAGGTCACCGCGTCGATGTAGGGTTTATGGACCTTCAAATCGTCCGGGAGTTCGGGATGCTGGCGTTTTGCTTCCTCCCAGACTTCCGTTCCCTTCACACCCGGCTTCGCGAGCAACTCGGCGTAGCTGGCCACCGCTTCCATCCGCCCCGTCGCCTCGCAGACCCAAATCGGCAGCGGGGTGCCCCAGAATCGTTCGCGAGAAAGAGCCCAATCGACGTTCGACTCGAGGAAGTTTCCGAAACGCCCATCCCGGATATGTTCGGGAAGCCACCGGATGTGCCGGTTGTTTTCGAGCATCTGTTCGCGGAATTCGGTCGTTCGGATGAACCAACTGCGCCGCGGATACTGGATCAGCGGATCCTGTTCCGCGCGCCAGCAGAACGGATAGTCGTGCAGGTATTGCTCCTGATGCCAGAGCAGTCCGCGTTCCTTGAGGTTCCGGATGATCGACTTGTCGGCGTCTTTGACCCATTGGCCCTTCCATGGCGTAACGGGGTCGGTGAACGTTCCATCGGGGGCCACGGGACAGAGCAACTCGGGGCCCTCGCCCTCCACAAACCGCTGCTGCTCGCGCAACAACACTTCATAGTCGACCTCGCCGAACGCCGGCGCCTGGTGCACCAGTCCCGTCCCGCTTTCGACCGTTACGAAGTCCGCAGCCACGACGCGCCACGCAACGGGCTCCTCGCCCCCGTCGCGAAGTTTTCCGGTTCGGTCGTAACTTGAAGCGGCATAGAAGTCGAACGGCGGTACGTAACGCCGGCCGACGAGCTCGCGTCCCATCATCCTCCGCACGACCGAAAAGTGCGTCTTTGTTTTTTCCGCGAGTGCATCCGCCAGGACGGCTGCGACAATGAGTCGGTCGCCAGCGCGGTCGTCTTCCACTACGACGTACTCCAAGTCGGGATGCACGGCGACGAACTGATTGGCTGGGAGTGTCCAAGGCGTGGTTGTCCAGACAAGCAGCGACGTTCCGGGTTCGTCTTTCAAGGGGAATCGCACGAAGACGCTCGGATCAGCCACCTGGCGGTATCCTTGGCCTACCTCGCCCGAACTGAGTGCCGTTCCGCCTTGAGCCCACCACCAGACGATCTTGTGTCCTTGATACAGAAGCCCTCGGTCGAAGAGCTGCTTAAGCGACCACCAGACGCTTTCGACATAACTGGCGTGGTAGGTGACATAGGCCTCGTCGAGGTGGATCCAAAAGCCGAGCCGCTCGGTGAGTTGCTCCCATTCCTTCATGTACCGCCAGACACTCTGCTGGCAGCGGTGGATGAACGGTTCGACCCCGTACTGCTCGATTTCTTCCTTGGAGTGGATGCCGAGGTCCTTACAGACTTCCACCTCGACCGGAAGTCCGTGAGTGTCCCACCCCGCCTTCCTCTCGCAGTAGTAGCCCCGCATCGTCTTGTAACGAGGAAACAGGTCCTTGATGGCACGCGTCAGGCAGTGGCCGGGGTGGGGCATACCATTGGCCGTGGGGGGGCCTTCGTAGAAGACAAAGCGCGAGGCCCCTTGGCGCTGGGCGAGGCTCTGCTCGTAGATTCGGTGCTCTTTCCAGAACTCGAGCACCTCCCGTTCGAGCTCCGGGAAAGATACGTCTTGCGGTACGGTGGGAAACATTGCATTACCTGACGGCCGAAGGGGAGTTACTCATCTTCGTCTTCGTCGATCAAGGGAGGATCTTCGGCCGGATCGTCGTCGGCGATCACTTCGGGATCGATTTCCTCGTCCTCTAATTCGTCTTCGTCTTCCTCGTCTTCAAGGTCATCAAAGTCGTCCTCGATGTCATACTCGTCCTCGAACTCTTCTTCGAAGTCATCGTCGAAATCGTCATCGAAGTCGTCCTCATCGAAATCGTCGGCTCCGCCGCTGGCTCGCATCGTGTCTGTGCTCGCCCAGCGCTGAGGCACTGCCGGCCCGTCATGCGCTTCCTCGAACTCCCGTTCCATCACGCTCGTGTCGCCTTGTCCCATTGCCGGCTCCTCACGAAAACGAACCTCGCCCTGACGGCCTCGAAGCATCGTACCATCGTATCGGGTCCTAACTAACGGAGTCGCCCCCGACTGTCAACTAGGGCCGAAAGCCCGGTGACGGGGCCGAGCCGGCCCCCGGCCAACCGTACGATCGTTCCAGCCGGTCCGGCTGTCGCCGATCGGCCGGCGATTCGCCAGAAAATGCTAAAGATGCCTCGACCCCCAGGCGCTATCCGGCCTACGTTTGAAGTGTCGGGGGCAAGAGTTCTTTCCGTTCAGGCAACTCCCAAGTCAGATTTTCTCACCCCCGTGTAGGGCGGGTCCTCCGTGTTGGAGGGCCTGCCCGTTTTTCGTGCATGCCCCCGTTCCGCCTTCTCGACTTTTGCGTTGCCGCCTATCCTCTTTCCCTCCAACGAGTCCGGGCGATCTGAGTGACACATCTGTGTCATTTATCCCCCAGGAAGGGTGATAGCAGCGGCCGGTGGATCAGGGAGATTTTTTTGAAAAAAGGGGCGATTTTCCGAAGTGTTAGGCAGGCAAGCAGGTTGGGTCTTGTGAGCGGGCTTGCGCGGGCGTCGGGCGCCAGAAAATCGTGTTGACGCACCATCGGGTCCGGATATGCTTGGCTGGAGAGGCGAGGGAGCGACGAGTTGGGGGGCGCCACTGGCCTTCCTGTTCTCCTTGCGTCTGGCTTGTTGACTTGGGGCTCCGGAGCTCCACCGGGTGCCCTGGGATTGAGATCATCACGTGTCCGTCCGTTGGTTCGCCATGCGAGTCGGATCGGGTGGCAAGTTGACGGCCACTGGCTTGCCATCTGGATAGTCGTCTCGGGTCGAGGGCATGGATGCGGCTCGGCCGCGAACCGCCGGCTTGATTGCCGGGCCGCTACGGTCCGCCGCGAGACGAAAGGAAGCGTCTCCTGGACCGTGGCCGGCAATCGGGCCGAGCGATCGCGCTTTTTCCGAGCCTTTGCCCGTCGATCCGGGATGAGTTGCGATGTCCACGTCTACGATTCACGTCCCCGTCCTGCTGGCCGAGGTGTTGGAGTGGCTCGATCCTCGGCCGGGTCAGACGATCTTGGACGGTACGGCGGGAGGTGGCGGACACGCGAAGCTGTTGGCTGAGCGAGTTGGGCCGGCCGGGCGCGTTTGGGCCGTGGATCGAGACCCGGCCGCGGTGGCCCGACTCCGGAGATTGGCTCGAGAACTCCCTCTGGTTCCCGTTCACTCCGCGTACGACGAATTGGAAGAGGGTGGGCATCTTCCCGAGGGCGGGTTCGACGCCGCGCTGTTCGATCTGGGGCTCTCCAGCGACCAGCTCGAAGACGCGTCGCGTGGCTTCAGCTTTCAAAGCTCAGGAGAGCTCGACCTTCGCTTCGATCCAAGCTCGGGGCGTCCCGCCTGGCAACTGCTTGAGGAGCTTTCCCAGGAAGAGCTGGCCGACGTGATTTTTCGTTACGGCGAGGAACGTTTCAGTCGCCGGATTGCGCGACGGATCGTCGAGCAGCGGCGTCAGCGGCCGATCCGCACATCGGCCGAACTGGCCAGCCTCATTCGCCAGTGCGTGCCTCGGAGTCGCGGCCACCGCATCGACCCGGCGACGCGGACGTTTCAGGCGCTCCGGATTGCGGTCAACGACGAGTTGGGGCGGCTCGAACGGCTCTTGCAGCTTCTACCAAGGTGGGTCAAGCCGGGAGGGCGCGTGGTCTTCCTCTCCTTTCACTCGTTGGAAGATCGACTTGTGAAGCGAGCCTTTCTGCAGCGTGAAGTTTGGGAGCGGCTGACGAAAAAGCCGGTGCGGCCAACCGCGACGGAGATCGCGGCCAACCCGCGCAGCCGCAGTGCCAAGCTACGAGCTGCTCGAAGGGTCCCGCCCGAAGAGGGCCAGCAGTAGCCGAGAGGTCTGCGCGGCCCCTTCGGGGTATCCGCTAGCTCGAGGCCCCGCGACGTTGAGCACGCGAACGCGGTGCTCCCGAAGCCACTGTCTCAGATCCTCCAGATCGGGTGGTCCGGCAGCCAGATCGACGCAGTAGCACGGCCGCCGATGCCGCTCGGCCAACTCCGCTGTCAGGGCCGTGCCGCCGGTGAGCGGACCGTAGTGGACGATCAACGTGGCGTCCGAATCGACGACGTTCCGCTCGGTGCGCACCGAGTAGCGTTCGCTGTCGGTTTCCCGCAACCGAAACCGCGAGGGAATCACTCCGGTCTCGCAGATCCGCCCCCGCGGACACCACCCTCCGTGTTCGATTCCCAGGGCAATGGCCGCGTCCAAAGCACCCTGATCGACTCCGGTCTGCCCGCCACTGACGATCTTTTGGACGGGAACGTCGGGCGAGCCTTCCGCCATGTCTGCTCACTCTCCTGCTGCGGCCCGGACACGCCCACCCAACTCAGCCGTTCTTCTTGGCAGCTTCTTCTTTCTTCTCGCCTTCCTTCTTGTCGCCAGCGTCTTTCTTTTCGCCGTTATCTTTCTTTTCTGGCTTGGGTTTTTCTACCTTAGGCTCTTCCGCCTTCTTGGACTCATCCTTCTCAGCGCCGGCGTCCTGCTTGGCTTCGGAAGCCCCGCTGTTGGCTTTGGCGGCCTCTTGAGCCTCCTCAGGCGAGTCGACTTTTTCGCCGGTGGTCACGTCGAGTTCCGGTGTATCGGTGTCGACATCCGCGGGTGGATTGTCGGCGGGCTTTTTGCATCCGGTGACGGCCAGGCCTGCGGCCAACAAGAACGCTGCGCACAGAGTCGTGATCTGTTTCCAAGACATGGTCGAAGCTCCTTATCCAGGTCGAGATGTGTCCAAGGGGTTAGAGCCAGGCGCAAGCGCACTTATTCCCAGATCAAAGGCCACACTGAATTGCCGTGCGCGATTGTGGGACCCAAGGAGCTCTGAGGAAGTCTTTGGGGGGTGCGTGGCCGTGAAACCAGCCAGTCATCAAGAACAACATTTCCCGAGTTGAGAGGACGAGGCTCATGCCGAGCCGCAAAAGGAGCCACTACGGCACCGCAGACTCGGACGTGCAAGGGATTCCGGCACAGCCGCATCCTCCCCTCGCCAAGTCTTCCCGCCGCCGACTAGACTGGCTCGCGGTTGTCCCCCTTTCCCTCTCTCCTTCGACTCGGTCGCCATGAACACCTCTCGTGCCCTTCCCGCTCATCTCTTGCGAGCTTCCGATTCGGTTTTCCAGTACGTCGAAAAGTGCAGTCCCGCGACATCCCATTTGCAGTGGCTGACGTATGGGTGGTATCGCGTTCCCGCGGGTGGTGCCAGCGGCGCGATCACGCACGCCGAGGAGGAAGCCCTCCTGTTTTGCATGCAAGGGCCTGTCGTGGTCGAGGTCGATGACCAGGAGTATCGACTCGAGCATTACGACACGCTTTACGTTCCGCTGGGAACTCCTTATCGGTTCCGCTCGCCCGAAACGGCCGGTCTTGTCATCGTGTGTCGAGCCCTCGCCGAGCAACGCCACGCAGTCCATTTTTCGTCGTGGGCCCAGGTGCGATCCGATCCCTCCCGCATTCGGCACCTCGACGGCAAGGACGTGTTTCTCATGTTCGACGTAAGCGAATCGGCCGATCGGCTCTTGGCCGGCTATACGATTTACGAGCCGCATACGCGAGCCTGGCCGCCCCACAACCATACGGACCAGGAAGAGGTCTACATTTTCACCCAGGGGCATGGTGCGATCGAAGTCTACCCCGATGAAGAGCACAAGACGTTCGTCCACAGCGTCGGGCCGCTCGACGCCGCCACGATCCCACTCTTGAATTACCACCCGGTCTTCAGTCACGACGAAGAACTCCACTTCATATGGTGCCTGGCCGGGGCCCGCTATTGGATCGGCGACAAACACCAGGAGTTCCTCGACGCCTCCGTCGACCGACTGACAACGGGCGAGGAGTCGTGAAGGAAATAGCTCGGTTGGGAAGGATCCTTCCTTCTTTAGCGGGGTTGCGTGTTGCTCGCCGCTTCCAGGCTCGGCCTCCCCGCTTCTCGGTCCTGTTGGTGCCTTTTCGAAAAAGCGAGTACAATCAAGGCTGTAGAGCGTTTGTTGTGTGAGCTATCGTGGCCGGCCATTTGGCGGAGCGGACCGGCTGGCCGTACCACCGGAGAAGGGCAAGTATGGGCATTCGCGGATTGCAGACTACACGCATTGGCCTGGCGATGGGGCTGGCCTTGGCCGTATGGAATGGCATCCCAGTTCAGGCTCAAGACGGTTCGGTTCCTGCTCAGGTGGAGGAAATCAACCGGCAGATCGCTGCTGGTTGGGAGGAGTACGGGATTCGGCCCAGTCCATTGGCGACCGAAGGCGAGTGGTGCCGCCGCCTCTACCTGGATCTTTTGGGCCGGATTCCGACGGTGGAGGAACTCCAAGAGTTTCTGAAGGACCGGAGCAAGGACAAGCGTCGCAAGCTCGTGGAGAAGCTCTTGTACGACGAAGCCTACACCGAGGAGTATGCTCGCAACTGGACAACGCTTTGGACGAACATTCTGATCGGCCGCAGTGGCGGCACCGAACGCCGAACGCTCATCAGTCGCCCCGGGATGCAGAAGTATCTTCGCGACTCGTTTGCTCGAAACAAGCCATACGACCGAATGGTTTTCGAGTTAGTGACGGCGACGGGAACGACCAAGCCGGGAAGTCCCAACTTCAACGGCGCGGTCAACTTCTTGATCGGGAAGGTCAACGAGGAGAAAGCGGCTCAAGCAACGGCCGCCACGGCGCGCATCTTTCTCGGTCTGCAGGTGCAGTGCACTCAGTGTCACAATCATCCATTTAACTCGTGGAAGCAGCGGAAGTTTTGGGAGTTCAATGCGTTTTTCCGTCAGACGCGGGCTCTACCTCGGTACGAACCGGGCACGCGCAACATCGCGTATGCCGAACTCGTGGATGAAGACTTCGGCGGGGAAGGAAGTTCGCCGGAAGAGGCGGAGATCTACTATGAGTTGCGTAACGGGTTGCTGAAAGCGGCCTATCCGGTCTTTCTCGACGGCACGGCTATTCCCCGAAGCGGGCTGCTCAGCGACGTCAACCGCCGGAAAGAACTCGGTAAGTTGATCGTCCAGTCGCCGTATATGCCTCGAGCGCTCGTCAATCGCATGTGGGCCCATTTCCTCGGATATGGCTTCACCAAGCCGATCGACGACATGGGGCCTCACAACGTTCCCACTCATCCCGAATTGCTGGACTATCTTGCCGACGAGTTCGCTCGGCAAAGCTATGACTTGAAGGTGCTTATTCAGTGGATCGTGCTGAGTCGTCCCTATGCGCTTTCGAGCAAAACGAACAAGTCGAACGAAAAGGTCGACGATCCGTTGTTGGGAGAGAGTCCCAAGTTCAGTCGGTTCTACCTGCGGCAGATGCGTGCGGAGGAGCTCTATGAGTCGCTCCTGGTGGCAACGCAGGCCGATCGAGCCAGTGGCAGTTACGAGCAGCAGGAGCGAGCCAAATCGGAGTGGCTGAAGCAGTTCGTGATCGCCTTCGGGAACGACGAAGGGACGGAGATGACGACGTTCAACGGCACGATTCCGCAGGTGTTGATGATGTTCAACGGGAGCCTCATCAAGCGGGCCATGGATCTCAAGTCGGGCGGCGTGCTGACGAAGGTCTTGCAGAGTCCGATGAGGCCGAAGAGCAAAATCGAGTACTTATTCTTGGCTGGTTTGGCTCGGAAGCCGACTCGCGAGGAACTCGCTTGGGCGTCGCAACTGATGCGGTTGCACAAAGGAGATCCCGGCAAGGCCTTGCAAGATATCTGGTGGTCGATACTCAACAGTAACGAATTCATTTTCAACCATTGACCGGAGAACCCAGTGCCGCGGCGACTTCCGAGAGTGACTCGGCCCCGTCGCCCGGCGCGGCTGGAGGGAGAACCTACTATGTCTCAGCCCATTCCTCACGGCATGTCGCGTCGCCACTTCATGAGTCACCTGGCGGGGGCCTCCGCCATGTTCGGGTCGGCTCTGAGTCTCGGGCACTCGCTGCGCGTCCACGCCGATGAAATCAAACGACGCCGCAAAGCAGCCATCTTGCTGTGGATGGGTGGCGGACCCTCCACGATCGACATTTGGGATCTCAAGCCGGGCACAAACACGGGTGGTCCCTTCCGGCCGATTTCGACCAGTGGGGATGTGCAGATCTGCGAGCATCTGCCGATGATGGCCAAACAGATGCACCACATGGCCATCATCCGTTCGATGAGTACGCGTGAGGCCGATCACACGCGAGGTCGGTACTACATGCACACCGGGTACGCTCCCGATCCCAATGTCGAGCACCCCAGCTATGGCGCGGTGATCGCGCATGAGTTGATCGACCAGCGCCCCGATCTGCAAATCCCCCCCTTCATTTCGATCGGTGGAGGGAGTGTCGGACCCGGCTTCCTCGGCATGGCTTGGGCTCCGTTTTCGGTCAATAGCAACGGCCAGGTTCGCAACTTGAATATGGGACTCGACCGCCAACGTCTGGCCAGCCGCCTCCGGACGCTCGAGCTGATCGAACAACGTTTCATCGAGCAACGCCGAGGTCTTCCCAGCGAGGAACATCGCCAGGTCGTCCAAAAGGCGGTCTACCTGATGACTAGCGAACAAATGAAGGCGTTCAAGGTCAACGAAGAGCCGGAGGCGGTACGCGAGCGGTACGGCAATGATGCGTTCGGCCGTAGTTGCCTGATGGCGAGGCGCTTGGTCGAAGTCGGCGTTCCGTTCGTGGAGGTCGGATTCGGCGGCTGGGATAACCATTCGAACATCTTCCCCACCCTCGCGGACAACAAACTTCCGACGCTCGACCGAGCCATGAGTGCTCTGGTGGAAGACTTGGAGCAACGAGGGTTGTTGCAGGATACGGTCATCATTTGGATGGGCGAGTTCAGCCGAACGCCGAGGATCAACGGCAATACGGGGCGCGACCATTGGGCTCGAGCCTGGAGTGTCGTCGTGGGCGGCGGTGGGATTCGCGGAGGTCAGGCGATTGGAGCGACGAACGAAGATGGCACGCGCGTCGCCACCGACCCCTATACGGCCGAAGATGTCATGGCCAGCGTCTGCCATGCTTTGGGGATTTCGCTCGAGACGACCTTTACCAGCCGCAATGGCCGGCCGATGAAGATTGCCAATAGCGGGAAGGTCATCAAAGACTTGTTCGCCTGATCCGGCAGAGCCCCCTTGCCCGCGGTCGATTCGGATGAATAGCGCCTCCCAGTTGGACCTCGCCGTCAACTCCGATTGGGCTGCCTTCATCCAACGGCACCAACGCGACGTGTGGCGCTACCTGCGCGCGCTCGGGTGCTCACCCACTCAAGCGGACGACCTCACGCAGGAGACCTTTCTGCGCGTACTGCAGCGGCCGTTTACCGAAGTCGATCCACGAGCGACAGCGGCCTACCTGCGCAAAGTCGCCTATTCGCGGTTCGTCACCGAATGTCGCCGTACGGCTCGCCGCCCCGAAATCCGGCAACTCGAGGCCATCGATCGATTCTGGCAGCGATGGGTCGGCAGCGACTCGACCGACGAGTTGATCGACCACCTTCGGGAGTGCCTTGGGAAACTGACGGAGCGAGCTCGAAAGGCGTTGCAACTGCGTTATGGCGAGCAGGCATCGCGCAAGGCCATCGGCGCTGCGCTTCAGATGTCTGAGCATGGGGCGAAGAACTTATTGCAGCGAGCCAAGAAGAGCTTGCGGGAATGTATCGAACGGCGAGTGCGGCGGTCGGAGCGTGAACCCCTGCCTCGCTCGCGGGGGAGATTGGACTCATGACCGGCCACCCAACCACTTCCCATGACGACGCAGCCGATCGGGTGCTCGAGGTGTGGCTCGAAGAAGTCTACGCCGATGTGACTCCACCCGATCTGACGGAGCGCATTTTGCGAGCTGCTGGGAGCCTCGAGGACATCGAAGACGGTTCCGACGTTTCCCACGAGATAGACGTCGACATTGCCCCCAGACCTCGTTCGCGTTCTTCCCACCGGTCGCCGTCCCGTGTTCCATCGGCTCGGCGCACTGCTTTGCGATTCGCCACGGCCGCGGCCGTGTTGCTGGCGCTGGTGGGCGGCCTCTGGTGGCTTGGCTCGGGCAACCCGCACCGACCCGTGGCAGAGCGGCCGAAGACACGATCCGGGAGAGACACGCATGTGTCACAGGTCCCTCCGGTACGTCACCGCTCGACGACCGACTCGTCGAAGCGCCTTGACACGGAAAACGAACCATTGCCCTGGGAAAAGCCTCAGTCACTATCCGGCGAATCGAACGAACAAGTATCCGAAAAAGAAGACCGACAAGACGTGCCCCAACTCGCCAATGACGCAATCGTGGCACGGATTGGCGAACTGCTCGGAAAGTCCTGGGAGGTCGCGCACGTCGAACCGGCGCCCCTTGCGGAAGACTTGATCTGGTGCCGCCGAGCCTACTTGCGACTGATCGGCCGGATTCCCACCGTCGATGAGTTGCAGCGTTTTTTGGACCTTCCCGAGGCGAATCGCCGCGTCGCCCTGGTGGACGCGTTGCTTGAGTCTCCTGAATATGCCGAGGAGCGTGCCGAGTTTTGGGCCGAGTTTTGGGCGAATGTGCTCGTCGGACGGACCGGTGGAAAAGGGAAGAAGCCGGGCAGTCGCGAGGCGCTCGTGGCGTATCTGAAAGATGCGGTCTTCGAGAATCGCCCCTTCAATGAACTGGTCTATGAGCTCTTGAGTGCCTCAGGACCTGGGGCGCCCGAGGAACCATCGCCGGTCCACTTCTGGTTGATCCACTATGGACGGGATGCGGTTCGTGTGACCGATTGGGCGACACGCGTCTTTTGGGCTCGGCCCGTCGGTTGCGTCCGCTGCCACGACCAGTTCGACGGCCCGCTGCGGCAGGAAGATTTCTGGTCGCTCAATGCCGTGCTGCGCACGGTGCGGCTCGAACGGGGCAATCCCCCGAAACTCGGCGTCATCCCCAAAGGGCATTTGGAAGAAGTCTATTTCGAACGACCCGATGGACGGCTGGCCATGGCTCAGCCCCGTCTGCCCGATGGTTCGCCACTGGAAGAGCAGCTCGCCCGCGATCCCGCGAAACTCCGCCAAGTCGTGGCTCGCCAGTTTGCCGATGCGCCCTTTGTGGCTCGAGCTCTCGTGAACCGATTCTGGGCGCACTTCTTGGGCTTCGGCTTTACGCGACCGGTCGAGGACATGGCCCCGCCTCGCGAAGTGGCGCACGCCGAACTGCTCGAGTTCCTTGCCGGCCAAGTGCGAGCTCATGGTTATGACTGCCGGAAACTCATGCGTTGGATCGTCTTGAGTGACCCGTTTGGACGGTCCAGTCAGGTGATGCCTCAGAACGAGAAGGACCGTCCCGAACTCGGGACCCTACCCTTGTTCGCTCGCTACTATGTGCGTCCCATGGCCCCGGAAGCCGTTTTCCAATCCCTGATGCTGGTTGCTCAGCCGCAACAGCGCAGTGATGCAGCCCTGGCGGCGCGTCGCCAATGGCTGGGGCATTGGTCCCAATCGATGGAGACCGACGAAGGAGGAGAGCACTCGCTCTTTCACCAAGGCGTGCAGAAGTCGTGGGAGTTGATGAACGATCCGCTCATGCAGCGCGCCACCAGCAGTGAAGAGAAAGGTTTCTTAAGGCAGGTGGCGCAGAGTCGTTTAGCGCCGGATGAAAAGATCACACATCTCTTTCTAGCCGCCTTGGCTCGACAGCCGACCAAGCGCGAGCGGGAACTCGCTTGGTCGTTGCTGGAACAAAACGCCGACGATCCCGCCAAGGCACTCGAAGATATTTGGTGGGCGCTGCTCAACAGCAGCGAATTCCTCTCGGATCACTAGAGCTGCCTTCTACCAGCCTAGAAATGGGACGGGCACCAGGAATGCGTGTTGTTCCAGGAGACTCCAACCGCCGTACCAGGATGTGTAGCGAGTGAAGAAGGAGAGGAGAGAGTAGAAGGCGGCGACCGTGCCGGCCGCGCCGATGAGCGGCACGAACAGGAGGGCATGGAACCACCCGAGTTTCCGATTGGCCTTCTTGCGAGCTCGCGCCACGGCCCAACCCTGCACCCATCGCGACGGCAGGGCGAAGAGTACGAAGAGGAGACTCGGCAGGTAGGTCACCTCTCGAGGCAGGAGTTCGATCTTGAGCAGATAAAGTGGCAGAGCGAATGCCAGGGTGATCGTCAGTGCAATTCCTCCCGCCAACGGCACGCGATACCAGTTCTTCCACGCACGCTTCACGTCGAAGAGTCGTCGCCACTTTCCGTCCGCGGCATACTCGACTTGGACCATGGGCAAGTGGAAGACGGCCAAGGCGAACGTGACGCCGCTGATCAATCCCCAAAGGGCCTGGCCGTCGGCATCGGGATCGGTGGCCGCCACACCGAAAAGAACCGGGATGAAGAGCCACGCTACGGTTCCGAGAAACCCGACCAATCCCAGGCGGAAGTAATACCCTAGCCGGAGCGACGTGACGAAGTCCCACAGCGCGTCGGCCGCCCGGTCGATCTTGCCCGGCTCGCGCAGCCACCGTACGAAGCGCAGTGGAGCCGGCCAGAAGAAATGCCGCAGTCGTCCTCCTCGGTACCACGCCCAGAGAATATGTCCGACAGCCAGGACGACGGCGATGACGAGAACCACCGACCAGCGCGCCGCGACGGGCGAGTCGGCATCGATGAGTCGAGCCGAATACCAGTAACTCGAAATCAAGGTCACCGGCAGCATCACCAGCCAGGTGCCCAGCACGATGCTGCCCACACGTGCCGCCTTGCGAATGCCGACCCACCCGGCGGACAAGCGACCGGTCCTCGCGATGCGCCCGGCGACTTCCAATAGGTAACCGAGACTCAAGAGTTGAACGATGGGGATCGTCGCGAGGATCGCCAGGCCGATCACCAGCGAGACGCACCCGAAACACCATTCCCACGCGGAAGCGAAAGCTCGCAAGATCCGCCTAATCCAGCCGGGCGGGGTGTCCATCGCCGTGGTGTCGACGAGCTCTTCAGCGTCGACGATCTCTTCGGCCACGAAGATGTCGCTTGCCACGGCATCGACGATGACTTCGCCGCTGGAGCTGCTGTCTTGCCCCTCAGGAAATGCAGAAGCCGAACCCGTCCCATGCCAGCCACGATCGAGGCTGTGATCTCGCGGCCGCTTGCTCGGGTCGCTCGAGGGCATCGGGTCGATTCCTGGAAAGTCGGATGCAGCAGGGCCTTTCCCGATCATGGATCGTGCTCCCTCGATTGTAGCGGCTGGTGCCCCGGCGCGACGCAGCATTTCTCTCCAGGATTCGAGCCATCTCTGCTATTCTTGGAAAAAAGCTCGCGAAAAATCCCAAGATTGCGCTGCCGCGAGCGAACTTGAGCCAGAGTCCACCCGCGCCGCGCTGCCGGGGCATCTTGCCTCTGGGTGTCCCGCACAGGTCCTTGCGATGGAGAATCCAGCGATGTGGAAGAAGAAAGCACTGCTGGCGGTCCTGGCGGCCGTGGGATTGTTGACGATCGGTGCCAACTTCTTCAACGACGACCGACTCGAAGAGCCCAGCGTTTCGGTCGTACCTGCTTGGAAGTCGACCGACCTGCGCCACACAGTGGCGAAACTCGATGCGGCCTTCGAAGAAGACTGGAAAGCGGCCGGTCTGCAGCCGACCTCCCGTGCCGACGATCTGACGATCGCCCGCCGAATCGCGCTCGGGCTCATGGGAACCATACCGTCGCTGGAAGAGATTCGTGCTCTGGAGAAGCTACCGCCGGAGCAGCGTTTGCCTTCGTGGTTAGAGCATGTCTTTTCGGATCGGCGTTACGCCGACTTCATCGCCGAACGATTGGCTCGATGCTACGTGGGCACCAAGGAAGGCCAATTCATTCTCTATCGCCGCCGTCGTTTCGTTTCGTGGCTCAGCGATCAACTTGCGGCTAATCGGCCGTATGACAGCCTTGTTCGTGATCTTGTCGCGGGCAACGGGATTTGGACCGATGAACCGGCTGTGAACTTCATTACGGTGACACTCGATGCCAATGAAGAACAACAGCCCGATCCCGTACTGCTTGCCGGCGCTACGGCTCGCGCGTTTCTCGGGATGCGCATCGACTGCCTGCAGTGTCATGACGATCGACTGGGTACGGTCACGTTGGGCACGCCGGAGGAACCTCGTGAAGGGTTGCAACAAGACTTCCATCGCCTGGCCGCGTTCTATTCCGAGACGGAACTGTCGCTTCTGGGCGTCGACGACGAAGTGGGCCGCGGCTACCGTTACAAGTTCTTGGGCGAGGACCATGACGAGCTGGTGCCTCCAGTTGTTCCCTTTGGCCAGGAGTGGGTTCCCAAGGGAGGCACGCGCCGCGAGCAACTGGCGGGGTGGCTGACAGATCCTCGAAACAAGCCGTTTGCCCGAGCCATCGTCAATCGCATGTGGGCGATCCTTTTCGGCAAGCCTCTCGTCGAACCGATCGACGACATTCCACTCATCGGCCCGCACCCTCGAGCCTTGGAGATTCTCGCGGACGACTTCATCGAACACGGTTACGACTTGCGGCGACTAATCACGATCATCGTGGCAAGTCGTCCTTTTCAGCTCAGCAGTACTTCCGATGCGTTTACCATCACGGACCGGCACCAGGAACATTGGGCCGCGTTTCCTCTCGTGCGACTCCGTCCCGAACAGATTGCCGGCTCGATCGTCCAGGCTTGTTCCTTGACGACGATCGACGCACGGTCACATATCCTGCAACAGTTGATTGCCTATTTCCAAAGCGCGGACTTCGTCCAACGCTATGGCGACAAAGGTGAAGACGAATTCGTGGACCGAGGGGGCACGGTGACCCAGCGGTTGCTGCTGATGAACGGGGATCTTGTGAAGGAGTGGACCGAGGAAAACGCGATTCGCAATGCGTCTTCCCGCATTCGCATCCTGTGCCCCGATCCAGAGAAAGCGGTCGAGGTAACTTACCTCTGTGTGTTGACGCGAAGACCGACTCCGCGGGAAGCGGCGTACTTTACCCAGCGTATCTCCGAGACTCCCAAACAGAAACGTCAGGAGGTCCTGGAAGATCTCTTTTGGGTCCTCATCAACGGGACGGAGTTTTCCTGGAACCATTGAGACAAAACCTGGGGTCGCGGATCCATTGAGAGGTCTTTCGTTTTGAAGATGCTCGATTCGCGACTCTCCTCACATAACAACGAGGAAACGAAGATGACCGACGGCACTCCTTCCGGCCATTGCGGCTCGCCCGAGCACTTTTCCCGCCGCACGTTACTCCAGGGCACCCTCGGCGCCGGTGCACTTTGGCTCACTCATGTGGCCGAACGACTGGCACTTGCCGATGAGCGATCTCGAGGCCGCAAGGCGCCTCGCTCGGTCATCGTTCTGTGGCTCAACGGCGGCCCCAGCCAGCTCGAAACCTTCGATCCTCATCCGGGAACGTGGATTGGAGGCGAGACGCGGGCGATCGACACGCCCGTCAAAGGGCTGCGGATCGGTTCAGGGCTGGCGCGGACGGCCGAGTGGATGGATCGGTTGGCTGTGATCCGGTCGGTGACTTCCAAAGAGGGCGATCATGAGCGAGCCACGTACAACATGAAGACCGGCTTCCGGCCCGACCCGACGCTCGTTCATCCTTCCATTGGCGCTGTCCTGTGTCACCAGAAGCGAGACGACGTGGAGATTCCGCGGCACGTGTCGATTCTTCCCGGGCCGTGGCCGGCGCGTGGCGGGTATTTGGGGGATGAGTACGATGCGTTTCGGATGGGCGATCCGGCCAATCCCATTCCCGACGTAAGGCGTCGCGTGCCTCAGGAACGTTTTCGACGTCGCGTCGACGACTTGCTGAACGTCGTCGAACCCGCATTTGCGCGTGGTCGGTTGCAGGATCTCGATCGGCACACGTTGCATCAACATTCCTTCCGAGCCGCTTTGCGGATGATGTCCTCGGAGCAGCTTGCCGCATTCGACGTCTCGAAGGAACCGGCGTCGGTGCGCGCCGCATTTGGAGACACCCCCTTCGGTCGAGGATGTCTGGCGGCCGTTCGGTTGATCGGTGTCGGCGTGCGCTGCGTCGAAGTGACACTCTCAGGTTGGGACAGCCATGCGAATAACCACTCCGCCCAGCACGCGCGGCTTGAAACATTGGATCCGGCGATGTCGGCGCTCATCCGGGAGCTGCATGAGCGGGAACTATTCGACGACACGCTCATCCTCTGTGCTGGCGAATTCGGCCGGACGCCGCGCATCAACGACGCGGGCGGGCGAGACCATTGGCCGCACGGGTTCAGCGTGGTGCTGGGAGGAGGACGGATTCGAGGAGGAGTCGTCTATGGGGAGACCAACGCCAATCCGTCTCGCGACGAACACGATCCACTCAAGGACGTGGCGCTACCTCGCCCCGTCGAAGACATCCACGCCACGATCTACCGGGCGCTCGAGATCGACTACGAGAAGGAGCTGCAAACACCGATCGGTCGTCCCATGACCTTCTCGAAAGGAACGCCGATCGGCGAAATTTTGGAAGAGGCATGAGGTTGCTCCAAGCCACCTGGCCCTACGTAGGTCAGGCTTTCCAGCCTGCCAGAAGGATTCTCGCAGAGCCTCTCGTAGGTCAGGCTTTCCAGCCTGACGAAATCTCTCTCTCTCGCAGAGGCGCAAAGAGCGCAGAGGGGTTTTTGTAGAATGAGAATGGACAGCGTGTTCGTCGTCCGTCCCCATCTATTGCTTCCCCGTAATTCCTCCTTTGCGTCTTGGCGTCTTTGCGCGAGGATTCTGTGGGCTCGCGCCCACAGCTATTGCGTGCCGCCGCTTCGCGGCTGATCGAAGGGATACCGCCTCTTCGCGGTTTCGGTGGTACGTAGGTCAGACTTTCCAGCCCGACTAGGGCGGCCGTGGCCAGTGTCGGGTCTCTGCGACAGAGCGCCGGTTCACTCCCGCTGGCCCCGACGGCACAAAAATCGGCATTGACCGCCGAACGGGATTCTTCCACGATAGGGCTCGCGGTTTCCGGCTGATGGCCGAGTTGATCCCGACCTTTGGGCCAGGAGTGACCATGACACGCGAGACATCCTGTCCATTTCCCATTGAAGGGATCCACGTCTACGTCAGCCGGTATGTCCGCCGCCTGCCCGACCTCACCGGCAAACGCGTGGTCGACATTCCCTGTGGAACTGGCCGTGCTACGTGGGAGTTCGCCGAAAAAGGCGCCGAAGTACTCGCATTCGACCTCTTCCCCGAGTTCCTGCGAGTTCCCACCGTGAAGGCGCGGTATGCCGATATGCAGGAGCCTCTTCCCGTCGAGGAGGCCTCGGTCGATTACATCGTGTGCGAAGAGGGGATCGAGCACGTTCCGAACCAACTGGCGGTGTTCGAGGAATTCAACCGGATACTCAAGCCGGGTGGCAAACTGCTACTAACGACTCCCAACGATTCTCATCTCCGAGCTCGCCTCGCTCGGTTCCTCTTCGAAACCGACTACTGGAAGCGGATGCCTCCCACCGAGATCGACAGCGTCTGGTTCGCAGGCGACCGGACCGACAAGCTCTACCTTGGCCACCTTTTTCTCCTCGGCGTCCAGCACCTGGAAAGCTTGGCTGCCTTTTCCGGCTTCGAAGTCACTCGACGTTTCCGAACCATCGTCAGCCCTACATCCATCGCACTGACGCTCCCTCTTTATCCCTTCCTCGCTGCCAGCAGCTTGCTGACATATCTGACCTACCGGAAACGCAACTCGCACGTCGACGAGCGGGTTCGCAAAGAGGTGCTCTGGAAACGCGTTCAGCTCAATCTCTCCCTCAAGACTCTCTGCTGCAAACACATCTTCTGGGAACTCACGAAGACCGAGAGTCTGGCTCAGAACCGCCAACGGCTTCGCAATCTCGTCCGACGAGCCGCGTAACGCGTGCGATGCGTCCCTTCTCATCTGGTCGATGGTTCCCCTCTGGAGAAGGGGTGTGGTCCCTGAGTCGCCAGGGTGACTCGCGGTCCGCCGTCATTCCTGTTTGGAAGTGTCGATTCTTCCGATTTTTCGGGAACCATTGCCGGGGCTTGATTGTCCAACAGGAGACCTAAGGGGTCGCCAGCGGTATCCGGGCGGAAACTGCGGCGTCACGAAAGCACGTTTTTCGGCGGGATCGAACGGCGGGACTTGAGAAAGGAGGCGGCCGGGTGGTCGTCTCGGGAACAGGAACAGCGAGAGGAAAGGCATAAGCGATGGCAACGGTTCCCTTCGACTACATGTCGCTCCCGACGGATGTCGTCAACCCGGCGGAGGCCGAGCAGGCCACGGAGTCTCAAGAAACCCGGTATCACCGCATTCGCACGGTCCGTCTCCGTCAGGGCGTGACGCTCCGCACGGCCGCACGGCAAATGGGCAGCACGATTCGGGAACTGCGCAAGCAGGAAGACGAGACGGCCGATCTGCGGCTGAGCGATCTGCACAAGTGGCAGAAGGTATTGGATGTGCCGATCAGCGAGTTGGTGGAGGAGCCCGATCACTCGACGCTGTCGCCGCCGGTCCTGAAGCGAGCTCGCATGCTGCGAATGATGAAGACCGCCCAGTCGCTCAAGGAAAACGCCACCGAGCCGGGGATCAAACGACTGGCCGAAAATCTGGTCAACCAGATCCTGGAGATCATGCCCGAGTTGGAGGATGTGGCTCCGTGGCACACGTATGGCCAGCGGCGTTCGATGGACGAAGTCGGTCGGGCGGCCGCCGAGCCGGTGCCGCTGTCGATTCTCACTGCGGACTGGGACTGACCGTCTCGCGTGCCGATGCCTCGTTAGTCGGGGAAAGGTCTTCGTCTATTTGGGCCTTCGATTGGCCGGCAGTTACCATCATTCCCCACGTCTGCAGCCTCGACAAGAGATCTGGTTGCAGATACAGAGGTGCTGCCCGCCGACCCTTTACGACCAGATGTTTGGGGCCTCCCAGCTCACAGACATCTCGCAGTTCCTCCCCCCGTGGCATCGGCTCGGCATCGTGAATGAACACGACATTGCCGCGGCTGTGTAACAGCCCCGTGCGCACGGCCGCATCGCGACCGCTGCGCCGATGATGTCGCATCACTCGGATTTGAGGATACTCGCGAGCCAGATCGCGGGCCACCTCTTCGGTCTGGTCCTCCGAGTCGTCATCGACCAGAAGGATCTCGAAGTGGCTGGCCGCATCCTCGGCCGTCTCCAACAACTGTTGGACCTGCTCCCGCAAGACTCCTTCGGCGTTGCGCACCGGTACCACGATCGTCAGGGAAGGTTCCACGAGCCCACCTCGCACACTTTTCGAACGTGCCCCCAAACCCGCCGGCTTCTTCCCGTCTTCGGGCATGTTCCGTGCGGCCGGAAGTTTTGGTTCAGCCTCTTTGCCATCAATTGGACGATCGCTGCAACGATTCCTCTCGTTACGAGCGTCCTTCGTCCCACCTCTGTTGACCTTCCATCGGCCGCCGGGGGTCGGCGACTGGAACGACGAGTCGAGAAGAACGCCTGCACCGGCTGTAGGTGACAGATCGGCGGTGCGGGCTGAGCGGCTTCTTCCCGTCTTCCTCCTTCTCCGCTAGTCTGTCGACCGTACGCCGACTTTCGCCGACCGCCGCCGCGGGTCGGGTCGGTTCGACCTATCCCTTCCCACTCGCAAGTCCCCACCATGCGCGTGATCGGCTCCGACCAACCCGATTTCGACAAAGCTGGCGGGCTCCTTCCCGCTATCGCTCAAGATGCCACAACGGGCGAAGTGTTGATGCTTGCTTGGATGGACGAGGCTGCCTACCAGGAAACACTGGAGTCTGGACGAGCGGTTTACTTCAGCCGCAGTCGGAACCGTCGCTGGCGTAAGGGAGACGAAAGCGGCCACGTTCAGCATGTCCTTGAAGTGAAACTCGACTGCGACAGCGACACGATCCTGCTGAAGGTCGACCAGACGGGAGTCGCCTGCCATACGGGAGCTCGCAGTTGCTTTTTTCGGTCCGTCGCCACTGCCGATGCGGCTGGCGACGCTATCCCTTCACCCGCGAAATCAGGAGATTCTTCGATGAGTGCCGAGGCACGTCTTCAGTCGTTGCAACTCGAACTTCCTCCCGCCCCCAAGCCGATGGGTGTTTATAAGCCGCTGGTGATCGCTGGCCAGATGGCCTACGTCTCCGGCCACGGACCGCTCTTGCCGGATGGAACACTGATGGAAGGCCGCATAGGCGCCGATGTCGACGAGGAGTTCGGGCATCGAGCGGCTCGTCAAACGGGACTCGCCATCCTCGCGACGCTTCGCGAAGGCCTGGGAAGCCTTGATCGCGTCGTGCGCCTCGTCAAGCTGCTCGGCATGGTCAACTGCGAGCCCGACTTTCGAAACCAACCTGCGGTCATCAACGGCTGCAGCCAGCTCTTCGCCGATGTCTTCGGCGAAGACGCCGGTGTCGGGGCTCGTAGCGCTGTCGGCATGGGTTCGCTACCGGGCAACATTCCCGTCGAAATCGAAGCCATCTTCGAAATCAAACCGTAGTGAACGGTGCGCGGAAGGGGTGCGAGGCGCAGAGGGTGTTCTCGCGGAGGCGCCAAGAACGCTAAGAGGAATCAAAAGGTTTTGAAGGCTGTCATAACAGTTCCGGTCGGACGCAATTGCGTCCGAAATTGGGAACTACGTAACAGTTCAGCCGACTGAAGTTGGTGTTTGGGGAAAATGGGGAATCTTCTATGATAATGGCATTCTTGTGCAAGCAGGGATGCCATGGTTGCTTCGAACATATCGCTGGGCGTTGGTCTGACGGAAGAAGAAGCTCGGTCGATCTA
>WFWZ01000293.1 GCA_015490875.1 Planctomycetaceae bacterium
CTCTGGTGCGTAACATTTTGAAACTACCGTTGTCTCCAAGGTCTCCTAAATCACTGTGCGCAATTGTGAGACATTGACATCCCTATGCCACGTGGGGACGGCTCTCATACGGGCAAATCCATCGGTTGGGAGGGCGAGGCTCCTGCCGAGCCGGAATGCTACATGCCCGCCACCAGGTGAGGCATGGTATGCATGCAACGGATTTCCGCCAAAGCATGTCTTGTATGCTGCACCAACCCGACATCGTGGGTCCTGACACCCTTCATATGCGACTGGCCAATCCGCGTCTGCGACGGTGCTGTGGTCCTTTTGCGGCTCGGCAGGAGCCTCGCCCTCCCAACTCGAAGAACGTCGGTCGTGAATACTGCTATCATGGGCTGCTTTCACAACCACGCTGAGCCAAAAAGGGTTCCTCATAGTTCACTCCGTCCCAGAATCGCACACGGTGATTTAGACCGAAATGTTCCCTCTGATGGCCGTTTGCAGCATGCGAAATTGATTTTGCAACAAGTTCACGGCCAGATTGTGCAGGAGTTGGTTTTTGACGAGTTCCGTAACCTGCTGCTCGAGTCCGACATTGCTGCCGTCGTGATACCGGATCGTTTTGAGTTGACTGCGAACTTCCCGCAGCGCGTCGCCCGGTTCGCTGCGGGAGAGCCCCCGAAGAGACGGACGTTGATAGCTGTTCTGCAACGACAACGCGTCGCGCAGACGTCGTTGGAACTCGGGGACCGAAAGGTCCCGCACCTCGTAACCGGGCGTGCTCCAGTTGGCGATATTGCCGGCCAGCACCTCATGCCGAGCCTGCGAGAACAGCAGGGTCTCTTCCAAAGCCGGTAATGTCGTCGATCCGAGCAGCTGGTTGATCATGGCGTCACCTCGCGCAGGCCGTCCGGCGTTCAGGAAAAGTGGCTCGCGGCGGATACCCGTAACTCCGCAGTTTGTTGGCCAGTGTGCGGACGCCGATACCGAGGGCTCGAGCCGTCCGTTCGCGGTGGCCGCCGTAGTGTTCCAACGTCGCCTCGATCAACTGGCGTTCCATTTCCTGGAGGCTCATTCCGATCGGAAGAGCCTCGCTGCGGCCGTGCGAGCTGCCCAGCAGCCACGACCGGAGGACATCCGCGCCGACCGGCTCCGAGTCGCACAACACCGTGACGCGCTTCATCAGGTTTTCCAGTTCGCGAACATTTCCGGGCCAGTGATATTCGTGCAAGAGGGACCACGCCTCGTCGGCCAGCAAGACCGGTTCGCGATCCAACCGCCGAGCAGCCTCGCGAAGGAAATGTTCGGCCAGCAGCCGAATGTCGCCGCCACGAGCCCGTAGAGGAGGAACTTCCACCGGTACGACGGCTAGCCGAAAGAAAAGATCCTCGCGAAACTCGCCATTGGCCACCGCTTCGCGAAGGTCGCGATTAGTGGTCGCGAGGATGCGCACGTCGACTTGCAGGGTCTGGCTTGAGCCGACACGTTCATAGGTGCGCTCCTGGAGGACCCGGAGCAACTTTGCCTGGAGCGGCAGGTCGATCTCGGTCACTTCGTCTAGCAGGATGGTCCCTCCTTCCGCCAATTCGAATCGGCCAATCCGTCGCGCGTCGGCACCGGTAAAGGCGCCTCGCTCGTGACCGAAAAGTTCGCTTTCCATCAGTTGAGGCGACAAGGCGGGACAGTTGAGGCTCACGAGAGGACGGCTTGCACGACGGCTCTGGGCGTGCAGGAGCCGAGCGACGCGTTCCTTGCCCGTGCCGCTTTCGCCCACGATGAGGACGGTTTCGTCGGTGGCCGCGATGCGCCGAATCTGGTCCTTCAGTCGCATCATGACGGCGCTTTCGCCGATCAGCAGCGGCGTATCTTGGGCCGCCGTCGTCGAACCGCCAGCGCGGCGCACGACGGTGTCGGACGTCAACGCTCGCTCGACGACCGACTCGAGTTCCTTCGCGTCGAACGGCTTCTCAAGGAAATCGAAGGCGCCCAGGCGCATGGCTTCCACGGCGGCAGCGACCGTACCATGCGCCGTGATGAGCACCACTTGCAGGTCTTCGCGCTTTTTCCGGATCTTCGGAAGGAGCTCAAGCCCGCTCATGCCGGGCATCTGCAAATCGGTGACGACAACTTCGGCTTCGTGTTCATCCAACCACCGGACGGCCTCCTGTCCGCTGGCGCAAGTAGCAACATCATAGCCGGCCGCTCGCAACACGTCGGCCATCGACTCGCGAGCAGCTCGGTGGTCGTCCACCACGAGGATGCGTGCAGTGAAGGGTGGGGAGCTCGCAACACTCATGCCGCCGCCTCCAGCACCTGTCGCCGAAATGAAAGGATGAACGCCGCACCTCCTTGCGGGCAGTTCATCGCCCGAATCGTGCCTCCGTGCGCCGTCACGATCCGTTCCACGATCGTCAGCCCCAGTCCGGTCCCCTCGGGCTTCGTCGTGAAGAACGGCTCGAACAGCCGACTCCGGACTTCGTCGGAAAGCCCCGGACCGGTGTCCGCCACCTCGATTTCCACTCGATCGCCGACTCGCCACGCTCCGACGTCGAGTTGCCCACCGTCGGGCATTACTTCGAGTGCATTGAAAATGAGATTCAAAAGGGCTCGGCGCACCATGTCTCGGTCAGCCGTGAGCTCGACCGAACGCGTCGTCTCGCACACCACGCGAATGTGTTGTGCCTGCAACTGAGGCTGGACGCTTTCGATGACCTCGTCAATCAGTTCGGCCACCGGGAACCGGCGGAACTGAGGCTGCCGGTCCGACGTGAATTGCAGCAAGTCGTTCACAGTCACCTCCAGGGCGGCAAAGCCCGCAGCAAGTTTATCCACCAGCGACAGCGCGTCGTCCCGATCGGCGAGCGTCCGCCGCAGCAGACTCAGGTAAAGCGTTAATGGCACAAGGCCGTTCCGAACTTCGTGGGCGACATGAGAAGCCATCTGGCCGAGGTCCGCCAACCGATTCTGACGAGCCAACTGCTGGTTCTTCGCTTCCAGCTCGCATGTCAAACGCCGCACTTCATTGCGAAGTGCCTCATGCGTGTCACGCAGTCGTTCCGTCGCCTGCTCCCAGGCAAGAAGGATGGCCGGAAGGTCGCAGTCGGTGTCGTGAGCTCGATCCGGCTCACGATCCCGAACATCCGCAGCTCTTACCATGGCGAACCTCCTGTCCGTCCCCCATCGTTCTTCAGAGTTTTCATCATCCTGATTCCTCGGGCTACTCGGCACGACAGTCGAATTGGGACGTCACGGAAGGGGCCGTATTCAGGTACGCTTGGCGGGCGTTGCTTTGTGCCTGAGCGGCCGAGAGTCGCTTGGCGAGCGCTTGGCGACGTTCCTCCAGTTCCTTTCCGCACAACGATTCCAGTTCGAGAATGGTTTCCCACAGCTTTTCAGATGCCTGGACATCAGCGCGGCAGGCCTGACGCTCCTGTTCCGACTTCCAGGGTCGAGTCTCTGGATCCTGATCCCGGAACGGGGCGAGCTCCTGTTCGATGCGTTCCAATCCGGAAAGGAGCTTCTGTTTCGCCGTGAGGATCCTCAGGAGTCGCTCCGCATCATCCGCTTCGATCGTCTGTTTCTGGTTCTCGCAGAGCGTCCGGAGTTGTTCGAGCAGCGATCGCTTTTGACGCACCAGAGACGCTAAGTGCTGTGGGGATAGTGCCTCGGCAGGCACGCGCGAGTCACTCATGGCAAGGCTTCTTTCCATCACGGGTGGCATGACGGGGTTCCTACAAGGACGACAACCACTCCAACAGCTCGGCCCAACGATCCCGGTCGTAACGCGTCGTCGCCAAAAAATCGGCATCGGCAGGGATCCGACGGAGGACGACTTTCGCCTGCTCCATCGTGCCTCGAGCATCATCGGCCCGGCCCATGCGGTGATAGCAACTGGCGATTTGCAAAAAGGCCTCCAGCGCGATCGGTTCATTCTGGTAGCGATTGCTGACAGAGGAATAAGCTCGGATGGCGTCGCGATAACGCTCGAGGTCGAACAGCGAGTCGGCATGCGCGAAATAGGCATTGCGCAAGAGAAGGGCTTGCGTCCGGTCGAGCGTCTGCGACTCTTGACGCTGATTGAGTTCTTCTTCGAGTACCGCGTACTCGGCGACGGCGGCTTCGAGCCACTTCTTGATCTGGCGCCTCCAGACGGCCCGATCGGCTTCGATCGTTTCCGTATCGCGACGGTCAATGAGATATCGCGCTCCCTTGCGATACGATTCGGCGAGGTGGTACCGAGCGAGAATGGCCTTGGGATCTTGGGGATAGCGGCGCACCGCCTCGGCCAGCTTTTCCGTTGCCTGCTCGAAAAAGTGATGCGCCTGTTCCAGGTGGCGCGTCCGATCGCGCCGCTCCTGCGGAGACAGGAGCGAAAGGCCGTTCAGCCGGGATTGGATGTCGTGGTGCATGCCGCGCCGGTAGAGCAGTTCGCCCAAGGCGAACAGCGAGTCCCGCCATTCCTGACTGCGAGGCGTCAGGGCTTCCTGAACGAGATTCGTCTCGAGCATCTGTTGAGCCTGCTCCCATTTTCCCTGGAGAGCCAGGGCCCGAGCGGCGACGACCCGAGCCCGGTACGAGAGCGGGTGCGTGGGAAAGAATTGCAAAAGATCGGTCAACGTCCGGACCGCATCCTCGGTACGTCCCAGCGCCAACTGGGCTTCTCCCAGTCCCAACATGCCTCGAGCGCGCTGCTGTCGGGATTCGTTTTCCAGATAGATCTTCATGCGGCGCACCGCTTGGCGGTAGTTGCGCCCCTTCAGAAAGCAGTAGGCGCATTGCCAAAGGTCTTCGGTGTACATGCGCGTGGCAAATCGCAGCTCCGAGAGTCGCCGGTAGGCGATCGCCGCTTCACGCCACTTGGCGCGAGCCACGCTTTGCTTGACTTCGGCATCGAACCACGGCTCGTCTTGGGATTCGCCTTCGAGGTACTCCGCCCACTGACGCAGACTTGTCGCCAGCAGCCGGACTGCCTCCGGCTCGGGAAGCACCGCCGGAAGCTGCCTCGCGACGCGCACCGCCTGCTCGTACTCGTGAGCGTCCAGGAAGCGCCGATGAGCCGCGCGGAGACGATCGCGGAGCTCCTCCTGGGATAACCACGGATTGTCATACGGCTCGAATCCCTCCAGTTCGGAAATCAGACGCTCGTACGCCTCGCCCGCTTCACGGAACCGACCCAAGTGCTGAAGCAACTCGGGCTCTTCCAACGCCGCGACGATACCTTCCGCATATCGATAGAAGAGCTTTTGCGTTCTGAAAAACTGTTCGAGTGCTGCCTCGAATCGGATTTCCGCTTCGCGCTTCATGCCAGCTTCGGCAAAACGCAGACCCTGCTGGCGGTAGCAGACTCCGATGAGATAGCTGGCGCCTCGAGCCACTTCACTCGAAGGTGGAACCGTTGCCTTCAGACGCCGCAAGTCATCCAACGCGCGTTGGTACTTCTCCGCCAGGCGGGCCCGCTCCGATTTGGGAATCGCCTGCGCCTCGCGATCCGCGGCGACGATCTCGAGGCGGATGCGGTTGAGTTCGGCAACGGGAGCGAGCGCTGACTTGGGACTGACATGCGTCAGGGTCTCTTGTGCCTCTTTGAGCTTGCCCATGCGAAGGTAGACGTTGGTCAACTGTAGCCACGTCTCTTCCTTCTGACGAGTTTCCGCGTCCGGGTGGTGGACGAACGCCAAAGCGTGCTCGACAACCTTCTCCAAGTCTGGAGTGGCGGAGTGGTAGTGGCAGTTGGCCAGGAGCAGATGGATGCGGGCTCGGCGTTGCGGATTGAGTCGCCAGGCTTCCTCGAGTGCCGGGATCGCCGCGTCGTATTTGCCGGCCAAGTAGAGACACTGGCCCAAAAGGAAGGTGGCGTCGGCACGCCGCGCCTCGGGAAGGCCTCGCTCTATGGCTTCGTCGAGGTAGCGAGCGGCGAGGAGATACAGGGTGCGACGCCGCTCTTGATTCCACTGCTCGGCCGCGTCGTGAGCCAACACGGTGCCCAAGACATACAAGGGACCGCTCTGCTCTTGGTAACTCAAGCCGCCGTGCGCACGGAGTTCGTTGGCAATGGCTCGAGCCTCTTCGTAGCGGCCGGCTTGCAATGCGGCCAGCGCCCGCTTCATCGTGGGCTTTTCGAGCGTGGGAAGTTGTCCGGACGATGAAAGCCGCCAGAAAAGTATCGCACCCAGAACGAGCGCAAGGCCGGCCGCCGTGAGTGACCGATGGAGCCAACTCTTCCGGACCCACGCGGCTACGCGCCGAAACGGTCGAACCAAGCGCGCAACGAGGCCCGCCTTCGGCGCACCATCGTCGGTCGTTTCCCGTTCTTTCGCCATCCTGACAACCACCCGTCCCGTCCGTGGAACTCTTGGCCGGACACCCCGACTCGCCCCCCCTTCTACCCGATCGGCAAAGACGAGGTCAAGGCAAGATGGGGAAGGGAGTGGGAAGTGGGAAGTTTGAAGTGTGAAGTTTGAAGGGGGCACGTAGGTCAGGTTTTCCAGCCTGACGGAATCCGCGATGGACGTTCCGCGCCGTAGGTCAGGCTTTCTAGCCTGACGGAATCCAACGTAGGTCAGGCTTTCTAGCCTGACAGAATTCGTGACAGACGCGATTCAACCAATCCGGGGGCCGGTAACGACAGCGAACCACTACACGCTAGCGGCAGCTTGCGACCGTCCGCGGCGCCGTAGGTCAGGCTTTCTAGCCTGACAAGTGCAGCCATCCCGCGTTGCGGCTTGTGGATGCTTCCCACTCGCCGCTTCGCGGCGAGCATCCTATCAGGTATGTTCCGAGTGAAGTCGTTTGGTGGTGGTCCGCATTTTC
>WFWZ01000294.1 GCA_015490875.1 Planctomycetaceae bacterium
ATGTCAGACTGCCGGCTCCGTCCCCCCCCTTAAGCTGTGCCCCACAAATGGAGTAATCGGCATAACCGGCATAATCCTTTACGGAAAACTTGCCGGCCGAGGGGGAAGGGAGACCGGTTTGAGCGACTTTTTCGGCGGCGGGCTACTTGAAGGCGGCAGTCCCGTATCCGAACCGAGCGGTTCCAGTTCGGCGGATGCGCAGCTTGCCGCAGCTGCAGCAGCGGTGCGCTTTCGCCAACACCGAAGAGGTCCGTCGCTCATCTGACCGTTTCGTTTTATCCTGAATTGTCCAAAGGGGAATGGACAGATCCCACCCACTGTTGCACGACAAGCACCACTTCTTCGAAAAGACGGGACAACAAAAAGCTAGTCGCGTATCGGTGGCCGAGGCCTTAAACGAAAACCCGCTCTGAACTGCCAGCGACTTCACACCCGAATCGGTACGTTTGCTGGATGGTGGTTCGACAATTTCGACGACATTCTCCTTGTCGCCCTCGCTCGGCTCGATCTTAATCGGCGCTATTGTTACCGTGTACCACGTGTCGTCCACTCGAACAAGAAACTGCAGCCTCAGTGTCACGGGTACCGTTGGCCGTTCGGCCGTGAATCGAAGGACGTAGTTGCCCATGCTATCCCACCGGAGTTCCATGCCTTCGTGGATCACGAGACCATCAAAAGCAGCGCCGTGCCCTTGGCTATCGAATCCAGTACGAGGGAAAAAGGCAGGGCTGTCGAATACGCAAACACAGTCCTCGTCTTTTCGGCACTCCGGTTTCTTCTTGCACGTGTCTTGCGTGTCGGGCTCGAATGCAACGGTTACAGGGTTCGAGGGTGGTCCAGCGACACCGTCGTTGTCCACGAATCGCAAAGTAAGTTCATGGCGTCCCGACGACACCTTGCCTTCCAACGAAACCTTGCATTTATACCTCGCCACTGGCATACCGCAGACGCGACAGACTGCCGCGGATTTCAAAGACCTCAAGTTAGGTACCGCTATTCTGCGCTCATCGATGTATACGGCGACCTTCGTTACTGGGTTTAGCCCCTCGAAGCAAACATCCAGATCCTTTTTTGTGCGGACAATCGATGTGACGGTAACAGGTTCCATCACGCTGGCATCGTCACTACACGCGACGATCCGAGGAGCGATTTGCATGTCACAATTCGGACACGCTCCGGCAGCGCCCGCAAGGCGAGTAATGCCGATTAACGCGGCCAGTACGAAAACGGGGAAAATGCGGTTCATCGCGACGTGGTTCCTTAACTCAGGCTTTCCGAAGTCGGCATCACACCTCTGGGAAACCGTAGCTCACAAGTAACGGCGCCGCCAAGAGATCCAAACTTGGAGCGAAATGTTGCCAGAATATCGCTGTCGACAGCGGGTATCGACAGCACTCGGCGACCTTGGTTCCATCCGCACAAGAATTATGCTCGATTCACAAACTGGAACGGGCCGCAAGCAACTTTCTCGACACAGAGCGAAGCACTCGCTACAGTGGAGTGACACCATCCGATGCGCGGGGGTATGCCGTATAGTGCATTCTTGAACCGCCCGGCGGAGCCTTGGCGGGCAGAGGCGACACCATGGGGACCGCCAGCCATGATGCAGAGTTTTTGCCCCGCAATAGACAAGTGACACGACGCTGTGATACGGCCCTACCGGAACAGCTGGCGTTAGCGTCCGGTACACCGTCAAGCGCACATTTGGGTCGTGCTCGGCGGAATGAATACAGTTTTTTCCGTCGGTGGCCCACGTGTCCCGCGTGACAGTCAGATTTGCCTACTCCTTCACCGGAATTGAGACACCAGCACCTGAGTTGGCCGAAGAACTACCGATGGGCTTGATTCTATCTCTGGGGCGGACTATAGAAAGGGATAGAGAAGGTACGCATCGATTTCCCGCTCTTGTCGTGCGCTGCGTTTTCCAGTTGTTCGATTCGCGCTGAACGAAAAAAAGATCTTTACGGAAATGCACGCCGGTCCTGAGGAATTGTCGATCGTAGCTGTCGGAATCGCGGCTGCGACGTTCTGTCTCGTTTGTTTACTCTGGTGGTTATTTCCGAGGTTTCCATTTGTTGTCGTCGGATGCGGGTTGTTCGTCGCGGTAGTGTCGCTGTTGTTATCGTACGGTCTCGACACGCCGTTTCGAGAAAGGTTTGGCCGAGTTGGAAACGCTCACATCGGCTGCTTCATTGAAGCGTTCAGGCACGTGGCTTATGCCATGGTGTTCCTGCGTGTATTGGGGACACTTTTCTTCGAGGAGACACGCACCTTCTTCTCTCTCTCTGGAACCTGGGGCTGGTGGTTCGCGCGAGGAGTTTTCGTACTCGTCGTTGCGTCTATCCTCTGCAAGACAACTCAGTATCACGTGATGACAGGGCCCAACGAACTGTTGTCTTCCTATGTCAAGCACAACGAGAGCTCAAATCGCTCACAAAACGCGACTGCTGCTGGTGACAACGCACAGAGTCTTCAGCATAGGCAGATCAAACAAGGGTCTTCCTCTGGTTACCAGCGAGAGTACGTTACGCCCTATCTATTCTATCTTCCGCAGTCCCTTCTCCATTTTCTTCTGTGGGCTGCTCCATTGGCATTTATTCCGATCTCTGCGGCCGCACGTGATTGGTCAGAAACGGAGGCGATCATCACGGAGCTGACAACAGATTTGCTGGATGGAGCAGCAGTCTTGAAAAAGAAGGATGCGTTCCTTCACTTCTGCTGTAGAACACGGCAGATACTCGCTAAGTACCTTGAAATCCCTCTTTGGATGATGTCGGTATTGGCATTTGAGATCCTGATCGGGTTCAGCACGTTGTCAGATACTGCCAAGACGTTTCACGTGTTTGAATTAACTGTGATATCACTCTCCGGTTTGATGTTCATTCTTGGCGCTCTTCAGTACCAACGGCTCTATCTAGAGTTCACGAAACACTGCGTCGTGGATTGTCCAGAGTGGATCGTTGCGAGCAACCCATGGACTGTGATGGTGAGTGCTGCCCGAGACTCGGTAGCGATTGGCATTGCGGCAGCTTTTGGAACGTCCGTGTTCTCGTGGGTCATCAGCAGAATCGTCTAGGCGTGTCTCCACTCGGTGAGCCCGTGTGGCAACTGCATCTGCGTGACGTAGACTGGAATTCGTACGAGCCTCGAGTCGTAGGCTCACAGAATGTGCCGGCTCATCCCGACCGGTCACATGTCATTTTACACGCACGACTCCGGAGATTCGCACTCGACATGAACTAGCCCCCGATGCCATCTTCGCCTCGATCGTGACTTCGCGTTCGAAAGTTCCTCGGCGATCGTTCGGATCCGCTCGAAATGATACGCGGACAACATGCACCTTCCCTTCCGAACCGGTTCGCACTTGCTGAAACGAAAACCGATGATCCTCGCAGGAAATGCGAGAAATCTCGAAGGCCTCGCGCCCCCGTATTACCAGATTGCAGCTTTGTGTCGCACCCGGAGCCACAGTCCCCAGAATCAGATGCTCACATACCGACAGTGGACCGGAGATCTCACCATCCGCCAGCAACACGAGGCGTTTCACTCGACGGTCCGTCACCGACACCTCGACCGGGATACGAAACACGCCGGCCGGTGCAGACCGGCGCAGCCGCAACACGACTTCATAACGATGGCCGCTTTCACTCCTGCCGATTTCCTTCCAAGAGGACTCGAAGTAACGCGAGTCCGTTGTCAGTCCGTTTATCTGGCAACCACCACGGCGCACTGCGATCACCAGTCGTCTCTCGGCTTTCTTGCCGCCTTCCACTTGCCCGAACTGAAGGGCACCCTCAAGCACTTCGATGTCCGAGCGAATGTAGGCCGATAGCCGGAGCTGCACTTCCCTGGCTGTCGTTCCATCAAACGTCAGCGTTACCGTCGCGCTCCGCCTTCCCACATAACTCCGTGTATCCATCTGCACGTCGACGTCGCACGTTCCACCGGGAGGAATCGACTTCGTCGACACTTCCACCGACGCGCAGTCGCAACTCGATCGCACCGAAGTTATTTTCAGTGTGTCGGGCGTCGTATTTCGCAATTCGAATCGATGCGCGACGTCGCCTCCGCGAGCCACAGAGCCGAAATCATGCGAGGTCGTTGCAAAGAGATCTTCCAGCTCATAAGCCCGTACGGTGCACGACCATCCCACCCAAATCAGTACCAAACAGCTTGGGAGGCCATAACAAGCCTTCCGGCCGCAACCAACACGCCCGAGGACGGGACGCACGCAGTGATATCTTGTTACACGTTCTGAAAACGTATACTCAACCATCATCCGCCCAATTCTCTCACAATGACACAGCATGACCACTCAGAACTCCCCCAACTGCTCGGATGCCTCCCGTGCCTTCCTCGGCCGAGCAGCCCATCTTCACCGATTCGCCAGCGCGCTTTCCCACCTTCCCTCGCTCGACGAGTCTCACACAGTTGCCCTTGACATCCGCTGACAAGATCCAGTACTTGGACGCCAGGACTTTTCTCATTGTCGCCCGGTCGGACAAGAAATGCAATGCGGCCACGGACCTGCGCTGCTCTTGTGACACTGATGATGTGCCTAGCGGGATGCGAGACGTTCGGAGTTGGAAGGCAAAGCCGCGACTACCGAACCGTCGTCTCGCCACCGGTACGCGACGAGGAAACAGCGCGCAGACGGAATGTCGAGGCCATCGACCGGCTCGAACGAGGTAAACTCGAGAAAGCTGAAAAGCTGGTTCAGGAGGCACTGATCGCGGACGTAACTTTCGGCCCCGCACACAATACGCTTGGCCGCATCTATTACGAACAAGGGAAACTCTATCTGGCAGCATGGGAATTCGAGTACGCTCGCCGAATGATGCCCGATCAACCTGAACCCCTCAACAACCTGGGGCTTGTCTTCGAAGCAGCTGAGAAACTCGATATGGCGGTGGCTCAGTTCGAAGAAGCACACAGCTTGGCGCCGAATGTTCCCGACTATCTAGGCAATCTCATTCGGGCACGGCTGAAACGAGGGGACTCGAAAGCAGAGATCAAACCGCTCCTCCACCAGCTGTTGTTCGTTGAAACCCGCCCCCAGTGGAAGGAATGGGCCAGAGAAACGCTGGCGCGATGGTCGACACTTCCATCCAACTCGGCTTCCTCCAACGCCTCTCCAGTTGCGCCAGAAAACGCGGGACCTCTCTTCGAGACCATTCCTCCACCCAGCCCAGAGACGTTACGACCCACCGAGGAATATCGCGGCTCGCTCCCGGCCGGACAGCCGCCGGTCGTTGCTCCTGCGACCAAGTGAGCGACCAGCAGATGCGAGAACTCGCGATCGGAGACCGCGGACCCTCCCCAACACAAGCTTTCTGCGACGTTGCGCGTCTACCATCCTCCGATAGATCGACGATCGACGATGGATAGCTAGCGTTCCTCTTCGTCCGTGCCCGCCACACGAAGGACTTCCTCGATCGTGGTCCAACCCGCTGCGATCTTAGCGATCCCGTCCTCCCGCAGCAGCCGCATTCCGTGCTCCTGTGCCGCCGTTCGAATCCGCGAAGCATCTGCCCCGCGCTGAATCAGACCACGGATTTCCTCTCCGCACACCATCAGCTCGAACAGCCCGATCCGGCCACGATACCCGGTCCTGCGACACTCGGAGCAACCTTCCCCTCGGTATGCCATCTGCCTCGTCTTCTCACTCCCGGTCGCTCCAAGTTGCTTCCATGCACGCGAATCTACCAACGTCGGCCGACGACACTCGCGGCAGATGCGACGTACCAGCCTTTGCGCCAAGACGCCCCGAAGACTGCTGGCGACGAGATACGGCTCGATACCCAAGTCCAGCAGCCGCGTCACCGCACTGGCGGCATCGTTGGTGTGTAGAGTCGAAAAGACCAAGTGTCCTGTCAACGCCGACTGGATCGCCATTTCCGCCGTTTCTTCGTCGCGAATCTCGCCGACCATGATGATGTCGGGGTCCTGTCTTAAGACGCTTCGCAAACCACTTGCGAACGTGAGTCCCTTCTTGACGCTTACCTGCGTCTGGCTGATTCCCTCCAGTTGGTACTCGATGGGATCTTCGATTGTCAGAATGTTCCTGTCTTTCGCATTGATCTCCTGAAGTGCTGCATAAAGAGTCGTCGACTTGCCCGCACCCGTGGGACCAGTGACCAGGATGAGACCATGCTCCAGATGAATGAGTCGACGAAACTCCGTCATGCGATCCTCGGGCATCCCCAGCTCGCCCAGTGTCAAGAGCCGCCCCGACTTCTCGAGGAGGCGAATCACAACACGCTCACCGAAACTCGTCGGCAGAGAGGCGATGCGCAAGTCGACCTGCCGATCTCCGACCTGGACACTAGCGCGACCATCCTGTGGTAGTCGCTTTTCTGCGATGTTCATCCTGCCCAGTACCTTGATTCGACTCACCATCTCCTCTTGCGTCCCTTTCGGAATGGTGAACTGGTCGAACAAGATGCCGTCGATGCGAAAACGAACCACCAAGGCATCCTCATACGGTTGAATATGCACGTCCGATGCACCGGACTGCACTGCATCGAATAGAATCATGTTCACCAATTGGATCACGGGCGCCCGCCCCATGACGTCCAGCAAGTCGACGCGGTGCACCAATGATCGAAGTCGCTCCAATTCGGGCGAATCTTCCAGTGACTCGATCAGCTGATTCGCTCCGCCTCTTTGCTGCTGGTACCCTGCGTTGATCGCGGAGTCGATCACTGACGGCGGCGCCACACTGTAGCATAGTGGCTCTCCCAGCATCCGACCGACCACGTCCCCGAATGTGTAACCCTCTACATCGCAAACCACCATTTCGATACCCCGTTCACCACGCACGGGGATCACGCGAAAACGACGGGCCATCGAGATGGGAACCCGCCGAACGAACGTCGCCGGGCACTCCCGAGCGTCGATCTCCGATCGACACGGCACACCTAACGTGGCGGCCCATGCGCCCACGGCCGCTTCCACCGACACCGCCTCCCTCTCCACCCATTCCCACACTGAGTGCATCCGAGACAGCCACTCCTCGAGGGAACCATGATCTTCCCACGGAACAGGAATTCCTGCTCGAGCAGCGATCGCCTCGATCCATGACCGATACAGACCGACTCGAATCCCGTCCACGACACCCCGCCTTTCGTCCCGTCATCCTCGATGAAGGCTACCGGCACACAACGGGCTTTACCAGTCACCGCCGCGCGGGCTCAGCGTATCAAAATCGGTCGACTTTCTGGAAAATCGTGCCGGACATGTGCCTTCGATCTGGCCCTGAACGAATAGTACCGCAGGTCGCGAAACTTGTCATCACGGAGAATCACCGGCCGAATGAACACGTACAGCGATTCGGCCTGCCAGGTCTTCCCTGTCGTCCCGAAAAGATGTTTCACCAGCGGAATCTCGGCTACCAAAGGCAGCCCTCGCTCCTGATGGCTGAGGCGATGACGCCGGAGCCCGCCCACAATGACAGTGTGCCCGTCTGGAATCGTTACCTCGCTCGTCACCTGATTCGTCTGCCTCGGTGGAGGCGTCGTCTCCGTCGGCTCACCCGTGAAATCATTGACGATAATGTCGAACTCCAGCCGCAAATGATCTCCTTCGCTCAAATGAGGCGTGACTCGAATCGTCGTACCTGCCTCGGCAAACCCCGCGAAACTCGTCGTCGCCACGGTCTGCGACGCGTTCACGCTCACGAAAGGAACTTCAGACACGCTCGTGAGTGTTCCGATTGCATTGTCCTTCACTAAGACCCGTGGAGACGAAACGACTCTTGCTCGATCGGACGTCACCAGCGCCCGCAAAATGGCATCCGCCGAACTGGGATCAACGAGCGTCCCGTTGAAGCCCAAACCAGGTATCAGACTCAAAGCGCCGGTCGCCGGATCCACGGTGCTCAGTCCGTACGACGTGAATGCGAATAGCTTCTTCAGCCCCGAGCGGTCACCTCCCGAAATCTCGACTCCAAGATCCAGTGTATCGGTCCCGCTGATCGCTACGATTTTCGCCTCGATCAATACCTGGGGGCGCAGTCGATCGAGTTTGTCGATCATCTCCGCATACAGCGCCTGCACGGCAGGTTCGGCCACGACGATCAACGTGTTCGTACTCTCTTCGATCGTCAATTTCGCTCGACCCGGCAACACCGATTCCACCTCGCCGGCTCTTCCTCCGTTCGACGCCTGGTCCGCTCGGGGAGAGATCGGTTCTGCGGCTGCGCCGCCCTGTGGCAACTCTTCGCGCACGGCAGGAGGCGAGGGAAGGGGGCCCTCCAATTGGTCCGGATTGAATCGGTTCGGTCCGGCGGGCTCGAATCCCTCACGAAAGTTCATACGCCCCAGGTTGCCTTGGCGAATTCCAGCACGATTGTCCACCGTACGTTCGATCGCGCGCAAGCTGTCCAGAATGTCTCGTACATTCACGTTTTTCAACCGATAGAAGCGAACCGTTCGATTCGCATCCTCCGCGGTCGGTGCCACGTCCAACTCCTTCCGAATCTCGTCAATCTTTTGATGAATGTCCGGCCGAGTCGTGATGATCAACCGGTTCGTCTCCTCATCCACAACTGACTGATACGCCCGTTCCACATTATCCTCGCCGAGAAACTGCTGAATCAGCATGTCCACCCGGGATGCCGAGATATGCTCGAAACGGTAAATCTTCATCGTCACGTCCAACGCCACGTCCAACTGGTCGACCAACTCCATCAATGCATCCACTTCGCCTTGGCTGCCGATCAACAGCAAGCGATTCGTCCGTTCATCTGCCAATACCTGCACCGGCGCTCCCGTCGGCGTTCCCGACGTCCCTCGTGCCGCACTCGCCGCCACGGCCGGTCTCCCGAACAAGTTGCCCGCTGACAGGATCTCATCCAAACGTCGTTTCAACTCGCTCGCCTCCAGGTGCTCCACCTTCCGAAAACGATACACCGCTCGCGTCGCAGGGACATCGATCCGCCGGATCAGCCCCTCGATTCTCTCCATGCTCGATGCCACATCCGTGACAATCAACAGGCGCGCGTCCGGAATCGTCGTGATGTGCGCACTCGCCGCCGATGCCCCACTCCCTCCCGTCGCGCCTTGCGTACTGAAACTGCGCACGTACGCCTCCGCGATCTGGACCGAAACGTGGCGAAGCTGGAAAATCTCGGTCACATACTCCGCTCGCCCCACATCCGCCGAGGTGCCCTGAGGCACAAAGGGGCGAGCGTGTTCCAAGCGGACGATACGCTTAAAGTCGCCTACATCCGCGTCCACCAGCGCCAGCCCGTGCACGCGCAACGTCGCTTGGAGCAACTCCAGCAATGTCTCGGATGTGACCTGCGCCTGACCGCGGATGACAATTCGACTGCGCTGCTGCGACAACACCGACTCATCATAAAGAATCTTCAATGCCAACTTGTCCGCTGCCAGACGGACCAACGCCTCGAGATTCAGATGAGCGTTTTCCGCGAGGTTGATCTCGATCGGAGCTCCCTGACCGAGCGACGCCGGAATCCAGCCCGGCGACGTGACGCAGCACACAACGATTCCGAAAAGAACGTGTCGCACCCGAAGAGGTAATCCGGCCCGATATCGGCACCGCGTCCGAAGAAGAGGTGACTTCACCATCACGATCGCGCTTTCCACCTGATGGAAGCCCCCCATCAAGCTCTTCTATCGACCGACCAGGTCGGAAACTGTAGTGTACGTCAGCGTCAATCTGGGCAGCCACCACTCTCCCGCCGGCTCCCCAGGGGGCCGACTTGCCGGCTCGAGCACAATTTCCCTAACTTGAAACGAAGGCGTCGCGGTGGCCAACTTGTGAAGAAACGCGATCAACTGCGGCAATGTAACTGCCCCGATCCCCGCAATCACCTCTTGTTCGATATAACGGGTCTCGCCGATCGGACGTTGGCGACCCAGCGAAGGGTTCGGAAAGCTGCGCTGGGGTATCCCAGCCGAAACCGCCGCACGTCGCAGCGCCGCCCCATACTCGAAACCGCGAGGAGCAGGACCGGCCAAAAGCGGCTCACTCCTCATCTTCGCTCGAATACGCCCGGCTAATGTGCGACAACGACGGTAACTCTCCATCGCCTGCCGGGCCTCCTCCGACGCCTGCCGACACCCCGCAACCGACCATCCACCCAGCACTCCCGCCAAGCCAGCCAGCAGTCCGTAGTGCCACAGACGCACGCCACGTCCCATCCCTTGGGAGGTTCCAGGAGAGTTCGGCCGCCGAAACATCGCCCCAAACCGGTGCAACGCTGGCAGATACTGCGCCTTGCCGGCCCTCATCTTGCCTTCTCCTTTCCACTCGGGCTATCCCCAGATGCAGGCAGCACCCCGATGACCACGAAATTCCGCCCGTCGTTGGGCACGGTCGTTTGGTACCCCAGCTTCCGCAGTTCGGCCGCAATCCGGCCAGCCATCCCCACCTCCCTGACTTTTCCTTGGATCTTGAAACGCCTCCCTTCAACATCCACACGGTCCAACTGGAACCGCAATTCCGACGGCAGACCCTCCAAAATGTCCCGTAAAGTGTTCAGCGCCGAACGCCGAACGCCGTTCACCGCGCCATCAGCAGATTCTTCAATTTGTGCCAACTCCAGAGCAAACCGTCTCTCGATTCCCCGAGGGACCGGCTCGCCCGGAAAGAGCTCCCGGAACAGTCGCTCCTTGTCCGCTTCTGTCGCGGTCCTCGCCTCCTCATATCGAAGGCCACGTACCCACGCTCCGCACCCCACCAACAACAAGGCAATGGCCGTCGCCACCAACACCTCTCGCACCAGCCGATCCCGTCCACGCCAAGCCGTCGCTCCCCCCAACAAGGCGTCTCGCCAGTCGATCGACCCAGCCGCGTCACCCCTCTCAAGGCGCGCACAGGCATCGGGAATCCACGTGTCCGGTGAAGCCTCGGACGAAAACCAGGTCGTTTCCCTGGTTCGGCACAACTCGGCCAAGTCCTCTTCGCTAAGTCCCGCCAACAGCACCCGACCGTTCCGGACCGTTGCCGACAACACCGCCGACCACGACCGGAGATCCGATCCACCCGAACGCCAGCCCACTGGAGCCTGGTCCTCCAGCCAAATCACCTCCACCCGCTCTTCGTCCTGCCAAACCGCGGCATCTACGGACGTCTCGCTCCGGCTGATCCAACCCTCCACCGCGCGGATCCAACGCGGCCCGACACTCGAGATGCGGATGCCCCGATGGGTCAGCGCCGCCAACAACTTTCCCAGCGGTTCCAACTCGACCGCGCAGGCGAAAATCCCTTGGTTCGAAAACACAAAGTCGACCGCCAAGGCCTCCACCGGGATGGGAACGAACTCCTCAAGGCGGTATCGAAGTGTCGATCGGTCCCTCTCCACAATGTCTGTTGCCGACAACGTCACGCTGTAACACGAATCGCTTTCCACGAGACATGCCAGCTCGTCGACACGACCGTGCTTCTCGCGCAACCAAACCGCAATCGCCTCCGCCTGCTCCTCCGGCGATGCGTCCGCAGTGCACATCACCTCTTCCCACAGCAATTCCCCGCCCTCCCCGACGCAGGCGATCCGCGGCACCCGCTGCGCCGACCAAAGCAGGAAGAATCGTGCGGTCATCGGTCCTCTCCCCTCGGATGTGCAATCACGAAATCGAAGGCCACACCCTGACGCCGAAGCGTCACTCGGTCGGAATCGATCCCAACCACCTCAGCGTCTCCGATACGCTCCCCCAATTCCACCGTCAGCTCCTTCCCCCCACCACTCGCTTCCCGGAAAACGGCAACGCGACCACCGTAAACCCCGAGTAGAACCAGCGCCGGCCGGGCCACCCGCGGTGCCGGCGGTCGGGCCGGCGACGCCTGTGCCGTTGTCTTAGTCTCCTCCTGAAGTCGACCTCGCAGCGGCTTCGACCAAATCGCGGCGAACGCGGATAACGGAGGTATCTCCTCCACTCTCGCTCGAGTCGGCATCCGCTCCGGCCTTACGCCACCGCCGACTTCTGGTAACGCAAGCGGAGTGCCACAGGCCCACCCGCAGATCCCGGCGCCGGCGAAGAGGATCGAAGCGGCGAGGCAGTGAACTAGACGCCTCGTCCTCCTTGCCGACCATCGGCCCGAACCGTGCGTTCCCCCGATTGCTCGCCTACCACGCGAATGCATAATGCTTCCACACACCTCCCTCGATGGCCGAGTCGACAAAAAAGTAATGGCGACTCCCTGCCGAGCCCTCCAC
>WFWZ01000295.1 GCA_015490875.1 Planctomycetaceae bacterium
ATATCGGTCGCAAGGAGCTTCCGACATACTTCCATGCCTGTGATGTGTTTGTACTCCCGAGCCTGGCGGAAGGGTCTGGAAATGTGATTCTCGAAGCTGCCGCGTGTGCGCGCCCAGCCGTTGGAACTCGAGTCGGCGGCATCCCGGAATATATTGACGACGAAGTAACTGGTCTATTGTGTGAGAAGCGATGTCCAGAAAGTCTAGCGGAAAAACTCACGACAATTCTCTCTGATGAACAGCTTGCTAGCCGTATGGGCCGTATTGGACGGCAGCGCGTCGAAGAAAACTTCCGCTATGAGCAGATGATCGACCGGACGATCGCTGTCTATCACGAACTGATCGACGGTCGTTCGAGATCCTAACGTCTTGCAGTGCTGCCTCGCAAGCACCCGCAGAACGTCGATGAAGCGGCAAGCCAAGAGAGCCATCAAGTCCGCCCTTCGCTGGGCGACGCAGCCACACGTGACCGTAGCGTCGCTGCATTCCCAGCTAGAGTCCCTCGGACTCCGCAAGGGAAGCTGTCTACTCGTACATGCCTCATTGTCCAAACTTGGATTCGTCCGAGGCGGGCCGGCAACCGTAATTCGCGCGATTCTTGAGGCTCTCGGCGAAAATGGCACACTCGTTATGCCGTCCCACACATGGAAACTGACCAACGCAGGATCTCGTGAGTTCGATGTCCGGAATACGCCTTCTCTGGTCGGCCGGATCAGTGAAGTCTTCCGACAACGAGACGATGTAGTCCGCAGCCTTCATCCGTCCCACTCAGTTTGCGCGCTCGGCCCGCTTGCAGAATGGATCGTGGAGGGCCACGAGAACGCGGGAAGCCCCTGCGGAGCTGGCACACCTTATGCCAAGATCATGGATGTGGGGGGGCAGATCCTGCTGCTAGGAGTCACGCTTCGACGTAACACCATGTTTCACGCGATCGAAACCATGGCCAACGTGCCGTATTTGCTCAAGCCTCACGACGACGAGTTCACAGTCACGGACCGTCATGGCGTTCAACACCGCCTTCGCTTCCGCTGTCACGCTAAGGCAGTCCCCAGCCGATTCGACGAAATGGAGCGGCTGCTCGAAGAATGGGGTGTTCTCCGCCGCGGGAAAACCGGGGCGACGGAGTCACGGCTGATCGAGGCAGCACGGCTGCGAAATCAGCTACTTCCTCTGTTGAAACGCATACCTCGATTCCTGTTGATGGACTGCGATGTCGGAGTCGATCAGCCATCTTGCACTGTCAGTCGAGCGACGAATGCGTGATGACAGACAGGAACAGGATTCTCATTGTCGCGTCTCTATTTCCTCCGGCGCAGTCGGCAGGCGTATTCCGGACGCTGCGATTCAGCCGATATCTTAGTCGTGTCGGATGGGATGTTACGGTGCTGACGGTGGACGAGGACTTCTACGAGAAAACGCAGGCCAAGGATCAAAGGCTCAAAGACAAGATCTCGTGTGAACTGGCGGTGGTTGCAACTCGAGCCGTCTACCCGGTTGAGTCGTTGAGTCGGATGAAACAGGTGTTGACCCTACGGCGAAACAACCATAGTCGAAACGGCGCGAACTGCGACCAGGAAACCGCACGCACGGCGCACGGTGGTCCAACGACCATCGCCCGTCTCAAGGACGCCATAACTCTCCCACTAATGACGCCCGATCGGCTCGTCGGCTGGGTGCCGTTCGCGGTCCGAGCCGGCACCGCCGCTGTTCGAAGACAAAGCATCGATGTGCTCTACAGCACTGGCCCGCCGTTCTCGAACCACGTAGTCGGCCTGAAACTCAAACGCAAGACCGGGCTTCCCTGGGTGGCCGATTTTCGCGATCCGTGGGTCTCCGCCGACTTCCGCCCCATTCGCCGCAGCAACACGTGGGTCGGTCGCCGACACCAGAAACTCGAGACGCTCGTTGCCCGCGAAGCGGACCGTCTCCTTTTCACGACGCCGGAAATCCGCGACGACATGCTCCAGCGGCATCCCGACCTGGCATCCCAAAAATGCCACGTCCTCTACAACGGCTTCGATCCGGAAGATTATCGGCACCTTCAGGTTTGCCATGATACGCCGCGCCATGGTCGCCCGTTAGTGATGGCTCACGCCGGCTCGTTCTACGGCAAACGTACCGTCGATCCCCTGCTTCGTGCCATCGGGCGTCTAAAGAGCGCTGGTCAACTCACTGCGAGCGACATCCGACTCGAGCTTATCGGTGCCGGGGTCTCCGGTCGCACTGTCGAGGTACAAAAGGCACGCGAGTACGGGATTGAAGAACTAGTCGAAGTCACTCCTCCCATCGATCACCAGAGCTGTCTCGAGCGTCTTGCGGCGGCCGACGTTCTGCTTCTGGTTCAGACTGAGGCTCCGATGTGCATTCCGGGCAAAGTATTCGAATACATCGCGCTGCGGAAACCGGTGTTCACACTTTGCGATCGAGGGGCCACAGCAAGATTTGTCCGGGAAGAGCGTCTCGGTTGGTGCGTGCGACCGGACGACCCCGAAGGACTCGACAACACGTTGCTCGAGTTGATTCATGGTTTCCGTGCAGGGGAGCCCCTTCCGGTTCCCTCCGAAGAGGCGCTGGCACGGTTCGACAGTCGCGAGCAGACACGGGAGCTTGCCGACCTGTTCTCCACGCTTCTCTCGTCTACCCGTTAAATCACCGTGCGCGATCCAGGGACAAAAGGAACTTTGATGAAGGACTTGGGGCTCAGCATGGTCGCAAAAGCAGCCAATCATAGCATTCAAGGACGGTATTTCCCGAGTTGGGAGGGCGAGGCTCCTGCCGAGCCGCAAAAGAGCCACAGTGGCATCGCAGACATGGATCGGCAAGTTGCATATGACCGGCGTTGGGCCCCACGATGTTGGGTTGGTCCGGCATACAAAACATTCCGGCTCGGCAGGAGCCTCGCCCTCCCAACCGATGGATTTGTCCGCGTTAGAGCCGTCCCCAAGTGGAATAGGGATGTCTGTGTCTCACAATCGCGCACCGAGATTTAGCGGCTCACTAC
>WFWZ01000296.1 GCA_015490875.1 Planctomycetaceae bacterium
CATTCACTTCGTCCTCATCGTCGCATCCGTCTCCATCGCTCCCGATGCGATTGCGCTGCGGTCCAGCTCCATTGAGACTTTGCAACCAGACTCCGGGGCCGCTGTTGGGCACGGCGAGCGAGCCGTCGATGTTCAGGCCGATCTTGTTGCCTCCCAGGACGTTTTCGTCGACGCCTCCACCGAGGAACTTCACGCCGACGCTGCCGTTGCCCGAAATCACGTTGTCTGAGACAGAATTTCGGGCAGCCGACTTTTCGAGCAGAATCCCGCCGAGCTGATTGCCGAGTGCTTCTTGGCCGTCTTTATCGGTTCCAATTCGATTGCCTGTCACGACGTTTTGCTCAGTTCCCTCCTCGCGCAGCACCACTCCGTATTCCTGGTTCCCCGCGATCACGTTGTAACAGGGCCAGGGGTCGTTGTTGTCGAACGGACAAAGAGGCGGTGGTCCTACCGTGTTCTTCGTAGCTCCCTTGCCGATTTCGACACCATTTTCGCCGTTCCCCAGGGCGTTCTCGCCGTCGACCGTCAGCCCGATATAGTTTCGCGACACATAGTTGTCCTTGGCTTTCGCTCCGACGACCAACACCCCGTTCTTCCCATTGGCGGAAATCACGTTGCCCCGCGTGTCCTCTTCAGTGGCACCGACCCAGACGTCCGACACATTGTTGACGACCACACCGTGCTCGAAATTCCCCCGTGCCTCCTTCCCCTCGAGGTCCAGTCCGATGTAGTTGTTGGCGATCTGGACGAACGGAGCCTCGACGGCGATACCCGACTTGGGGAATCGCTGAATCGAGAGGCCTCGAATGAGCACGTCATGCGATTTCACTACCAGCCCGTTGGCGCCGCCGACATTCGTCCCGTCGATCGCTGCGCCGGGGACGATGCCGACGCCGCCGACGCTTCGCCGACCGTCCAGATCGAGGACGTCCCGAATCGGCGGCAGCGGATTGGAGGGGACGATCGTCATGGTTTCCGGAGGGGCGCCGAGCGTGACTGTTTCGCCCGTATCGCAGACTCCATCACCGGGATTGGTATCTTCCGCATCTCCGGTCGAGTTGACGACTACGCCGTCGATGGCCTCTTGGACCGCATTGGCGATTCGGAACGAGATGGCGTTGAGATCAGGGTGGGCATTCGTTTCCATCAATGCCGCACGCAGCGTGCACTCGGGCGCCGCTTCCTCAGGAGGTGGCGCCGCAGGATCGCCGAACCCTGTCAACAATTGTCGATCTTCGAGCGACTCCATGACCAAACGCCTTCGCAACGCTCGTCGCCGTTTCTGCTCTCTCTTCGCAACCTTCGCTTTGCGCATCGTCCCATCCCCTTCTCTGCCCGGCCGACAAGAAGATAAAGAAGCTCTGTTCCGTACCGCTGGAGCCACGAAACGCTCTAGCGGCTAAGGCGAGTTTGCGCAGCGACCTGCCGATTGGCTGTGAGGTCAGATGCCCAACGGCACGGCAGTCGCTTGTCGACGAACTCGCCCTAAGAACGCAGTGTCGTTTTGCGCGGGCCGATGCGCAAGAAAAGCGAGAAAAGCTCAAAAAAACTTGAAGAAGAGCGACGAGTGGGCACGCCACCGCCGAAGGAAGGCGCCGTATTCAGCTCTCCAGCCAGCCCTTGGGCAATCAAGAAGACGGGGGGAAGAAGCGATCGAGCGTCTCGCGACTGGGAGGACGCGTGAGCAAGGAGACGACGACCAAAGTCACCGCCGAAACGGCAATCATCGTGGCGACCGGCATCGTGGGGTACTCCTTGCCGAACAGCGAGTACGTCAACCAGAACTTCGGATTGCGAGCGAAATCGGATTTCCAAAAGAGAAAGAGCCAGATTCCAATCGTCGATAAGACACTGGCATAGGCGCCCCACTTTGTCAGCCGCTTCCAATACAGAGCCGCGATGACCAGAGGGAAGAGGGCTGCATAGCCGCTGAAGCACCAGATCCCCATCTGAAAGACGCGAGCCGGTTTGAAAAGGCTGAACAGGTAGGTGATGGCCACGATGGCGATGATGAACCCGCGAGCCAGCCAGATGCGTCCCTTGTCCGAGAAACGGTCCCCGCCCATGTAATGGATCACGATGTCGCGCGAGAAAATCGTTCCCAGACAGAGGAATTGGCTGTCGAGTGACGACATGATGGCCGCGAGAATCCCCGCGGTCAGCAAGCCGCCCAGCAAGTTGCCCGCTTTGGCTCGTACCAAAAAGGCTAGAACCTTGTTTGGATGGAGTGTGGGGGGCACGCCGGCCAGGTCCGTCGTCGCCCAGACGCCGATCAGAACACAGGGCGCCCAGACCACCATGATGAAGATCGGATGCGCGACCACCGGCAGCTTGAACGACTCGGCACTCCGCGCCGTCAGCCAATGCTGGAACAGGTGAGGAAACATGGCGACCGAAAGAGGCACGAACATGTACGTCAGGAAAATCGACGGTGGTATATGATCGCCTCGGATCAACTTGTCCGTCTTGACGGCTTTGCTCACCCGCACCATGTTCTCATACAGACTATCTCCACCTCCCAGACGATTGGCGATCACCACGAACGTCACAACGCCCAGCACCATGAAGACGATCGTCTGAAAGGTGTTCGCCCACGCCGTGCCTCGCATCCCGCCAAAAAAGACGTAAATCAACACAACGATGCAGATCACCAGCGACGCCAGCCAACTCGGCACGCCTCCATCCGAGGCCGCAAACAGCTCGGGGAACGAATGCTTCGTCACGCCATTGATCACGGCTCCCGCCGAAATCACGCCGATCAACAGATACGGAATCACCAGGCCCACGAGGACCGGGAAAAGGACCAACCCCAGATTGCGACTCTCCAGTCGGTCTCGGAAGAACTCGGTCTGTGTCGTGTAGCCGTAGCGATGCCCCAACCGCCACAGGCGCACTCCCACGACGAAGAAGCAGAGCGAATGAATGATGCCGCTCGACGATGCCAACAATCCGTAAACCCCCACGCCCTCCTTGTACGCCTCGCCCGTCGATCCGACCAGCGCGAACGCCGTCATCGTCGTGCCGAAGAGCGACATCAGCAACAAGAACGGACCAATCGTGTGGCTGGCCAGCAAGTAGTCCTTGCTCGTACCGCGAAAGAGCCGGCTGGAGAAGAGACCGAGCGACAGCAAGAGTGCCAGATAGATGGCAATGACCGTCAGTTGAATCATGACTCGGCTCCCTCCATCGAATCGTCGATCTTTGTCGGCTCTTCCTCGAGCGGCCAAATCATCTTCACTGCCAGAAACCAGACGATGCCGGCCGCCAGCGAGATCCCCATGTGGTAGGCTAACGTCACCGGCAGGAATCCGAACAGAAGGGTGGGATCATGCCAGAACCAGATGTCCTGATGGAGGATGATCAGCAGAGCCACCAGCGTCCAAATGACGAACTTCGGCGTGTTGCGCGATTC
>WFWZ01000297.1 GCA_015490875.1 Planctomycetaceae bacterium
ACCGAACAGGGCGCCCGACAGATCGTCGGCCTCGATGTGAGGCACCCCCGCGTCGTCCCGCTGGATCTCCAGCCGAATCGGACTCGCCGGAATGCGCACCGCCCTCATGGCCTGCAGGTCCGCCGGAAAGGGAGGCTATTTCTTGCGATGGCGAATCTTCGAGCGCATCCGGCGTTTCTTGCGGCCGATTTTGCGACGCCCTTTGCCAGTCTTTTTCGTTCCCACGCGGTCAGCTCCCCTTCCTCATTTTCGACGATCGAGACAATCGCCGGTTCACGTGTGTGAAATGCAAACGCGTCCCCGCTCAAACGAGCCGAGCGCATACCGAACTCCTGCGAACGAATATACCAGAACCCTCGGCCCTCGGACAAGCGGCAACGGGGCGTTGCCCGCTAGCTTTCGAATGCCTCGCGGACGCGCTTGAGCACCTTCTTCTCCGAGTGAGAGATGGCGTTGAGCCCCAACGTGGCTCCACACGACTTGGCGACCCACTCCGTGTGTTCGAGGATCCCATCGCGGAGCTCCCGGAGTTCCTCTGGCCGCATCAGCGGCTTGAGCGCCTCGATGTAGTCGAACCACGTTTCGTAGAGTTCTCGGGGGGGAGGTTCTTCGAGCCAGTGCTCCAAGAGCCGTCGACCCGGTGTCCGTTCGTCGAGGCCTGCCTCGTGAGCCACGTCGAGGATGGCGACGACCTCTTTCTTTTCCAGTTTGCCATCGGCCCACGCCACGGCGATGACGGGGATCAAGGTGAAGGCGATGAGTGTCTCGGGTTCGGCTCCGAGCTGGGCGAGGTGCTCGAGGACCTCCGGGTCCCGAATGCCGGTGACCTCGGCCAGCGCCTTTTGGCGGTTTTCTTGCTCGAGCTTCTCCTTCAACTGCTGCAAGAGCTGCTGGTCGACCTTCGCAAAAAAGGCCGTCTCCAGAGCTCGTCCTCGACTGTGTAGCAAGTCTCTTCCGTCCATCGCCTCGTGTCCGCTCGACTCATCAAAAATTGATTGGGAACACCGCTCACGCTCCCCAAGTAGCTTTCCATCAAGTCGGGGCGGCGAGATTCGAACTCGCGACCTCCTGCTCCCAAAGCAGGCGCGCTAGCCAGGCTGCGCTACGCCCCGCCGGTTGGGGATCGTGTCGGTGGTGACTCGCCTTGATGCTATCGTTCCAAGCTGCGTTTGGCAATGACTCGCTGCAAAACGGCGCAGTATTATCAGGCGGCTTCCCGAGCCACCCGCCCCTCAGCCAAGATACGATGGATCCGTTCAAACTCTTCGTGGCTGGAAAAGTGGATCACGATCTTGCCGGCCTGTTTTCCCCGTTGCTGGATCTCGACTTTGGCTCCGATCGCCATTTTCAGCTCGCGTTCCAGGGCCTGAGTCTGACGGCTCTTAGCCTCTTTGCCCAGCTTCCCGGCACGACGCTCTAAGTCGGCCAAGGGATTGGCCTCTTCACTCTTGATCCGCTGGGCCACCTGCCGTTCGGTCTCGCGAACACTCCATCCCTCCTCGATCACGCGCCGGGAGTAGGCTTCCTGGAGGGATTCCTCGCCCAGTGGCAGGAGGGCCCGCGCGTGGCCGGCTCCCAGTTTACCCGCTTCGATTTCCCGCTGCACCGACGCAGGTAGTTCCAGCAGGCGAAGCAGGTTGGCGATGGTGGATCGGTCGAGCTGGAGTTGGCGAGCCAGTTGTTCTTGGGTCGCCTGGTATTCGCGAAGGTATCGCTGGAAGGAACGGGCTTTTTCGATGGCGCTGAGGTCGCGTCGCTGGAGGTTCTCGATCAGCGACCACTCGGCCGCTGTACGGTCATCGGCTTCCCGAACGGTGGCCGGGATCGTCTCCCATCCCGCCATCTGAGCCGCCCGCCATCGCCGCTCGCCCGAGACCAATTGGTACCGATCTTCGACTCGGCGCACGAGAATCGGCTGCAAAAGCTGATGGGACTGGAGGCTTTCCGCGAGTGTCTTCAGTTCGTCGGCGTCGAACTGCCGGCGAGGTTGATGTGGATTGGGATCGATCTGGTCGACGGGGATTCGCAGAACGCCTGAGTCAACATGAGCGGGTGTTGACGCGGCGGCTGTCCCAGGGGCGGTCGCGGCTGGCGACGCCGCAGAGGAAGCGGAGGTGCCCGGCGACACCGCGGGCGCCTCGCCGGTCGACTCGGTTGAACTCGGATTGCCCAGCAAGGCTGCCAATCCTCGGCCCAGTCTCCGATCCTTGGTCACGTCCTTCGACCTCCTTGCTTTGATTGAAGTCCTCGCCGGCTCGGTCAGTGCATTCCATCGGTTGTTGCGACAAAGTGTCCCTTTTTCCATCGGCCGTGCGGGCGGGGGTTCTTTTCCCGATCCTGCCGGTCGAACGTCGAAGGAAAAATGTTTGTGACGAAGAAAGCTGGAAAGATAGGGACCGTGGGGGTTTAGAAGCAACGCGGCTTACAGTAGGACCTGTAAGACGTATGGGACATAGGGCCATCGCCGCTTCGCGGCGAGAGAGTGGCACTGCCGGTCGTTCTATCAACCACGCGATCCTATAGGTCCTATCCCGTTCTATAGGTCTTATATGTCCCATAGGTCCTATTGAAATCAGCTCTCCATCAGGCCCCGCAAGCTCTCCACCACTCTACGCTTTCCACTACGACCAATCGATCTGCTGAAACAGGTCCATCAGTCGATCGCCTTTTTTTCGATCGAGTTGCCGGGCATGAGCGACGCGACCCATCAGATGACTTCGAAAGTCGGGGATCCCCGCTCGATTCTGGCCGGTCGGACCGTGGCGCACACAGTTATAGAGAATTGCTTCGAGTTGTTTGAACTCGCGCCGCCCCATCGTCGGCCGCTCGTTGACGACGACTCCGGTGACAACCTGGCGCCGGTGCCGACGGACGATTTGCGTCTTCTCAACGTGCAACCAGAACCGCTCGCTTTGGATGATCTGGATGACGAGTGGGAGGAAGGTGTCAAGCGACTGGAGAAATCGCTTGGGGCCGGAAAACGTCAAATCATCGGCATAGCGGGTGTACTGCGCCCCGAAGCTGCGCGCCATTCCCGACAGACGCACATCGAGCGAAAAAGCGGCCAGGTTGGCCAGCGCCGGGGAGGTGGGGGCTCCTTGAGGCAAGTGCCGCAGTGTGTAACGCCAGTCCAAACGAGCGTCTCGATCAGGAGGTTGCAGGTTCTCGGGGGCTTGGGTCGTCGTCAGTCGAGCCAGCCAAATGGCCGCTTCGCGGCTGTATCCGAGTCGCCGAAAGATGGCGACGACTCGAGCATAGGATACGCTTGTGTAGAAGTTCTCCAGATCGAGTTTCACCACGACGGCCTGACCGGTGTGAGGCCGAGCATTGGTAACAATGCTGCGTCCTCTGACAAAACCGTGTGCCGCCGGATGGGGTGGAACTCTCTCGAGAATCTCACTCAGGATACGGTATTGCACGGCCTTGGTTGCCGGCTTGGGAGCCTCCAATAGCCGCCAGCCGCCGCGGCGCTTACTAACAAACTTGCGGTAGTAGTGATCGGTTGCCGGGTCTCCATACCAATCGCCGCGCCGAACTCGATCGGCCAACCAGGCAACCCGCCCCACGGGCAACCCGAGCCACTCGGCGAGTTCTTCCGGGTTTGAGAACTTTGGGAGCCCCCATCGCTCGAGCTGCCCAAAATCGGCATCGAGCGACAAGTCGACGTACCCGTCGTTGTACATGCCCCAGATGTCGGTGTTGCAAGCGAAGCGGTAGGGCCGTTGCGAGACGAATTCCCGTTTCCAAGGAAGGCGGTTTTCCCAAGAGGAAACGTGATATCGCAGAGGCGTCAGCTTGGGCGTGGGACGACTTTCTTGCCGCTTTTCTTCGGTGCGTATTTCCACTTCCACAGAGGTCGAACCAAAGAGGAGTTGTTTCAGCCACTGCCAAAGTCCCATGGGCACTCACTCCATCCGAGGTGGTCCCTACGAGGCTGTCACGAGATTTCCGGCTGTAAACAACACATCCGAAGACGGGAACCACGCCACTGAGTCTCGCTACACGCTCCCAAAGAAACGGCAGCCGCAGGCCGCTTGTCGCCCAACTCTTCCTGTGGCGGTGCTTGTTAGTCGGATGGGTATCCGACTAACAAGCACGACGTCTCGAATGGTGGACAACTTGTCTCCTGCGGGGTAGCCCCGCAGACCTCCGGCTCATCTGAGCACTTCTGGAGGATCGCTTGTGCGACATGCGGCCCCGACTGCCGCCGACCATTGTGCGACGCCTCGGCCCCTGAGGCAAGGGGATGCGCGGCCCCATTGGTACCTCGGGCCGTTATCTTCATTTTGTCGCGTGGATCGCTTATACTCCCGACACGTCGTCGGCAGGGAAAGAGGCCGGCGTTTCGAGAGGGAGACGGAACGCCCATGGTGGAGACGGCCCCAACCGTGGAGACTCGAATCGATGGCGAACAACGATAGAAAGGCATTCCGACTCTTTTTGGGTTGCTTCATTGCCCTGGTGGCGACCGCTTTCGCGTTCTCGGTGCGAGCCGCCATATTGGACTCGTGGGGCCAGCAGTTCGACTTGAGTGAAGAACAGAAGGGGGTGATCCAGGGAGTCGGGCTCTATCCCTTCGCCATCTCCATCATCCTGTTCAGCCTCATCATCGACCGAATCGGTTACGGCGTGGCGATGGTCTTCGCGTTCATAGCCCACACGGTTTCCGCCATCCTGACGATCTTCGCCGGAAGTTTCGGCGGCTTCACGGTGCTCTACTTCGCCACCTTCCTGTTCGCGTTAGGCAACGGCATTGTCGAAGCGGTCATCAATCCGGTTGTCGCCACGATGTACCCCAACAACAAGACGCACTATCTCAACATCCTGCACGCCGGCTGGCCTGGGGGGCTGGTGATCGGCGGTCTGCTTGCGATCGCCGTCGGGATGGTCGGAAGCACGTTGGGAAAATCGCTTCCCGGTTCGATCTGGCAGTGGCAAATGGCTGTCGTCCTGATCCCGACCATCGCCTACGGAATCATTTTGTTCGGGATGAAGTTTCCGGTACAGGAACGAGTCGAGGCGGGCGTCACCTACCTGGAGATGCTCAAGGAATTCGGCTGGGGAAGCTGCTACATCTGTTCGTTCCTGCTGGTGATGGCGATCAGCCAGGTCTTGAGCGTCTTGTCGCTTCCCATTATCCCGACGCTCTGGGCGGCGGCGATCGCCGTGATCCCGACGATCTTGTTCGCCATTTATGTCAAATCGTTCGGCCGCCCCATGTTCGTTCTGCTTTTGCTGGTGATGTTCCTGCTCGCCACGACCGAGCTCGGGACCGACAGTTGGATCTCTGACATCATGAAGGCGACACTGCGAGCTCCCGGAGACACGGCCAGTTGGGCCGAGACCAAAGGGACGCTCTTCCTGGTCTATACGTCGCTGATCATGTTCATTCTCCGATTCTTTGCCGGCCCGATCGTCCATCGCATTTCGCCGCTGGGACTGTTGGCGGTTTGTGCGGCCATCGCCGCTGCGGGTCTGACGTGGCTCTCAGCCGCCGGAAACGCTCTCGGCATGCTCTTCCTCGCAGCCACGCTCTACGGCTTCGGCAAGACCTTCTTCTGGCCCACGACACTCGGTGTCGTCAGTGAGCAGTATCCCAAGGGCGGAGCCTTGATGCTCAATGCGATCGCCGGTGTTGGCATGATCGCCGTCGGCACGCTCGGCAACCCACTGATTGGGACCGTCCAAGATCATGCCTTGGTGCCTCGCGTCGAGAAAGAACTCCCCGAAGTGGCATCGGCGCTGATCGTCGAAGTCCCTGGCGTTTTCGGAAAACATCGTACGGTCAAAGCATCGAAGCTCGACGAGCTCCTGGCCACCGCCGATGAAGCGAAGAAAGCCGAACTCGAGGCCGCCAAGGCGAAGATCACCGCCATTCAGCAAGAGGTCAAACAACAGACGCTCGGGAAGATCGCCGTGCTGCCCGCCATCATGTGTGTCTGCTACTTGGGCCTGATCGTCTACTTCCGTACGAAAGGAGGCTATCAGGCGGAGGTCCTGACGGGACACGCCGCAGAGGACGAGGAGTTCACCGGCGGTGTAGAAGGGCCGGTCGAGTAGCACCGAAGGAAGACGCGTTACGCGGAATCTTCGATCCCCAGACGCTCGCGCGCCATCTGCCGAACTCGCTTAAGGTCCAGTTTGCCGCTCCCGAGAACCGGAATCTCGTCGACTTCCACGAACGAGTCGGCCGACGGGATGTAGATGTTGGGCAGCCCCATTTCCGCCAGCTTGGCTCGCAGCTCCTCCGGAGGAATGGGCAGTCGTGTATGGAGGACGACAAGGCGCTCTCCCTTGCGAGCATCGGGGACGGCGGTGACGGCGACTTGCGGCGTATCCTCATTAGCGCCGATGAGCGCTGCCAGTTTTTCCTCGACCTCGATGTGCGGCACCATTTCGCCGCCGATCTTCGAGAAACGGCTCTCACGACCGGTGATGAAGATGAACCCGTCTTGGTCGATCATCGCCACATCACCAGTCGTATACCAGCCATCATTCAAAACCTGTTGGGTCAGATCGGGACGCTGATAGTAACCGAGCATCACGTTCGGCCCTTTGATCAACAGCATCCCCGACTCGCCCGGCCCCAATTCCTCTCCCGTTTCGAGATCGACCGTCTTGGCCGCCACGCCTGGGATCGGACGTCCGACACTGCCTTCACGAGCGGACACGTTTTCGTCACTCCAGGCTCGAGTGGGTGGGATGTTGACCGACACGAGCGGCGAGAGTTCTGTCGTGCCGTATCCTTCCAGCGGCCGCACGCCAAATTTCTCCTCGAAAGCATCCGCCAAGCTCGGCGGAAGTTTTTCCGCACCGGTAATTACGACGTCTGCGTGCTGAAAATCCTCTTTTTCGCAGCGACGAAGGAAGCCGCGCAGGAACGTCGGCGTTGACAGCACCACGGTCACGTGATGTTGGCGAGCAAGCTGGCCGATCTGCCGAGCGTCCAACGGACTGAAGTGGTAAGCACCTTTGACATCGAGACTCAGGGCAGTCCAAAGTGTCACCGTGTATCCGAAGGAATGGAAGAAAGGCAGGATGCCCAGCAGCACGTCATCTTTGCGCAGGTGAACGACCTGCTCGATCGCCTCCACGTTCGAGGCGATATTGAGTTGGCTGAGCATCACTCCCTTCGGCTCGCCGGTCGATCCTGAAGTGAAGATGATCGTCTGCAAGTCGTCAGAGCGGAGATGGTGCAAACCGTAGGCGCGCGCGAGCCACGAGGCGGGAACAAGGTAAGTCTGGATCGCCGCAGTTACTTTGTCCCAGATGGTTGGTTTGTCTTTGAAGTCCTCGAGAAAGACGACTTCTGCATCTAACTCGAAGTCGAAGCGATCCATGAACTTGCGACTCGTGAGCACCGTGCGGATTCCTGCGAGACGAATGCACTTGTTCATAATCTCGCTGGTCACCGTGTAGTTGAGATTGACGGGGACGCGCCGGTCGACCGCCAACGCAGCGTTCACGACTGCCGCAGCGGCTCCCGGCGGCAAAAGCACCCCCACGTGTTGCTCGTCGGGCTCAAGCTGGTGACGGCGCAGAAGTCGCCGGAGGATGACAGTACGCATTAGCAGCATTCCGCCTGAGAGGTCGCTGCCAAGCGTGTCGGCGATCTTGCTGCCGAAGAGACGCTTCTTGCAGCTTCGCAAGAACGAAACAGTGACGGGCGTGAAACGGTCGGCTCGGCGCATCACGGCAATCGCTCCCAACTCGGCAACGGCGTTTCGAATCTGATGGAGGTGCCGGGGGCGATCGATGGGTGCGCCGAAGTGGATCGAAACGGGGTATCGCCATTTCTTCGGCCACTTCCAAAAGAAGCGCCCTCCGGAGAAACTGAAAATACTGCCCCAAAGCTCGTCGAGGTAGACGGGGATGACCGGAGCATTGACATCTTTGAGCAACCACATGGCTCCCGGTTTGAAACCCTGGAGCTGGCCGGTCCGTGTGATGCCACCTTCGGGAAAGATGCACACGAGTTCCCCTCGGCGAAGAGCTTCGCGCGCTTCGGTCAGCGCTTGCATCATCTCCCGGCGTCGCTTGGGTTGGATGAATATTACTCCCCACCGGCTCGCCCAAGCGCGCAGCCATCTCATTTGGAAGTTGCCGGCCCATGCGATGATTCGTACGGGACGGCGCACGAGGAGCAGAATCAGGATTCCGTCCAACCAGGAGACATGGTTGCAGACCAGCAACGCTCCTCCCGATTCCGGAACGTGATGCCGGTCCCAGACGCGGAACCGGTAGAAAAGATTGGCGAGGATCCAAACGACCCAACGCAACAGAAGCTGGCTCGGTCGATACCGCCTGGGCTCTACCCGTTCCTCCATCATCCAGCCTCTCGGAAAGAGTCGTCCGATTCCCGCTCTGGAACCATAGACAATGCCGGCCGTAGAAGCAACGGATGCTGGAGGTCCTTCGTTTGGGCGACTCCGACATCACGCAAAACGTCGCCTTCCGTCATAACCGATACACCCGCTGAAGATGGCGAGGGCGCGGTTTGGCTGGAGCGCCGACGGCTGCGTCATCGAAGATAGGGTAATGAGACGTCCCGATGTCGCGCCGCGACAAGACGGCACCGCAGGAGCAGGACCATGGAACTGAACCGCAACCACTTCTTCCTGATCGGACTGATTCTGCTCTTTTTCGGAATCCAGTTCCGGATGGTCGACAGCGTCGTCCTCAACGGGAAGACTAGTGAGTTCATCGCCAAGCGGCTGCAAAAGAAACCCGCCGGGACCGGGTCCGACC
>WFWZ01000298.1 GCA_015490875.1 Planctomycetaceae bacterium
TTGTGTGGTCGCCCCGGCTCCTCGCGGACCAGCCGAGGCACGAGGTATCCCGGCAGTCGAGCTCGCAGTTCCTCCACGATCGCCTACGCCTGCTGGTCGCTTACGGCGAAGTGAGCCGTTCCCAACGCTCGGTCGAGCTGGTGGAGGTAGTAAGGGAGCACCCCAACCTGGAGCAAACGCCGAGAGAGCTCAGCGAGGACTTCTGCGTCGTCGTTGACGTGGCGCAAGAGCACCGATTGGTTGAGCAGCACGACTCCGCGTCGGCGGAGCGGCGCCAGGGCCTCCTCGAGTGCACCGTCGATTTCGCGAGGGTGGTTGGCATGGAGGACCAGCACCAGAGGAATGCGAAGGACGTCGACCCACTCGAGGAATCGGTCATCGATTCGCGAAGGGATGACGACGGGGAGTCGCGTGTGAATGCGCAAGGTTTCGATGTGCTCGATTTGCACCAGGTCTTGGGTCCACGAGGCCCAAAGAGCGTCGTCGACCATGAGTGGGTCGCCGCCGCTGAGGATGACTTCGCGGAGCGACGGGTCGCTTCGCAACACGGCAAGAGCCGCCCGAAGTCTCTGGCGAACCGGATGACGAGTCGCCCCCGACGATTCGGGGCCGGGATCGAAGAAGTCGGGGCTGAGGTAGTTGCGCCGGAAGCAATACCGGCAGTGCACCGCGCAGCTTGTGGTCGGCAAAATGAGGACTCGACCGGCGTACTTTTGGAGTACCCCTGGAGCTCTTTGGGCCGCCAGGTCGCCGACCGGATCGGGCGTGTAGCCGGGAGTCGGCATGTCTTCGGCGGGTTGCGGAAGAACCTGCAGCAAGAGGGGATCTCGCGGATCGCCGGGGCGGATCTTGGCCAGGTATTCCCGAGGAACCAGGAGTGGAAACTCGTGGCCCGGCGGACAAGGTCCGGCGGGGGGGGCCAGGTTCAATCGGCGGCACAAGTCTTCCAGGTCGCGCACGGCTGCTTGGAGCGACCGTTGCCAGGTCGGCCTGGCAGGCGAACGAGGACTCGAGGGCGAAAGGCTGGTGGACATGACGGGAAGGTCCATCGCGGCGGAAAGGCACGGGGGTGCAAGCACGCCCGTGTTTCCAGATGTCAGGGGGCTGGCTACAATTGGAGCGGCCCGCGGCGGGACGTTTGTTCCTCTTGGGCGGACGGATCGGACCAGCAGCGAACTGACTTGGAATTGGGAAAACGATACGGTGGCAGTTTACAAGACGAGCGAGTTTCGCAAAGGACTGAAAGTTCAGATCGACGGCGAGCCTTACTTGATGATCGAGATGAATTTCGTCAAGCCGGGCAAGGGGAATGCCCTCTACAAGTGCAAGCTGCGAAACTTGATCCGCAACACGGTGATCGACCGGACGTACAAGGGTGGGGACTCGCTGGAGGCGGCCGATGTTGAAGAGACCGAGGCGCAGTTCCTCTACCGTCAGGGCGACACGTTCGTCTTCATGGACAGCAAGACGTTCGAGCAGTACGAGTTATCAGCCGACCAGGTGGGCGACAATTGGAAGTACCTGAAGGACGGCATGGTCTGCAACATGGTTCTTTTCAACGGCAATCCGATCACGGTGACGCCGCCCAACCATGTGATCTTGAAGGTGGAGTACTGCGAGCCGGGAGCGAAGGGGGACACGGCGACGAACGTGACCAAACCGGTGAAGGTGGAAACGGGTGCAGAGTTCCCGGCTCCCATTTTCATCAACATGGGGGACCTCATCAAAATCGACACGCGGACGGGCGAGTACGTCGAGCGTGTAAAGAATTGATTCGGGGATGGAGGAGTCCTTGCCATCTTTTGCCCCGAGTGCTTCTTGGGAGGTGCTGCGCCGCCGCGCGGAACTCTTTGCCTCCTTGCGACGGTTCTTCGACGAGCGAGGATTCCTCGAAGTCGAAACACCGCTGCTTTGCCGCGATAGCGTCGTCGACGTGCATCTCGAGCCTTTCGTCGTGCCGCTGCTGGCCGAAGAGGGGGGGCTTCGCTATTTGCAGACGTCGCCCGAATTCGCCATGAAGCGGATGTTGGCGGCGGGGGCCGAGGCGATCTATCAGGTCACTCGAGCCTTTCGGCGGGGTGAGCAGGGACGCTGGCATAATCCTGAGTTCACGATGGTCGAGTGGTACCGAGTGGGAGACGACTTGCGGGCCGGTATGGCACACCTTGCCGAGCTGGCGGATCGATTGCTCGGCCAGGTTCCGCGCGAGCAGTCTTATGCCGAGGCGTTTCGTGAGAGCGTGGGGATCGATCCACTGGAGGCTCCTGACGAGGAGCTGTCGGAGGCAGCGCGAGTACGGGGCTGGAACGGGTCGTCTCACGATGAGCGGGACGACTGGCTCGACTTTCTCTTTGCCACGGTGGTCGTGCCATCGCTCCGAGCGGATGTGCCAATCCTTCTCTATCACTACCCGGCATCGCAGGCAGCGTTGGCTCGGTTGGCTCCCGACGATGCGCGGGTGGCCGAACGTTTCGAGCTCTTTTTCCGGGGCGTCGAATTGGCCAACGGTTATCACGAGCTGACCGACGCGAATGAGTGGCGACGGCGGGCCGAATCGGCCAATGAACGGCGACGGAAGAGGGGAAGGCCGCCGATACCCGTGGAGAGCTGGCTGCTGGAGGCGATGGAGCAAGGCTTACCGCCCGCGTCGGGGACGGCCCTGGGTTTCGACCGCCTCGTCATGACAGCCCTCGGAAAGGAGTCCTTAGCCGAGGTGATGGCCTTTCCTTGGGACCGGGCGTAACACGTTGGTGTCACACGCGGCACGTTTCCGAATGAGCGCTGCGCATCGCGTCGGCGGCCGTTTCGGGGGCCAGCGTGTTGATCGTGCAGCCGGTAGCCCACTCGAAGCCGGCGACCGCCGTGCGCCTCGGCAGAACCTGAATCGACCAGTGGCTGGCCTCAGCGTGCGCCTCCATCAGCGGAGCCGTCTGCAGAATCACATTGTAGCTGCGCTCCTGGCCGCAAGGCCAATACGAACTCCAGCGAGCCAACGATTCTGCTAGTGACGCGAGTGTGTCGGAGTCGCTATCCGTGAAGTGAGTCGTGTGTTGTCGAGGGACGATCCAGCATTCTCCCGCCACGCGGCTGAACCATGGACAGACGACGACGAACTCCGGATTAGCCTCGACAATCCGTTCCCCCTCGTGCAATTCCCATTCGAGCCAGTCGCAGGTAAGGCACCGGCCGGTCGCCTCGAGATGTTGCGTGCAACGGGCTTCGCGCGCGGTGACCCAGGGTGGGATCTCTTGGAGCGCGAGCAACTGGCTGTGGGCATGCTCGATCGAGGCTCCGGCAGCCGGGCCTACATTTTTGAAAACGAGGCCGTAACGGAGTTGGTGAGCTTCGGCGGCCATGCGGAGCTGGTGCCGGTACGCCTGTAGGACCAGAGCCAGATGCGCTGGAGAAAACTCCGACCAATCGACGCGGTGATCGGCCGATTCGATGATGACTTCATGCACTCCTTCGGCTTCGCGCTGTTCTCCCCAGCGCGGGAACGGAGAAGCGTGGTTCGAGTGTGGCTTGTCCAGTTGGACGGGGCAGACGGCCGGGAACTTGTTGGGAACGACCCGAACATCCCAGGCGTAGGGAGAGTCCGGAAGACTCCACTGGGCGGTCGAGGGAGGTGTTTGGCCTTCGTTTTCGAGACAAAACGGGCAAGTGCTCTGGTTGCGGCGCACCGCGCGTGCCGCGAATTCGTTGGGGCGTCCTTCTCGTTCGGGAGCCACGATCGTCCACTGATCGCTGAAGGGGTCGTATCGGTAGTGGGGAGTGGAGTTGGCCGGCAGGGAGAGCATCGGTTTCTCGGGGGAATGGAGGATCGTGGGAAGTTGTCGGGGAGGGGGAACCACGCGCGACGGGCGCAGTTTCACCGGGGGTGCTGAGTTCCCAGGCGGCGCCGGTGTTCGGCGCACGTCTGCTGATACAGGGCATCGTATTCTCGAGCGCTTCGAGCCCAGGACCAGTCTTGGCGCATGCCGGTATCGACGAGTTGCTTCCAGACGTCGGGGTCGTCGCGGTAACACGTGACGGCGCGCTGCAAGGCGGCGGTCAGGGCCTCGGTCGAGTAGTGATGGAAGTGGAAGCCGGTGGCACTTCGAGCGGCCAGGGTTTGGGGAGTGACGTCGATGATCGTGTCGATCAGTCCGCCCGTGGCATGGACGATGGGAACGGTTCCATAGCGAAGGCTGTAGAGTTGGTTGAGCCCGCATGGTTCGTAACGGCTGGCCATGACGAAGATGTCGGCGCCGGCTTCGATGCGATGCGCTTGAGCTTCATCGAAGGCGAGCGTCACGTGGAGCCGATCGGGATGGGCCTGCATCAGTTGGCGGAGGCGTCGTTCGATGGCCGGATCGCCCGAGCCGAGGACGATCCACTGGAGGTCGGACGAAGCCAGTTGTTGTTCCAATAGGGGAAGGGTGATCTCCCATCCCTTTTGCGAGGCCAGGCGACCGATGAGTCCGATGAGGGGACGTCGCGGCTCGACAGCCAACCCGCTGGCCTGTTGCAGGGCGGCTCTGCAGGCCGCTTTGCCTTGTTGCCAGGTATCAGCGTCGTAGGTCTGCGCGAGATGAGCGTCGGTCGCCGGATTCCAGTGGTCGGTGTCGATGCCGTTCACGATGCCGGTCAAGACGTCGGCTCGGTGACGCAGCACATCGGAGAGTCCGCACCCCAAAGGCTCGCTTTGGATCTCCTCGGCATAGGTCGGACTGACGGTGCTGAGCCGGTCGGCGAAGACGATCCCGGTCTTCAGCAGGTTCAGGTCGCCGTGGAACTCCATCTGCTTCCAGTTGAAGTACTTCCAGTCGATGCCCGTCAGCAGCATGTCCCAGTGCCAGAATCGGCCTTGGTAGGCCAGGTTGTGGATGGTGAGGAGCGTGGCGGTCTCGGCGAAGGGACGGTGGTGGCCGTAGAGCAATTCGCGGTAGGCGGGGATCAGGCCGGTCTGCCAGTCGTGGCAATGCAGCAGATCGACGGGGCGGTCCATCTGCACGAGTCCTTCCATGACGGCTCGGCAGAAGAAGACGAAACGCTCGCAGTTGTCTTGATAGTCCCGGCCGTGCTCGCCGTACAGTTGCGGGCGGTCGTAGTAGTCGGGTTGGTCGACGAGCCAGACGGTGACCTGGCTCTCGGGAAGTCGGCTCCGGAGGAGTCGGCCGCCGACGTGTTTGGAGGCGATGGGGATGTCCAGCTCGTAGTCGGTAACGTCGGCGGCGGGGCCCGACTCGAGAGCCTCCCGGTAGGCGGGGAGGAAGAGTTGGACGTCGTGGCCGAGGCGTTCCATTTCGCGCGGCAGGGCGCCCACCACATCGGCGAGCCCCCCCGTCTTGGCGAAAGGGACGGCTTCGCTGGCTGCGAAGACGATGTTCACGTCACTGTTTCACCGGTAGAGGGCTGGCTCCTTCCCTCAACTGGACGACTCCCGCCATCCTGGCAACGTGGAGAGACCCCGCGGGTCGTGTTCATTGTATTCGACGGGTCGCTCCTGGGCGGCTGAACCTTTTTTCGCCGAAGCGAGACTCACGGATCGTACCGGTCTTGCCGCCGAAGCGTTCCCGTTCCGGGTGGGGTCGACGTTCCATTACAATGGTAGGGAGGCAGCCGTGGCTCCGCGAGCGGCTGGAAATCGGCCGAGAGACCGGAAGAGGAGTGGACGAACTAGCAGTGAAGATCGACGTCGACGAAGTAGTGCGCGAGTATTTCGACCGGATCCACCGGGCCGCCCTCGTGCTGACGGGCAACCCCTGGGATGCGGACGACCTGGCTCAGGAAACGTTCCTGGTGTTGGCACGGCAACCGGAGCGGTTTTCCGGACGGAGCCGGATCTTTACGTGGCTTTATGGGATCTTGCTCAACCTCGAGCGTCGCGAGCGGCGGCGCCGTTCGACGCGGCAGCGTGGACTTCGGGTCGTCTCCGAGCGGCAACGGGACGAAGGGCGATGCGAGGTCCCAGCGGGTGATCACCTGGAGGTGGACGAGTGGCGAGCCGGCTTGTGGGGTCAGGTGGCTCGGTTACCCGACGGCCAGCGCCAAGCTTTGGTCTTGCGGTTCAGCGAAGGGCTGACGTACGAGGAAATCGCCCAGGCGCTTGAAATCCCCTTGGGGACCGTCAAGAGCCGCCTTTTCCATGGGCTGAACAACCTGCGGAAGTTGATGGGCGAAGAGGGGAGTCGTGGCGAGTGGATGAGCGGGCGGCCGGCCGAGGACGTGTTGCGAGCGGCACAAAGCGGGTGACGACATCATGAGACGGCAAGATGGCATATGGGCGGACGAGTCCGAGCTGAAAGAGGGTCCAGTGGTGGACAGTGCATGTCTTCCCGAAGATCTGGCGCAATTGGGAGTGACACTCCAACGGCAGGCGGAGGAGCTTTATCATCGCTACCCGGCTCCCGAACCTGATCCGGCGATCGGCGCCGTAGCTGCGGCGGTTGGTCACCGGAGGCGGACTCGGTGGCCAGGTGTGGCTGCTGCGGTGCTGGCTGCGATCGCGATAGGCGGAATATGGTGGTGGAGCGCCTCGGGAAATCGAGCCGTCGACAGCGTTGGGGTGGCGACACGTCGAAACGTCCCCGCGACGGTGGCTTCCCGCGAGACTGAGTCGGTTGCTCCCGTCGCGTCGACACTTCCGTCGGAATCGTCATGGGACGAGGCTTGGGCGCTTTACGTTTCGAGTCCCGAGTTGGAAGCCGTGCTCGATTTGGCGGATGACGAGGCAACACCGCTGCGTGTCGGCTTTTGATTGAATACAGCGTTCTTCCCAGGATGACTTTTCGAGTTCATGATTGCTCTGCGACAAAAACCTGTCACATCGATGACGGCAACGGCCGCGGGGCGGGGGCTGGGGAGCATCCTGACGCGGGGCCGGCTTTGGCTGGGCGCGGCGCTCGCGATCGGCATGCTCGGGATCATGGGAGGAGAAATCATCGAACTGTCGGGAGCCGAACTCCCGGACCTCGAGTCGGCGGCGCAACGACTGATCGGTGGTGTGGTGACGGTGCGCGTGCCGGTGCCGGGAACCGAGGATCGGGGAGCGCGCGTCGTGGTCTGTTCGGGCGCGATCGTTGGCCCAAGTTGGGTCGTGACCCCGGTCTTTGCGGGTGCCGATAGTCGAGTCAAGATCACGCTTCCTCAGGGAAGACAAGTGGAAGGGACCATCCGCGTCCTCGATGAATACTCGGGGTTGGCGCTGGTTGGCCTTGCCGATGAGGTGGAGGGCGCGTTGCCGCTGGCCGAGGATCTTCCCGCCGTTGGGGCTTGGGTGCTCAGCGCGGCCGGTTGGGGCGCGGAAAAGCCGGTCGTTTCGTTGGGGATCGTTTCGGGGCACGATCGAACCGATCCGGGACTCGCGTATCCTCCTCTCTTGCAGTGTGACATGCGTGCGGCGAGGACTTCGAGCGGTGCGGCCGTTGTCAATCGCAAGGGAGCGATGGTGGGGGTTGTGGTGGTCACGGGAACCGACCAGGCCACGGGATTCACGTTTGCCGTTCCGGTCGACCACGTGAGGCGTTTGCTGCGGATTGCCCGTGAGCGGCGGAATGTCCAGGGCATAGTGGTACTCAAGCGGCGACGGCCGGAAGTCGGGATGGTGCTTGATGGGCAACAGGGTGAAGTCCGAGTTGCTCGCGTGACGGCGGGGAGTCCGGCAGATCGAGCTGGCATCCAGGTGGGGGATCGGGTCCTTGCTGTCAACGGGGTGCACATCCGATCCGTCTATCAGGCGATTCGCCCGGTATTGATTCGCCAGCCCGGGGACCGGGTGGTGTTCACTTTGGAGCGGGGGGGGGAGCAGCGCGAGGTGGCTGTCGTGTTGGGAGGCGGTGTCGAAGTACCGCGCGGCCGTTGGAACGACATCGCGCAATTTGTGCGACCTAAGATTGAGTGGAAGCAGGTCGACGTTGCCCGTGGCATCCGGGCTCGCCGAAAGGTCGATCCCGCCGTGGCTGCTTCCAGTCCCGATTCCGACACTGAAGTGGCTCGCCGCCAGGCCCTGCTGGAAAAGAGCCTCGAACGATACCAGGCAGCCTTGAAGGCACTTCAAGAACGTCTCCAGAAGAGTGAAGCCGAGCGGAAAGAGTTGCAACGTCAAGTTCGGGAATTGCAGGCGGAGGTGAAACGCAAACACGATCGATAGAAAGGAATGCACACGTGGCCGTGGATGTGGCGATCGAATTGGATGAGCCGGATTGGGCGGATCCCGAGTGGAGTCGCCATTACGTCGCTGGCAACATCTTGTCGGGTGTCGTGCGGGTCCGGAGTGACCAGGAGGTCAATTGCCGTGGCGTGCACTGCGTCGTGGGATGGCATACCGAAGGCCGAGGCGACAAAGACGAAGGGATTGTCTGGAGCAAGACATTGCACGAGGGGCCGCTCTCGGGCGAACAGACCTTTCCCTTTCGCCTCACTCTCCCGCTGAACGGTCCCATTAGTTATTCCGGTCACTACATTCGCATCGTTTGGACGGTCAACGCCGTCGTCGCGCTCGATTGGCAAAAGGATCCGTCGGCTGAAGTGCTGTTCTTCCTCATGCCGGCACCTTTTGTAGAATCCGAACGCGACGAGAGCAGTTTGGCATCTTGAGAAGGAGGTGGGGCGGTGCGGACTCTGTCAGCAGGCTCGACGTTCGCTTGGGAAGTTCCTCGAGTTGCCGGGGCGGCTCAAGGCCATCGTTCTCTGATGATCTTCGGAGCCGTATTTGCGGGCTTTGCGCTGATGATCGGGTTGCCGATCTTCTTCGGCGGCAATGTGAAGGGGGCGGAGCTGATCGGCTTTTTCGCCTTCCTGGGGCTGTTCGTGGGCGCCGGACTTGCCATCTTCTTTGCGGGGCTTTTCGTAGGACGCGGGCGAGCCACGGTGGTGATGAACGGTGATACGATCGTTTACGGCAAACGCCTGGGGCCGTTTTCGATGCGGCGCATTTTGAGGCTGGATGAGGGGGGCCGGTTCAAGATCGTCTCGGCACGCAGCCGGCGAGGAGCCTTGCTCGGCGCGCGCAATGTGGAATACGAGTCGGCCTTGGGGGAGAGTACGGCTGTGGCGACGGAGGTGTCATCCGAGGATGCTCGCGCTTTGGCCGAGGCTCTGTCACAGGCGACGGGAAGGCGCTGGTTTGATACGACCGATGATTCGGCGATCGATGAGGTGCTCGATGCGGTCGACGACCAGGACGCGCGTCTTGCCCAGCGAGATCAACAGGTGAAGCTCGAGTACGATTCGCCACGGGTGCGCTGGCTGACACTTCTGATAACTGGAAGCGTGATCACCACCGCCACGATCGGCGGAGTGATCGTCTTCACACGGGCGATCGGTAAGGTTCCCATCCCTGCCTGGATTTTCGGCGGGGTTTTCGCGCTGGTCGGTTTGGTCATCATCGGCGCGGGGGTCTATCAGCTCCTCGTGGAAAAGCGATTCGAGGAGCCGGAACTGAAAGTGTCGGTCCATCCTCTCTTGTTGGGAGAGGATTTCACGGTGACGTACCGCCACCCGGTCCGAGCCAAGTTCTCTCACGGCGGCGCAACCTTGACACTCACGGCCGAAGAGCAAGCCCAATATCGGCGGGGGACCAACACCTACACGGTGACCAAGACGATCGTCGAGCAGACACGGGAATTGGTTCCCGCCGGTTCCGTAGCGGCCGGCGACGCGTTGACGGGGGAGGCAACCTTCGAGGTGCCGTCCAGCGCGATGCACACGTTCGAAGCATCGAATAACAAAGTTCTTTGGAAGTTGGCGCTGCGAGTCGACGTGCCCGGCTGGCCCGATTTTCGTGCCACGTACGCCTGTCGCGTGTTGCCTCGAGTCGCCCTTTCGGCCGAGCCCGCACCATCCGAGGCGTGAAGGCTCGTCGCTTGCTTCGACCGCGATCGCATAGTGCGAACGGGCGGCGTAAAGCAGGCATTTGGCGAGTGGTTGCGATCGGAACCAACATCGGCCACCCCGGGTGTGCTGACTCTCGGTTATTCGGGCAAATCTTGGCCACTCGTCTCGCGCGCCAACAGCACGACGGCTACACCTGCCAGATAGAGCGGCGCGAGCAAAACGGCTTTCCGCTCGTCCGTAATCGCGACCATCCCGAATCCGACAAACGCGGCAGCCGTCGCCAAACGCCCCATGTTGAAACAGAAGCCCGAGCCCGTGCTTCGGAGACGCGTCGGATAGAGTTCGGGAAAGTAAACGGCATAGCCGGCATGCATCCCGAGTGTGAAAAAGCCGAAAACAGGCAAAGCGACCGCCAGTTGCCATGTCGGCGTTTCGGGGACCATCAGCCACCGGAAAAGGATGAGTACCATGAGGAAGGCGACGGCGTGATAGAAGATGAACGTCATGCGGCGTCCCCAGCGCATGGCGATCGGTCCGAACAAGATGAGCCCCAGACCTCCTCCAAGCGTGTTGAGCGTCATGCTCAACATCTCGGCTTGCTTGATCGATGAGCGGTGTTTGGCCAGCGCCTCGGACCGTCGCTCTTTGTAGGTGTTCTTCGCGTCAGGATCGGTGGGAGCCGCCAAGGGTACGTTCTCTTCCTGCAAGGCACGGTTTTGAGCTTGTCGCAAAAGGGCATTCTTGCCGTAAATGTGCACGCCCCAGAAGGTCACCAGTCCGATCGATGCAAGCGTGACTCCCACGAGCGTGTTGCGCAGATGCGGAGGGCGAAGGAGGTCCGTGAGCCGCCCGGTGCGAGCCTCTTTGTCGGTTCGCGCTCGATCGCGAGCCCGTATCCATTCCTCCGGTTCCCGCAACTTCCAGCGCACCCAAACGGTCAGCAGAGCAGGGGCGGCTCCAATCGCGAAGCCCCAGCGCCACGCGTTCTCGCCCAGCGCCTCGTTGCCGATCACCGTCGCTCCCACAGCGGCAGCCATCAACGTCCCGAAGACGCTGCTCCCATGAAAAATGCTGCTCATCACCGGCCGCGATCGCGTCGGCATCACTTCGGCAACCATGGCCGAAGCGACTGCCCACTCGCCTCCGACGCCCATGGCTACGAAAAATCGCAACAGTACGATTTGCCAAGCCGTCTGGGCCAGAGCCGTGACACAGGTGAAAAGAGAGTAGAACAAGATGGTGAGGACCATCGTCTTGGAGCGGCCGATGCGATCGGCGACAACGCCGAATAAAACACCTCCGAGAGCCCCACCCAGCAGAAAGCTACCGAAGGCCCAGTCGTTCCACTGAGACACGTTGGGGTGATCGGCGGGTACGCCGAGCAGCGAGGGCATGGCGTCTCGCATCGACGCAACAAAAACCTGGCCTTCGAAGACGTCGAAGACCCAACCCAGCGATGCGATGATCAGAACGAGCCACTGATAGCCGGTGATTCCTGCGTACCACGGCTGCCGGTCGCCAGAATCGGGTGTCAGGTCAGCCATCGGAGATCCCTTCTCGGAACGGAATGCCCATCCTCCATGAAATGTGGCCCCGGGAGTTTTGTTTCAAGGCAATTCGCTTAGGTTACGCCGCGGCGAAACAAATCGCAACATGCCGTCGTAACTCTCATCATCGAGTTGTGTGCCCATCTCCTCCCCCTTGGCGTCTTTGCGTCTTTGCTCGTTATGTCCGCAGCGGTGGGTGACTGCATCAGCAGCAAGCGAGCCTCGCGGAAGGACGAAGAGGGCCTCGCGCTAAGACGCGAAGAAGAGGGACGAGGTTGAAAGGGCGCGGCGCGTGATACCCGGGTTCCTCTCCATGCCCCTTCTAAGGTGGTTGCCTTCGGGGCTCCCACCTGTTAGACTGGTTTCCTCCATTGGGAGGGTAGTAGCGATGGCAACACGTCCTGGATGCCCTTCTGGTGGTTGAGTCCCGTGTCCGAGCATTGGCGGGGGGAGTCACCGGTTGAACGCGGCCATGGATCCCTTCCGAGGGAGATATGCCCCGTGCTGAACTCGCGTGGATCATTCCTGCTTTTCATTTCGGTTCTATTTTGGCACCTGTCTCATGTTCACAACGAATCCGCTAGACGCTGCTCGCGCATCGAGCGGACTCGTTCGCAGTCTCGAGTGCGGAGGGTAACGTCATGGCCATGGTTATCCGGCGTTGGTTGGTCGTGAAGGGAGTTTTCTTCGCTTTAGGGCTTGGTTCCCTCACCTGCGTCGCGGATGAACAGCTCGTCAAGCTGATCGACAAGACCAAGCCGGCGGTTGTTTCGGTGCGCACTGACGACGGCCTGGGATCTGGCTTCATTGTCGATGCGGACCTGGTGGTTACGAATTACCACGTCATCAAAGGGGCGTCCGCTGCGACAGTCAAACGCGTCGACGGAGTTACTATCAAGGTTGAAGGCCTCCGATTCATCGATCCTCAGCGAGATATCGCTGTCTTGCATGTCCCGGCCATCGGTCGCGGTATCGCACCGCTTTCGTTGGCCCAGGAAAGCCCCCGTCAAGGGCAGGATGTCATCGCGATGGGGAATCCGCTCGGTTTCGAGTTCAGCGTGACGCGGGGTATCGTCAGCGCGGTGCGTACTGCGGAGTCACTCAAGTCGATACTTCCCGGCATTGATCTGGCTGGCACCTGGATCCAGACCGACGTGGCCATTTCGCCGGGGAACAGTGGTGGACCGTTGGTACTGATGACCGGTCAGGTGGCGGGCATGAACACGTTTTCGCGCCGCGGCAGCCAGAATCTCAATCTCGCAATATCGTCGGTTGACATCGCCACAGCCGTCAAGACAGCTAAGTCCCGAAGTCCCCAACCTCTGAGTACAGCTTCCGAGAAGGCGGTAGTCAACAACGATGATACTCAATCGAAGATCGCCGAGCTAATCATCGCATCCATTTCGAAGTCGATCGCGAAGCTGTCTGACGCTCAACTGAAAGAACTCACCGACCTCGACAGCCAGCGTCTGAACACTCTGCTGACACCTCAGTCGATCCACGCCGTAGGAGAAAAAACAGTCGCTCGCATTCAGGGAAGAGCCACGTTGGTACAGGTCTTACCCTCTTCGCTGCTTGTGATGATCGACGGTGCGATCTGCGAGATCTTTACGGAAAGGGCTCGAGAGATTGGAGCCAAGACTGCGGGGCGAGTGATCACAGGCCTGCGAATCGATGGAACCTACGTGGTTGGGACGGCGACCCCTTACAAAACTACTGCCGGAGATATCAAGTACGCGCTCGCCTTGGTTCCCCTTGCCGAGTTGAAATCCGAATACTGGAATAAAGACGTGGCCGCTTTCATCAGTAAGGAAATCGAGAAACGAAAACTTGAGGAAGAGCGACAGCGAAACCAGGCTCTCGAACGAAGAGCCCAGAGGCTCAGGCGGGAGTTCACGGACGCGAGCGGCGTTTACTCTGTCGACGCGGTCGCCGTAGGCTATGACGGAACGACGGTACGACTCGTGCGAATGGACAATCGAAAGATCGTCAAAGTTGCCATAACGAAGTTGTCCGAGGCCGACCAAGAATGGGTCGACAAGAACGCTACAGTCATCAAGTACGGTGGCAAGAAGCTGGAAGAATATCTCACCAAGTCGGCAAAGAAGTGATCGCCCAGGCCTGGTAGCTTACCTTACTACTCCGTTGCCCCTTTTGTGTCCCGGCGTCCTTTGCACGCCCGGTCTGGCATCGGTGGTTGATTGACCGAGTGGGAAACAGGGCCTCGCGCCAAGACGCTAAGACGCAGAGAACCGGGGGTGAAGCTGGATGGGATGGTTAACCGACGTTGACTTGCCAATCCCCTCTCCTTACACTTCCCATGGCAAGCACGCAACGTGTTGTCTTGGAAGGAGTTCGGGCGATTTTCGGCAGTCGACATTCGCGAGGTTCGCTGAGGCGAGCGGTTTCTTGTGCCATCGGTGCGGTCTTGGCGTTGTCCGCCGCGCGAGCGGATACAGTCTGGGTGCGCCGAGTCGATGGAGGGCTTGAGGAACGCCACGGCCAGATCGTCGAATACCGGGGCGACCTGTTGGTACTCAAGCGGAGTGCTATCCGAACCGAACGGATCGCCGCCGCCCGCATCGCCCGCATCGAAGCTCGTTATGGGACTCGCCATTTACAAGCGGAGGCGGCGTTCGCTCGTCATGAGTACAACCGGGCTCGGCAGCTTTTCCAAGAGGCGATGGCGACCGAGTCGCGAGAGTGGGTGCAGCGAGCGGAATTGGCACGTATCATCCAGTGCGACTGGAACCTGGGGCGCGATACCCAGGCGGCTCAGCAGTTTCTTGTCCTGCTGCGCAGCGATCCGACGCTCTTGCACTGGGAAGCCGCTCCGCTTCACTGGCAGGCACAACCCCTGACAGCTTCCCAGCGGCGTTGGGCGCAGGAGCATCTCCAAGACCAGACCTTCGCTGCCGTGCGACTGGTTGCGGCTAGTTGGCTGTTGGCCGGATCGGAGCGGCCTCGAGCGCTCGAGCAACTCAAGGACCTGGCCGAATCGGGCGATGCCAGGATTCGCTTCTTAGCGCGAGCCCAACAGTGGCGCGTTCGCTGGCCCGGTATCAAGGCGCCGCCGGTGGAGGAAGCAGCCGAGACGCTGACAACGGTCGACCAGCGCCTGCGCAAAGGCCCCTGTTTTCTGATCGCCGAGGCGCACGCGCGAGCATCTCAGAAGGAAGACGCCGTCTTGTGGTGGCTGCGCGTCGGCTTGCTCTATCCTCATGACGTGCGCCTGGCAGCGACAGCCCTTTGGCGAGCCGGCAGGCAACTTGAGGAGTTGGGTCGGAAACCTGAGGCTCGTCGCCTCTACTACGAAATCCTCCAGCGATATCCCACTCGCCCGGAAGCAACTCGAGCCCGGAAGCAGCTTGAGTCTCGAGCGGCGAACCAGAAGAAAGCGAACCCATCATGACGGACACGACGGCCGCCCCCCAGGGTTTTCTCGATATCGTCTTTTCCGGTGGTCCCGTCGGCATCGGCATCATGCTGGTGCTGCTCGCCCTTTCCCTTACCGCCGTCTACTTGATGATCGAACAACTCCTGACGTTGCGACGGCGCGAGTTGATGCCGGAGGGGATGGCGGATCAGGTACGCGGCCTGATCCTTCAGAAACAGGTTTCCAAAGCCGTGGAACTTTGCAAGGAGAAACCGAGTCTCTTGTCGTTTGTGCTACTCAACGGCCTTTCGGAACTCGAAGGAGGCTGGTCCGACGTCGAGAAGGCACTCGAGGACGCCATTGCCGAGCAGGCGGCTCGGCTGATGCGCCGCATCGAGTATCTGTCGGTGATCGGCAATATCGCGCCAATGGTCGGACTGTTGGGAACGGTTTCGGGCATGATCCTGGCCTTCCAGCGCGTGGCGGTCACGCAAGGATCGGCGGGGGCGCCGGAGTTGGCCGAGGGCATCTATCAGGCGCTCGTCACGACCGTGGGCGGCCTGATCGTGGCCATCCCGTCGCTCGCGTCGTTCGCCGTCTTTCGTAACCGGCTCGACCAGTTCGTCGCGGAAGCCTCGTTCCTGGCTCAACACGTCTTCGCCCCGCTGAAGAAACGGAAGCGTCCGGTCCGTGCCGAGCCTCCACGTCCTCCGCGAACTCGAGGAGGCGGTTGATGCAGGTACCTCGATTCACCGATGGTCGCGGCGTCCATTTCAACATGACGCCAATGATCGATGTCGTCTTCTTGTTGATCATCTTTTTTCTTGTCTCCAGCCATCTGGCCAAGCAGGAGACGCAGGTGGAACTCGAGCTGCCTCACGCATCCAGTGGCGAAGAGAAAGCTCCTGAACCGCCACATGTCACGCTGAACGTCCGTCCCGATGGCCAATGGCTTTGGGGCAACCGCCCCGTGACCAAGTCGGAATTAACCCGGCGGCTCGAACAGAAGCGCCGGGCGATCGGCGGACCGCTCATTGTGCGCATTCGAGGCGACGAGCGGGTCCCGTATCGAGCCGTCGAGCCGCTCTTGCGCGCGTGCGCTCACGCGGGCGTTCGAGAAGTACGCTTCGCCGTATTCCCCGATTCGGAGTCATCGTGATGCGTCGCGTCAGCTTGTTCGCTCGACGAGAAGGGCTGGAGGTTGCGATGACGCCGATGATCGACGTCGTCTTCCTGCTCCTCGTCTTTTTCATTTGGACGGCCAGTTTTCAGATTCCCGAGCAGTCCCTTTCCAGTTCGATCGCCGCTCCGCCCGTCGGCCAGGGGGCTGCCGTCGAAACGCCGCTGGCCGCGGAAGATGACTTCGATCAGGTGGTGGTGCGCGTTTTGGCCGACGGTGACGCCGTTCGGTGGCGAGTCAACGACCAGCCGGTGGACAATCGCAGGCAACTGCGATCGCGCCTTGCAGCGATTGCGGCGGTCCGCCGCACGGCTCCCGTTGTCCTCCATCCCGATTCCGATGTGCCTTTGGGCGCGGTGATCGCCACGTACGATGTGGCTCGCCTCGCCGGCTTCGCTTCGATCCAGTTCGCGACTCCCGCGGAGGCACCATGAGCGGCATCCTTCGATTATCGGTCGTCGCGGCACTTGCGGTGGGAATCGCCGGGTTCCTTCCAAGAGCGGCTTTCGCCCACGCCGAGGATTGGGATGATCGTTTTGTGGAGGCACTTCGGGAGCGACGTTTGTGGGAGTATGCAGACCGCGTTTGTCGCGAGCGATTCGACCGGGCGAAGGAGGCTCGCGAGGCAGCCCATTGGACGGTCGAGGGAATGCGGACCGACGCAGCACGGGCGCTCGAGGCACCTGCCGAACGCCAGACAGCGTTGTGGAAAAAGGTCGAAGCATGGGCGGACCGGTTTCAGAAGCGCTTTCCCGATTCACCGTGGGCGTTGCAAGTGGCCCTCCAATCGGTGCTCGCCAAACTGGCTCAGGGCGAGGCGAAGCGACTGGAGAGTGAACTGACTCGAGGAGACGATCGCGTTCGGCTCCAGCGGGAAGCTCTGGCCATCTTGCGCAAAACGGAACGGCGCCTTCGCGAGTTGACTCGGCGGATGGAGCGCGGCGAGTTCCAAGGTGGCGACCAAGATACGTCAATGCCACCGGAAATCATGCAGAACATCGAAAATCAGCTCGTGCTGGCCGGTGCGAGAGTCTACTGGAACCGGGCGCTCTGCTACGCGCCGGGGACCGACGATCGACTCGCAGCACTGGAAGCGGCTCGATCCGATTTCCAACGACTCGTCCGTCAGACTCGACCGCAGGATCGCATTCAGGTCGAAGCTCTTCTTGGACTAGCCCGGTGTCAACGCGTGCTCGGCGACTTCGCCGAGGCCGAAAAGACACTTCGGTCTCTCGAGCGTCTCCCCGACGTTCCGGCTCGGTGGAAGCTGGAGGCGGATGCCGAGCGGTTACTGTTGGCGCACGAGCAGCATCGGAGTCGCCTCCCCGTGGAGCCTCGAGTCGGACGGGCCATCGACGGCGTGCACTCGCCCGTGTGGGACCTGGCAGCCCTGCAGGTCCTCTTGGACCGGTTGGCACTTGGGAAAGGCGATCAAGCGGCGAAACTTCAGGAGGAAATCGACCGGGCCATTGCAACGATCGAGGTCGTACACGGTCCGTACTGGGGGCGGCGAGCGACGCAGTTGATGGTTGAGCAGACTTCCGGGGTGGCCAGTATCGCCAGCGCTCGGCTGCTCGAGCGTTCCGCTCGCGAGAAACTCGGGGGTGGAGCCTGGCAGGAGGCGGTGACACTTCTGCGTCAGGCTTCGGAAGCGGCTTCTCGAAGTGGCCGAAACGAAGAGGCCTTTCGACTGGCCTACCAGGCGGCACTGGTCCAGCAACAGCATGGAGCGTGGGAGGAAGCGGCCGAAGCGCTTCGGTCGCTGGCTTTGCGCTGGCGTCGCGACACTCGAGCCGCTCAAGCGCATTTGTTGGCGATCTGGTCTTTGGGGAAGGCTCGAGGCGACGAGTTGGCGCGCGACCCGACGTACTTGAGTTGGCTCGATGACCAAATCCATCTTTGGCCGGATGCGGAGGCTACCCACCGAGCGCGTCTTTGGATGGCGAAATGGCTTCGTGCCAAAGCCAAGTATCGAGAGGCCCTTCGCGTGTTAGGTGCCGTGGCACCTTCGAGCAGCGCTGCAGCAGACGCGGATCGCGAGCTTTTCCTGGTTTGGTTATCACTCTGCCAGAAGGCAGGGGATTCGCCGGCGTCGAAAGACCTTCTGAAAGAGTTGGAATCGTTTTACCGGGAACATTTCACTGCTGCGAACGACGACGAGGCAACGGTTTGTTCCTTCCGGATCACCTATTACCAGATGCGAATGTTGCTCGAAGGAAAACCTCGCGACGAGACCATGGAGAAGTTGCGGCAGTGGGCGGAGACGCCATCGGACCGGGCGGCTTGTTCCGCTCGGTCGCGATTCGTCCTGGCGGTGTGGGGAGAGCGGGAGGTGAGCCGTTTGGAGGAGGCTGATTGGAAGGAGTTGCCTCCTATGCAGTGGCACTGGCTGGGGATTCTCTGGCAGCAGCGCTTGCGGGAATTGGAGGAGCGTCGGCGGCTTGGAGCGTCGGTGGCCGCGTTGTTCGAGCGAGGATTGCAGGAGTGGGGAGACCGGATCGATCCTCGCGAGCGGCTCTATTGGCTTCAGGTGCGCGCCGACGCGCTGGCCGTGTCCGGAGAACGAGCGGCTGCTCGTCGGTTATTGGAGGATCTTGTCAAGAAACATCCAAGCGACATTGGCGTGCGCCAATCGTGGGCTCGGTTCTTGGCCCACGGCGAGGGAGAGACCGAGTGGCGCGAGGCGGAAGCGGCGTGGCGCTACCTTGCTTTGAGACTCAAGCCCGGCTCTGCGCCCTGGTACGAAGCCAAGTACGGCGTCGCTCGCGCACTGTTCCTGCAAGGAAAAAAGGAAGACTGCCGACAGCGGCTGCAGTACTTGAAGGCGACGCGAGGATTCGGCCCACCGCCATGGGAGCAGCGGCTACGCGACTTGGCGCGGCAGTGCGGTGTGCAGTAAGGCGAAATCACCGTGCGCAATTGCAAGGCACTGACACGCCTATGCCACATGGTGGTGACTTGAACCTGGGAAAACCTAGGGGGGAGAGCGAGGCTCCGGACGGGCCGGAATGTGCTTGGTTGCACTACACGAGTCGCAGGCGGGATTGATCGAGGGACCGTTCGATGAACTCGGCCGCTTTCGGCGCCATGGCGGTGTAGTACGCGAAGCCGTGACCTCCGGCGCGCGTTTCCAAGTCGCATTCGAACGGGACGCCCATCGAATAGAGTTTCATCCGCAGCCGGTCGGCGCTCTCCCACCAGCGCCGGTCCTCGGGGTCGCAGCAAAAGAACTGATGCGCGGGGCAGTTGAAGCCTTGGGCGTAGAGGAGTGCCGTTTGTTGGCGAGCCGCTTCTTCGTCGGGAAACAAGTCTCGCAGAATGGGATCTCCTTCTCGCCATTTCAAGTGGAAGTCGATCGCGGGTGCCAAGGCGGCGACGACCGGGAACGTGCGAGGATGCTTGTATCCGATGCGCAGGGCTCCTTGACCGCCCATGCTGGTTCCCAGCAGGGCGATGCGAGGTGGTTTCACGTCGCACTGGTCGGCCAGCCACGCGAGGACGTGTTCGACGACATAGGCTTCGGGGGTGATCTCCGAGTCGAACTCGGGACAGATGCGGTCAAGCCACCAGTGGGGGCCAGTGCGAGGCCCCACCAGTCGCATCCCTCGCTTGAGAAAAGGCCGAGCGAAATCGAGGTGATCCGCGAGACGCTGGAGGTGGACGCCGTGGAGGTAGATCACCGTGTAGCCATGTTCGTGGAGCGTGTCAGGTTCGAGCCACTCGCAGGTGTGGCCGGCGATCGTGACGGTTTCGACCGAGGCGGGCATCGCGGGGTCCTTTCGATGGCCGATAGGGATTCTTAGACTGGAGCGAATCGGCGGCGCCAACGAATTGGGCTTTGAGGCTCGGCGGCCGCTGTCGCCAACGAGGTGCGGCCGTTGGCGCGACCACCTTTTCTATGGAGACATGTTGGGTCTACGGTGAAGATTCTGCTCGATGAACGGGAACTCCGCCAGGGCGTCCAGCGATTGGCGGCCGAAGTGAACCGGCACTATGACGGAGCGCCGCTGACGATCATCGGCGTGTTGACGGGCAGCGTCGTGTTGCTGGCCGACTTGATTCGACTGTTGGAGATGCCGCTTCGGGTGGGGGTGGTCCAGGCGAGCAGCTACCGAGGGGGAACGGAAGCGGGCGAGTTATCGATTCAGGCCGATTTCATGCCCGACATCGAGGCTCGTCACGTGTTGCTTGTCGACGACATTTTTGACACCGGCAACACGCTCGTCGAAGTCGTGAAGCTCGTCGAAGCGTTGCAACCGGCGTCGGTGGCGACGCTCGTGCTGCTGCGCAAAACGGGGCGACAGCGCGTGTCGTATGAACCCGATTTCGTCGGGTTCGACATTCCAGATGAATTCGTGGTCGGTTACGGTCTGGACTATGCGGACGCGTATCGGAACTTGAACTACCTCGCGGCGTTGGAACCCGAAGACTTGGACCGCAAGTTCTAGTGCCACCGATAACGTGCGTTTCGAGTTGGTACGACCTTCTTGAGAATCATCGAGAGCAGGGCACGGACCGGTTCTTTCCTGTTCCCCCAAACACTTCAGAGGACTGGGGATTCGAACCTTGCGTTTGGTGTTGATTACGCGTCGTTACTGGCCGCTGGTGGGTGGAGCGGAGAAGGTGATGGCTCGCCTAGCTCACGAGTTTACTCAGCGCGGTCATACCGTCACCGTGTTGACGGCGGCGTGGAGCTCCGACTGGCCGTTGTACCTCGTGCATCGAGGCGTACCGGTCGTGCGGCTGCGACAATCCTCATGGCGCTGGAGAGGAACCTGGGAGTACATGCGTGGCGTGGGGAGGTGGTTGCGCGAGCATCGCAAGGAGTACGACGCCATCCTCGTTTCGATGCTCAAACATAGCGCGTATGTCGCTGTGGGCGAGGGGCGGCGGTGGGGGATTCCCGTGGTCCTCCGCGCTGAGGGGGGCGGAGAGACGGGGGACTGCCGATTCCACGAGACGGCTCGCTTCGGGATGCGATTGCGCCGGCGTTGTCAGGACACGGCAGCCATCGTGGCTCCCGCCGATTCAGTGGCCGACGAATTGCTCATGGCGGGATTTGCTCGCGAGAAGATCATTTCGATTGCCAACGGCGTGCCGATTCCCGAGAGACTGCCGATGCGTGAAGCAGCGAGGCAGGCTCTGGCTGGCATCCACGACGACCTGCGCCTGGAGAAGAATGCTCCGCTCGTCGTCTACACCGGCCGTCTCGACCGAGCCAAGGGATTGGGGGAGTTGCTATGGGCGTGGCCGCGCATCGTGGCTCGCCACCCTCACGCCGCTTTGTGGCTGATCGGGGAAGGACCGTTTCGAGATGAACTGTTCCGGCAGATTCAAGACGCCGAATTGCTCGAGTCGGTGCGCCTCCCGGGGACGTTCGACAATGTCACGGAGATTCTGGCGGCAGCCGACCTGTTCGTTCTCCCCTCCTATGCTGAAGGACTCTCCCTGTCGTTGCTGGAAGCGATGGCGCACGGAGTCCCAGTGGTGGCCAGCGACGTTCCCGGCAACCGCCAGGTGATTTCGTCGCCGGAGGAGGGACTGCTGGTGCCGCCCCGCGACGTCGACGCGCTCGCGCACGCGATGTTGGAAGTCTTAGACGATGCCGAGCGAGCCGAATCGCTGGGGCACGCAGGGCGCCGTCGGGTCGCAGCAGCGTTTTCACTTGACCGGATGGCCGACGAACATCTTGCGTTGCTGGAGCGCGTCGCGGCGGGGTAGCCTGCTATTCCTTGCGGATCGCAATGTCTTTGAACTGGACAGGATCGCGGTGGCCGGCGAAACCGAAGTGGCCGACCGTAAGATCCTTGCCTGGGTGAGGCGTGTTGTGCATGAACTCCGTCACCTTCGAGACGTCGGCGTCGACGATGACGGTGCCATTGAGTTCGACGGTAATGTGGGAGCCCTTTACGGTGACCTCTTGATAGTTCCACGTTCCCGGAGGTCGCAAGTAGCCTCGGTGTGCCGCCACCATGCCGTAAATCGAGCCGTGATACTGGCGGGGATCGAGTTTGGCATACTTGGGCGCCGTGTTGTCGAGTACTTGGATCTCGCACATGCCGTCATAGGCGGCATTCCCTTTGCCGGGATAGCGGATGGCGAGCCCGTTGTTGCCTCCCGGTGGAATCTTGATCATCAGCGAGACGGTAAAATCACCATATTGATCTTGGGTGTAGAGAACTCCGCCGCGGTTCGGCTTGCACATGATTGTTCCGTCTTTCACTTGGTAATCGTCGACGGCGCCGGTCCAGCCGGTGAGGTCCTTTCCGTTGAAGATCGGTTGGAACCCGTCACCTCGGCGAGCCTGCAGGTAGGCATTGGCTTCATCGGCGGGGATTTCGCGGATGTAGATGTTGCGCCATCGGATTTCTCCTCCATGCGTTTGCAACATGATGGGGCCTTTGGGAGGGAGCGGCTTTTTGCGGTCCCAGTAGTTTTCCATGATCGCGTGGTCGACGACGAGTTTGTCATTGAGATAGACCGTCGTTCGAGCCCCGATTTGGATGATGCGGAAGCGGTTCCACTGGCCGAACGGCTTGTCGGCTCGCACCAGCGGGTCCTTGCCTTTGGCACCGGGCGAGTTATTCCACAGTCCGCCCGATCCCTTGTCGGCTCCATTCTTGAACTTGTTCTTGTCCGTGTAGCCCCAGATCTGGACTTGGGGAGTGCCTCGCAGATAGATGCCGCTGTCGGCTCGAGGCACCGTCTTGTATTCGATCAGCAACTCGATGTCGCCGTAATCGCGGTCGGTGACGAGATAGGCACCGTGGCCATCGTTGACGATTTCCCCATTCTCGACTCGCCAGTGTTTGTGGATGTCTTGAGCCATTTCATCGAGAATGGCCTTGCGTTTGGCCTCGTCTTCGGGAAGCCGGCGATGGGGATTGAACGTGTGCCATCCACTGAGGTCCTTGCCGTTAAACAGGGGTTGGAATCCCGCAGGTGGGGCGGCATGGACGGTGGGAACCAGGAGAAAGGCGACGGTGATGACGGTAGCCAAGCGTACGACCATGGTTGCGAAGCTCCTTGGTGTGGGGAGAGGGGAGATCCCTGCCAGGTAGGATAGTGTTCGGCATGACCCGACCGCTCGAGCGGCCGGGTTTTCTGCGATTATGAGCGACTGGCGCACAAGATGCAAATGGGGAGGCGTGTCGTCGAAGCGGAAGCGGTGGGGAGAGGGCTGAGAAGAAAGGGGAATTGTGGGGGGCCAGCGCAGAAGGGACAATGGCGACGGAGCCAGACTTGGCACGAGGTCGACAGGACGGGAGAGCGGGAAATCGGGGCGCTGCTGTTTTCGAAGTCTTTGAGGGAGCCGACGACATGCGATGGGCGTTGTGGGTCTTGGTAGCGAGCCTCGGTGCGGTGATGAGTGAGTCGATAGGACGGGCGGGCGACGAACCGAACTATGACGAGTCGAAGGTACCCTCTTACGAACTCCCTGACCCGCTGAAGAGTGCTTCGGGGCGGACGATCATTTCTCCCGAAGAGTGGCGGCGAGTCCGGCGTCCGGAGATCTTGAAGCTGTTTACCGAGCAGATGTACGGCCGGGCTCCCAAGCGTCCCGAAGCCGTTCTTTTCGAAGAGTCGTTGATTGCCGACAACGTGCTGGGAGGCAAAGGAGAGTTTCGGAATGTGAGAATCTGGCTCCTGGGGCGGCGCGAGGGCCCGGCGATGGACGTGTTGCTCGTGCTTCCCAAGAAGGCACCGCGCCCGGTGCCTGCTTTCGTAGCGATGAACTTCCGAGGCAACGCGTCGACGCATCCCCATCCGAAGATCCCCCTCAGTCGAAACTGGATGCGCAACGACCCGCGTCGTGGTTTTGTCGATCATCGCATGACGGAAAAGGCTCGCGGCGTGGCTGCATCACGTTGGCCGTACGAGCAGATCCTTGATCGCGGTTACGCCGTGGCCACGGTTTACTATGGAGATGTCGATCCTGACTTTGACGACGGTTTTCAAAACGGCATTCATCCGTGGTTTTATCGTCCGGGGCAACGTCGACCAGCGCCGGACGAATGGGGATCGATTGCCGCGTGGGCATGGGGATTGAGTCGCATCATGGACTATCTCGAGCGGCAAGATCGTATCGATCCGAAGCATGTCGCTGTCATGGGGCACTCGCGTCTGGGCAAGACGGCGCTTTGGGCGGGAGCCACGGACTCTCGGTTCGGCATTGTCATCTCGAACAATTCCGGTTGTGGAGGGGCGGCGCTCAGTCGTCGCCGGTTCGGGGAAACCGTACGGCGGATCAACACATCGTTTCCTCACTGGTTCTGCGAGAACTTCAAGAAATACAACGATCGGGAAGATGCGATGCCCTTCGATCAGCACATGCTCCTGGCACTCATCGCCCCGCGCCCCGTGCTAGTCTGCAGTGCCGAAGAAGACCGGTGGGCGGATCCTCGAGGCGAGTTCCTCTCTTGCCTGCATGCCGATCCCGTCTATCGACTATTGGGTACTGACGGCTTGGGAACGAAGACGATGCCGCCGGTGCATCGGCCGGTCTTGACGACGGTGGGCTACCACATTCGCGCGGGAAAGCATGACGTAACGGCGTTGGATTGGAAGGTCTACTGCGACTTCGCCGACCGGCATTGGAAGAGGGGAGGGAAGTCGGAGAGGCGAGGAGGGGCGGCGAAGTAATGGGACTCGTGCGCGAGTTTCCTCTCCGTGTCGTTACCTACAACATCCACAAGGGGATCGGAGGGGTTGATCGCCGATACCGATTGGCGCGGATCGTCGACGTGCTTGCTCATTTGGAGCCCGACATTGCGTTCTTGCAGGAAGTCGACGACGGCGTGCCACGGTCGCGCCGTGACCGGCAGGTTGAATTGCTTTCAGAAGCGACTGGACTGCGACACTACGCATACCAGCGCAACGTCAAGCTCCGGCAAGGGCACTATGGAAATGCGATTTTGAGTCGTTTTCCGTTGAGCGACATCGCGCATTGCAATCTGACGATACCGCTGAAGAAACCGCGTCGAGCCTTGCTGTGCCATGTCCGTGTCCCAACTGGATCGAGTCACCGGCGGATCGTATTGGCGAATACGCACCTGGGCTTGGCGGGATTCGAGCGGACGATGCAGGTGAAAAGATTGTTGCAGTCGACGATGCTGGCCCGAGTGCATCGAAAGACGCCCGTTGTTCTCGGTGGCGACTTCAACGACGTTTGGGGAACCTTGGGCGGGAAGCTCCTCGAACCGGCGGGGTTTTGCTCGGCGGGTAAGCGGGTCAAGACGTTTCCAGCCTTTTATGCGATGCGACCGCTGGACAGGATTTTCTTTCGAGGTGCGATGGAACTGGAGCACGCCTATGCATCGCGGTCGCGATTGGCCAGCGAGGCATCGGACCACTTGCCTCTGGTAGCCGTTTTTCGTTTGCATCCTGCGTAAGATCGTAGTGAGGCTAGTGAAATCACTCGGGCGTAAGAAGCTCGTTCGCCATCGACGGCCGCCCCTTGCTGGAGTGGGGAGGGGGGCGTAGACTGCCGGAGATGGGTCGTGCTGCGGGGAGGAACGGGAGGCGGCAGCTTGTCGAGCGCGCGTGTCCGTGCGCGCGTGCCGAACGGGGTGAAAGGAGTGGAAGTGACGACCAATGGACTTACGTGCCTATGAAATCACCGTGGAACGTGTGGAGCGCAATCCGACTCCAGCGGCTCTTTATGAAGATGCCGTGAAAGGCGACGGAGCCGCGATCGTTTCGAGTGGCGCTTTAGTGGCCTATTCAGAGGAAAAGACGGGGCGCAGTCCCAAGGACAAGCGGATCGTGCGCGAGTCTGCCTCCGAGAAAGACGTCTGGTGGGGGCCCGTCAACATACCGCTGGAAAAAACGTCCTACACGATGCACCGGCGGCGCGCGATCGATTTTCTCAATACTCGAGAAAAGCTTTATGTCATCGACGGATTCGCCGGCTGGGATCCTCGCTATCGCATCAAAGTTCGCATCATTTGTTCGCGGGCCTATCACGCTCTCTTCATGCACAACATGCTGATCCGGCCGACGGAGCCGGAGCTGGCGGAGTTTGGCGAGCCCGATTATGTGATTTTCAATGCCGGCGAGTTTCCAGCAGACCCGGAAGTCATCGGCGGCGGGTCGCGGACCGCCGTGGCGCTCGATCTGGACATTGGCGAAGCCGTCATCCTGGGAACGCAGTACGCTGGTGAGATGAAGAAAGGCGTCTTCACGGTCATGAATTACCTGATGCCCAAACGTGGCATCCTGTCGATGCACTGCTCGGCCAACGAAGGGGATCAAGGCGACGTGACTCTCTTCTTCGGGCTTTCGGGTACGGGTAAGACTACCTTGTCGGCCGATCCTCGGCGCAAACTGATCGGAGATGACGAACACTGTTGGTCGGATGATGGCGTCTTCAATATCGAAGGAGGCTGTTACGCCAAGTGCATCGGGTTGACGCGCGAGTCGGAACCGGAGATTTATGACGCGATCCGATTCGGTACCGTCTTGGAAAACACGGTCTTCGATCCGCAGACGCGCGTTGTGGACTTCGACGACACGTCGATTACGGAGAATACGCGAGCATCGTATCCCATCGAGCATATTTCCAACGCCAAGATTCCATGCGTCGGTGGGCATCCTCGGAATATCATCTTGCTGACGTGCGACGCGTTCGGAGTGCTTCCGCCGGTGAGTCGGCTGACGCCGGCTCAGATGATGTACCACTTCATCAGCGGCTACACGGCGAAGGTGGCCGGGACCGAGGTGGGGGTGACCGAGCCGGAAGCGACGTTTTCGGCGTGCTTCGGCGCCGCCTTCCTGGTATGGCATCCGATCAAATACGCACAGATGCTGGCAGAGCGCATGGAGGCGCACCAGGCGCAAGGTTGGCTCGTCAACACCGGCTGGACGGGAGGACCGTACGGTGTCGGCAGTCGGATCAAGCTGCGATACACGCGAGCCATCATCGATGCGATCCATAGTGGCGAGTTGGCTCGAGCCGAAACGGTGGAGGATCCCACCTTCGGTTTTGCCATTCCGACTCGCTGCCCCGGCGTTCCGTCCGATCTGCTGGTTCCTCGCCGAACATGGAATGATCCGGTGGCCTACGATGTGGCGGCGGCCGATCTGGGACGCCGGTTTCAAGAGAATTTTCGAGTGTTCCAGCAGGAGGCGCCGGAAGAGATTTTGGCGGCGGCGCCACGCGTGCCCGCGGCATCGTGACAAGGCAGGGACGAAAGTCAGTACATGCCTTATATGTTTCAGTGGCGTCCGCAACGAGTAGACGGACACGAAGAAAGAAGTGGAAGTTTTGAGGAGGTCTGTCATGGCCGTAGACGTAGTAGGATTACTGGGCGACGAGGCGACACGGTTGCTGGAACATCGGTGCGAGACGATCTCGAAAGAGCGGCTCCATCTGCCCGGTCCCGATTTCGTCGATCGCGTGTTCGTCCCCAGTGACAGGAACTTGCGCGTCGTGGGGAATCTCGAGCGGCTGTTTCAGCATGGTCGATTGGGAGGGACCGGCTACCTGTCGATCTTGCCGGTCGACCAGGGAATCGAGCATTCGGCAGGTGCTTCGTTTGCTCCCAATCCCGACTACTTCGATCCGGAAAACATTGTGCGGCTGGCCATCGAAGGTGGGTGCAATGCCGTGGCGTCGACCTTTGGTGTCCTTGGCATGGTGGCGAGGAAGTACGCCCACAAGATTCCGTTCGTCGTCAAGATCAACCACAACGAACTGTTGACCTATCCGAACAAATACGACCAGATCATGTTCGGCAATGTCGACCGAGCGTTCGAGATGGGAGCGGCGGCGGTCGGCGCCACGATCTATTTCGGGTCGGAAGAATCGAACCGGCAGATCGTCGAAGTGGCGGAGGCGTTCGATCGAGCGCACGAATTGGGAATGGCGACGATCCTTTGGTGTTACCTTCGCAATCCAGCCTTCAAGAAGGATACCGACTACCATGTGGCAGCCGACTTGACCGGACAGGCGAATCACTTGGGAGTCACCATTCAGGCGGACATCATCAAACAGAAGCTGCCCGAGAACAACGGAGGATTCACGGCGATTGGTTTCGGCAAGACGTCTCCGCTCGTTTATGAGAAGCTGACGAGCGATCATCCGATCGATTTGTGCCGCTATCAAGTCGCCAATTGTTACATGGGGCGCGCCGGATTGATCAATTCGGGAGGCGCTTCGAAGGGGAGCGGCGATTTGGCGGAAGCGGTGCGGACAGCGGTGATCAACAAGCGAGCCGGTGGGATGGGGTTGATCAGCGGCCGCAAGGCCTTCCAACGGCCGCTCGAGGATGGCGTGGCCTTGCTGCACGCGATCCAGGACGTTTATCTCGACTCGAGTATCACCATCGCATAGTCCTTCTTCGTTCCCAATCCCTCTTGCCATGGCGACGCAGCTCGAGGCCGTCGACTATATCGTCCTGGTCGTCTATCTGGGGGCGACCGTGGGGTTGGGGCTGTGGATCGGGGCGAGGTTGAAGACGGGAAAGGACTACTTTCTCGGCGGCCGCTCGCTGCCGTGGTGGGCCATCGGCATGTCCCTCGTTGCGACCGATATTGGAGGTACCGACATCATCGGCGTCGGTGGCCAGTCGTATCGGTATGGCTTGGCGGTGGCCAACTTCGAGTGGATCGGCTGCGTCCCGGCGATGATCGTGGGGGCGTTCGTCTTTATTCCCATCTTCTGGCGGTCGGGGGTCTACACGATTCCCGAGTTCATGGAGCGGCGTTTTCACGTGGGGGTCCGAGTGGCACTGGCCGCCTGTTGGCTCCTCTTCATGGCTTGCAATCTCGGAATCATGCTGCTTGCCTCGGCTCGCATGCTCACTGCACTCTTTGGATGGGACTCCACGCTTTGCATCGTGTTGACGGCTCTGTTGGCCGGCGGCTACACATTCGCCGGCGGGCTGTCCGCGGTCGTCTACACCGACATGATTCAGTGCGGCGTGATGATTGCGGGGTGTCTTTTGGTACTCGTGCTGGGACTCGTCGAAGTAGGAGGCGTCGGTCCATTGGCGCAAAAGGTGCGGGAGCGAGAGCAGGAGCTTCGTCCGGAGGCGGCGAGTGTCGAAGAGGGCCGGCCGGAACATCTGCGGTTGGTGTTGCCGGCCGATACGCGTTCGCCTTTTCCGTGGCCCGGCATTCTCTTCGGGTTGGCGCTCATCCTGAGCCCCGCCTACTGGATCGGGAATCAGGCGATCGTTCAGCGGTCGCTCGGAGCGAAAACCGAGTTTGAAGCTCAGGCGGCGTATGTGTGGGGCGCCGTTTTGAAGAACCTGATTCCCATCATCATCGCCGTTCCCGGGTTGATCGCGTTTGCACTTTATCCGCATCTGGAGAATGGCGATCAGGCGTTTCCGACACTCGTGGCGAAACTCCTGCCCGGTGGCCTGCGCGCGGTTTTTCTCGCGGCCTTCATTGCGGCGCTCATGTCGAGTATCGATTCCTATCTCAATTCGGCGTCGACGATTGCGACGCGTGATTTCTATGTGCGCATGCGCAGGGGAGAAGTCGATGATCGGCGACTTTTGTGGGTAGGCCGCGTGACGACCGGCGTCTTGTCACTGTGGGCGATTGGTTTCGCCATTTATCTGTCGGAGACGAGCGAGCAGATTTACACGATTTTTCAGACGTTGATGGCCTTCTTCCAGGGGCCCGCCTTTGCGGTGATCTTGGCCGGTCTGTTGTGGCGTCGGGCCACGGGGACTGGAGCATTCGTCGGCTTCATTTCGGGCGTCGCTACGGCCGTTGCGCTTTTTGTGCTGAATCATCCGACTGTGGCCGAGTGGCTGGGGTGGCCTCGCCTTTTCCAGATCGAAGATCCGTTCCTGTACTTTTCGATTTGGGCGTTTCTGGTGACGGCGGTCGTGCTGGCGGGAGTCAGTTGGCTGACGCCGCAGGAGTCGGAGGAGAAACTGGCGTTGGTTGTTTCCTGGCGGGGGTCGAGACAGACAGGTTGAAGATGGCGGCAGCGCTGCCGAAGGAGAGATGTTGTGGGGTTGCATGCGTTAGGCGAGTGGCTTCGGGGATGGCTGGTGGCCGTGCCCATGCCGCTAGTGCGCGCGCTGTTTGTATTGCTGCCGCTGTTGCTGTTGGTCTGGCTGTGGACGTTGCCGCTGGAACGGCCGGGCGGCGCGACGGGTCTTAAGGCCAGCGATCGTCCGGCCCCTCGCCGGCAACTTCGCTGGGCGGCCACGGTGGCCTTGGCCTTCCAAGTGGCGATTTACGCCTGGGAATGGTGGAGCGGTTGAGGCTCGGGTTTCTCACTTGGCCGATTCGGCGCCTCACCGTACAATTCGTCTTGCCTGGGACCTCGAGGGGCCCCCGGGGCGTTGTTTCTGGTAACATGGAGAGTTCAGGGGTTGTGGCCAAGCCCGATCACCATCCAGGTGTAGCCCTCGTGGGGGGGGTGGCGATGGGGAGGCGGCAGCCGTAGCGGGTGGCGACATCGGTCGTGGATCAGGCCGGTTCGCCGTTCATGGGAACTGATTAGGCGGCAGGGATCGGACACGGTCCGGCCAGCCAGCCGTTTGGGAAGGGAAGATAGATGGGTAAGCAGTCGCTTCGGCGCAGATGGCGGTGGTCGGGCTGGGCATTGGCAGCGTTGTTGGCGACGACGGCGGTGGCTGTGTTGTCGCCTCGCGGCCAGACCGAGGTCACCGGTCCCGGGGTTCAGGACCGCAACGTGACGAGCATCGTCACGACGATGATGCGGACGCAGCACGTCAGCCACCACCCGCTCGACGACGAGATTTCCGAACGCGCCGTCCATTTGCTGCTTGAGGCATTCGACGGGCGGAAACTCTACTTCTACCAGTCGGACATCGACGAGTTCCAGCGCTACCGGCATCAGCTCGACGACATGCTCAAGAAACGCGACACTTCCTTCGCGTATCTCGTCTATCGCCGGTTCATGGAGCGTCTGGAGGAGCGTTCGAAGTGGATCGAGGATCTACTCAAGCAGGATTTCGACTACACGCGTCGCGAGTATCTCGATACCGACTTCGACAATCTTCGGTATCCGACTAACGCTGAAGAGGCGAAGGAGCGTTGGCGCAAGCGGATCAAGTATGACCTGTTGTTCCTCGAGGTGATCGACAAAAAGTCTCCCAAAGAGGCTCGCGAGCAGATCGCGCGCCGCTACCGCAACATCCGTCGCCGCTGGAAGCAGTTCGACAACAATGATTTGCTCGAAGTTTTCTTAACCTCGGTGACGAACGCCTATGACCCGCACACGTCGTACATGTCGGCGCCGTCCTATGAAAACTTCAAGATTCAGCTCTCCTTGCGACTCAACGGCATCGGTGCCCAACTCAAAGACGAAGACGGCTACGCGGTCATTGCGAAAATCATTCCCGGCGGTGCGGCCGACAAGCACGGGAAGCTGAAGGCAGGTGACCGGATCGTGTCGGTCGGCCAGGGCGAAGAGGGAGAGATGGTCGACGTCGTCGACATGAAGTTGGACGACATTGTGAAGATGATCCGGGGCAAAGCGGGGACGATCGTCCGTTTGGGAGTCGTACCGGCTTCCGGCGGCGAGAAGCAGATCTACACGATTACGCGAGCTCGGATCGAATTAGCCGATAGCGCGGCCAAAGGAAAGGTGTTCGACGTACCGCATCCCGATGGTGGAGAGCCGATTCAGATCGGCGTGATCGATCTTCCGAGTTTTTATTTCGACATGGAGGGAGCTCGGAACGGCGTGGCCAACTACCGAAGCACGACGGCGGACGTGCGGCGCATTTTGCAAGAGTTTGAAGGAAAAGGCGTCGACGTCGTGGTGCTTGATTTGCGCAGCAACGGTGGCGGCAGCTTGACCGAGGCGATCAATTTGACGGGGCTCTTCATCGACCGCGGTCCCGTTGTTCAGGTCCGGGATTCGGCGAACCGCGTTGATGCTTTGGAGGACGAAAACGAGGGAATGGCGTGGAGCGGCCCGTTGTTGGTGCTGACGAGCAAGCTGAGTGCCAGTGCCAGCGAGATTCTGGCAGGGGCGATTCAGGACTACGGGCGCGGCTTGATCGTGGGCGATGAGACGACTCACGGGAAGGGCACGGTTCAGACGTTGCAGGATTTGGACGCGTGGCTTCTGGGGCGAGCTCGGCACCGTCCTTCCCAGTTGGGGGCACTCAAGATCACGACGGCGCAGTTCTATCGGCCCGGCGGGGACAGCACCCAAAAGCGCGGCGTCCTCGCTGATGTTGTCCTCCCTTCCTTGACCACGCACATGGATATCGGCGAGGCGGACTTGGAGTATGCGATCGACTTCGATCGCATCCAGCCTGCTGAGTTCCAGCGCTACGCTATGGTGACTCGAGACATCGTGCGGAAGTTGATCGAGCGTTCTCAGAGCCGGCGGCAGAAGTCCGAGGACTTCATCAAGCTCAACCGGCGTATCGCCGAGTACCTCGAGCAGAAGGCGAAGAAGAAAATCGCACTCAACCGCGAAGAGTACATTGCAGCTCACAAAGAGTTCAACGCTCGCAAAGCCGAGGAAGACCAGTTCGAGAAGCAGATCAATCCGGATGAGACGATTCGCCGCGACTATTATTTGAACGAAGTCTTCCAGATTGGTGTCGACTACCTGAGGGAACTCGAGAAACTCCATCTGGCTCGGCGCCGTTGACGCAAGCTTTGAAAGACCTATCGGAGCGACCCTACAGGGGTAGGCGGAGGGTGAGCCCGTCGTAAGCCAGCTCCATCCCCTTCGGAAGACGCGAGTTGATTTCGTGGTAGTCGAAGTCGTGCGACAGATGGGTGAAGTACGTCTTCCGAGCTTGGACGCGACGAGCGACTTCGATCGCTTCCTCGAGACAAAGATGAGTGGGATGAGGCTTGAAGCGCAGGGCGTCGAGGATGAGCACCTCGAGGCCCTCGAGGCGTGACCAGGTCTCCTCCGGCACAGCGCTGACGTCCGTGCAGTACGCCAGATCTCCGATTCGAAAACCGAGCACTTCGAATCGAGGCCCGTGCTGGAATCGAAGTGGAACGATCGTGGTGCCCAGCAGCGGAAAGGGATCAGTGGAGATCGACCGCAGATCGAGTTTCGGCACGGCGCCCGCGTGCGTGGCAGGCCGGCTGTCAAAGGCGTAGGCGAAGGTTTGGCGGATGGTCGCCTCGACGGAAGGCTCACAGTACAGCGGTACCGGGCCGCCGAGGTAGAAGGGAAAGAGTCGCAAGTCATCAAGCCCGAAGAGGTGGTCAGCATGGGCGTGGGTGTAGACGACCGCATGGACAATGCCGACACCGGCTCGCAAGAGCTGCGTGCGCAGATCGGGAGGTGTATCGATGAGCAGATTGCCGTCGGGCAATCCCACGAGAGCTGCCGAGCGGAGCCGCTGGTTGCGCTCTTCGCCGCTGGTGCAGACGGGACAATCGCAGCCCAAAGCCGGAACCCCGACGCTCGTGCCGGTACCCAACAGAATGAATTGTCCGCGGATATCGCGAGTCCGGATGGGCATAGGGAGGACCTGAGGGGGCAAGGGGACTCAGCCCGATGCGACTGCCTAAACCGGCGTTGGCATTCCAGTTGCTCTTGTCACCTCGCTAGGCGACGGTCTCGGCCAAACCGGCAGATGGGCGAACTTGTCTGCACCGACGATAGCACTTCGACACTTCGTTGTCATCAGCGGGAGTTGGAGTATCGGCGAGGGAGGAGGGTTGTGCTTGACTCGCGGGGGCCGCGAGCGATAAACTTTGACGGCAAAGAGATTTATAGCGCGTAACGCAACCTGCCGGCGTGATTCCCAGCCTCGGGTGTGTTGCTCGCGGCCGGAAGTTTTC